>NZ_JAUBTQ010000007.1:0-179368 GCF_036702515.1 Microcoleus sp. BROC3
TTCCAGTATCCAAGTATTATTATACTCCCTAGGTATTATAATTTATAAGATTTTGTAAATCATTTAGGATTGCTATAGGTGAAGCTAACGTTGAAGATGCATTACGAAAAATTTTCATACCGAGCTATGATATCGAACTGAGAGCACCAGTTTTTTTTACAAGCAATCCGGACGCAGAGGAACTCAACAGTATTCATAGCCGCAAAGTATGTAGCGGATTCAAAATGTGGGAGGCAGCAATGGCAACTTCTGCTGCACCGACATTCTTTCCACCCTACAAACTCGAAACGGGACATAATACCGATGAGGGATATTACGCTTTGGTAGACGGTGGAGTTTTTGCAAATAATCCTTCCTCACTTGCAATGATGGAGGCGATGATTTCTTACAAGAACAAGACTCGTGAAGAACTACACCGTAAGGATACCCTTGTTGTTTCTTTAGGTACTGGATCAGTAACCAGGAGGTATAAGTATAGAGATGCCAAAAATTGGGGACAAATCAAATGGGCACTTCCCTTACTTAACGTTGTTTTAGATGGTAACAGCGAATCTGTTGCGTTTCAGCTTCAGCAGCTAATGGTGAGTGAAGGAGAGAACAGAAACTACTATCGTTTTCAACTTCAATTGAGTAGTGACAATGGTCACGACCAAATGGACAACGCCAGTCCCAGTAATATTGAACACCTTGAGGAGCGAGGTGAAAAACTGATTGAACATAGTAAGAAAGATTTGGATAAGTTGTGTAAGCTTTTGAAGGACGAAACTGAACTATATCCTAATCAACCGGACAGTTGAATCGAGATCCGGTTGGAGGATTTTTAATGGGGGTAAGATTTTGTGTGTATTCATTCCCACAACAGGGCACCGCTTCCCCCATTACCGAACAGCAAACGCACTCTGAAGCCGTTTTCTCCCACGTGAGCCACTGTTGCCGAAAAACTTGCTATTGCTTTGCCCGCTGCACGATGCTTGCAGTTTCCGACGCAGAAGAGCAAGTGCGGGTATTAGCGGCTCTCCAGCTTCAAGTGTTAAAAATTAACTGTTAATAATCGATCAAAAGGGTAATTGCATACCGCACCGCTTCCCCCATCATCGAACAGCGAACGCGATCGGACGCCTTTTTTTCCCACGTGAGTAACTGTTCCCGAAACACCGGGTCTTGCTTGGCCCGCTGCACGATCGCCTGACTGATGACTTTCTTTTGAATCTGCTCTGTCGGGATACCTTGCTGCTTCAAATAATCCAACAGCCGCTGCACGCTGTCGGAAAATTTATCCGGCGTCTGAGACATCAAAATAAATGAAATTTGGCGCACCATTCGCTGGTAGATTTCCTGTCTTCTGAGCAATACTTCCTTTTGGCCCGGCTCCGGCTGCGCGCTGTTCCTAGCAACAGCCAAGTCGAGCAAACTCAAAATTTCAGCGCCCTTAGCTAAAACTTTTTCCAGCATATCTGGATAAAGCGCCAATATACGATCGCCCAAAATCTTGCCATTCACCAAACGGTTCGCGCTCAGCCGCAGTAAATGTTGTTCTCCAGCAGACTCAAAAAATTGAACGTTCAACTTTAGTTCGCGGCTTTCCAACTCCACCCGACGCACCGTAAAAACCAAAGCCTCCCAATTAGGAGGTTCAGCAAAAGACACCTCAACAATCGAACTTTCCTCTTGATGCTGCCGCCCCAATTCCCCAGACTCAAAATCGCGATCGACCGGCAAGCGATTTGCCGCAACTTTCGCAGTATAATCAAACTGAGTAAAAACATAGCGACAGTCAACTTTCGACAGATCGACATCTTGAATTTGCCAATTTTGAATGCAGCAGCCCGTAAGCTGCGCCCCCTCCAAATTCGTCCTAATCAAACGGCACTCAATCAAACAAGCTTCTCTTAAATCCGCCTCACCTAACATCGCATCCATCAAATAAGCGCCGCTCAAATCAGCTTTTTGCAAATCAGCATTGCGCAAATTAGCTTCGCTCAAATCCGCCCGCAACAAATACACTCCTTGCAGGTTAGCTCGCAGCAAAAGCGCCTTTTTAAAACTCGCTTTCAATAAATAAGAACCCGCCAGATTAGCTCGACTCAAATCAGCGTTATCCAGCACCGCCTCAGTCAAATCAGCCCCCGCCAGCACTGCTCGGTGCAAGTCAGCGCCCGCCAGATTTGCCGATCGCATTTGAGCGCCATTCAAGTCAGCTTCAATCAAATTTACACCGAGTAAAATTGCCGCTCGCAAATTCGCTTCCACCAAATGCGCTTCCCGCAAATTAGCACCAGTTAAATTAGCACCAACAAGACTGGCGCGGTTGAGATTCGCCTCCATCAATTCCGCCGCCATCAACTTCGCGCCGTCGAGTTTAGCGCCCGCAAAATTAATTTGGTCAGATTTAACTCTTTGAAGATTAGCACCCCCCAAATCCGCTTCAGGCAGCGCTGCCCAATTGAGTTCTGCTGCTTCCAAACAAGCAAGGCGCAAATCCGCTTTAGCAAGATTTGCCCCGCTCAAATTTGCCCCGCTCAAATTCGCCCCAGCCAGCCCCGCACTGCGGAGATCCGCGCGGCGCAAACAAGCCCCTATCAACTTGGCATTGCTCAAAAAAGACCAGCTCAAATTAGCACCGGTCAAGTTAGCACCAGTGAGGTCTATTTCTCGCAGGTTAACACCGCTTAAACTAGCGCCGCTGAGGTCAATGTGACCAAAGTTGCGCTCTCCCTGTTGATAGCGCTGTAAAAATTCTTGTGTTTGCATTCCGCAGGTTTGGGGGCTGGCAATTTAGCTGTTTTAGGACGCGCTGGTCCATAATTTTAACTGTAAGGTGCGCACGGAACACTAGCGGGCTAGGCACGGGGACACTACCTCTACTACTTACTGCCAGAACTCACGTCCTCCGGGCGATCCGTGCGCACTTTACCCCTATAGATAGCAGCTCAAAGGATTTGTTGCGTAAGTTCTATTTCTACTACCAGCTTTACAGACTTTTGTAACTTAAAGCAGCAGAGTTCACATCTTATACGCTGCCCCACCGGAGAGTGTTTTTACCTAAAGCGCTGCAATTCTTGCTGCAAGTGCTTTCCCCATTTAGTCGCTAGAGAAATTTCTGTAAAAGGAACCTGCACCGCAGCAGCATCTTGCAACAAAAATTCGAGGGCGATTGGACTTCCAGAATTCGGCGGCGACTCTAAATCAACTGCCTGAGAGTTGACTAACAACCGCAGCGACTGCACGTCTTTTAAAGAAAAAGTTTGCAAATTCACAGGCCCGCTGCGAGTAGGTTTTCCCCAAGTTAAACAGTCTTCTTTTTGACCGAGTACAGCATAAATATCGTACTTGGCTTTAGCGAATTGTTCGGCCCAGACGCGATACGCTTCCAGCTTTTGATACTCGTTCCATCCAGCCCAAGCCAGAAAAATAAAAATTGCCAGCAGCGGCAGCCACATTAAACCTCTTTCCATGCAATACCCTTGTTGAAAATACTCGCTTGTTCTGTTTGTCATCTTCTATCATGATACAATTAATTGAACTCCTAAAACTTGCTCTGCAATTTAAACTAGAAATTAGAGCAATTTTTGTTCGAGCAACAGCCACCGCCGAAAACTACCAAAAGCCCGCGTGGGAGATATCCACAAGTCGCAGCAAGGAAAACTGGCGCTGGCGGTGAAAATTGGGTTATTGTGGGGAACAAGCCTTCCCTAAACGGACGATCGGCCATGAAAAAGTTTTTCCTTCTGTGCTTATTTTTAATCGGGCTCGGCTGGGCGATTTCTAATTTCCCAGGACTTGCTACTCAAGGCAGTTACGACTCGATTGTGCTTGATTTCCGCGAAGATTTGGGTGCTGCTGAGATTGCGAAAGAAGTAAATGCGATCGCCCAACAGTACCAAGTCGCACCGCAACTCAACAGCGAATTCTCAGCAGGCGACAATGTATATGTTGTTAAGGGCGATCGCACTTTGCTAAAGGCCCTGAAAAAATCAAATTTGGCTAAAGATACCGAATACATTGAACCCAACTACGTCTACAGCGCTTTCGAGATTCCCAACGACCCCATGTATACCAAGCAGTGGAATCTCCGCAGTATCAACGTAGAATCTGCCTGGAACGAAACCAAAGGCAGCGGCACAACAGTAGCGATAATTGACACGGGCATTAGTCCCGTCGCTGACTTAAAAGAAACCAAATTTGTACCGGGCTACGACTTTGTAAACGATCGCGCCGAGGCCTACGATGACAACGGCCACGGTACTCACGTCGCAGGTACTGTCGCCCAATCAACTAACAACAATTACGGCGTCGCGGGCATCGCCTACGAAGCAGCTTTAATGCCGCTGAAAGTATTAAGCGGCAGCGGCGGAGGCACGGTTTCTGACATCGCCGAAGCGATTAAATTTGCTGCTGACAACGGCGCAGATGTAATCAACATGAGTCTCGGCGGCGGTGGTGAAAGTCAGTTAATGGAAGAGGCGATCGACTACGCCCACTCTAAAGGCGTTGTCATCATCGCAGCCGCCGGCAACTCCGGCGAGAGTTCCGCTTCCTATCCCGCCCGCTATCCCCACGTCATCGGCGTTTCCGCCCTCGGCCCCGACGACGAAAAAGCCTCTTACTCCAATTTCGGCGCAGGGGTTGACATTGCAGCCCCCGGCGGTTCTGAAATGGGCAAAATCCTCCAAAGTACGATCGACCCGGAAACAGGTGCCGAAGTCTTTGAAGGCTACCAAGGCACTAGCATGGCTTCTCCCCACGTTGCCGCCGTTGCAGCCCTTGTCAAGGCCTCCGGCATCACAGAACCCGACGAAATTCGCAGCGTACTCTTGCAGTCCTCGCGAAATGTCGCTGAAGATCCGTTAAACCATTTTGGTTCGGGACACCTCGACGCAGCAGCAGCAGTTCAGCTAGCCCAGCGCGGACAAATCAACTTCCGCGATTTCTTCCGCTGGCTGCGCGATAACGGCTATCTCAGCCCCCGCTTTTGGATTGACGGCGGTGCAGTCGCCCTGTTGCCTAAAATTGCCATGGTGCTCGGTTCTTACCTGCTGGCTTTCTTGATGCGGAATTATTTTCCGTTCCAGTGGACTTGGGGCTTTTCCGGCGGTTTGATGGCTGGTAGTTCTGGGTTCTTTTTCCTCCGCAACTTGTTTGTATTTGACTTGCCGCAGTGGCCGATGCGGGTGATGGGCAGTTCTATTCCCGAACTCGGCGGCGCAATTAATGGCAGCAGTATGCTGAATCCCTTTTTTGCTAGCGTTTTGATTCCTGGGATTTTGATTGCTTTGCTGTTGGGACATCAACAGTGGAAGTGGATCGCGATCGCAATTTCGATCGGTTGTGCCAGCAGTTTAGCGGTGAATGCTTTCCTGTCTCCCGCAGTCTGGGGATTGGGAACTGGTTTGGTATCACAAACATTCTTGATTGTCAATGCTTTACTGTGTTTCGGACTGGCGCGTTTAGCAATTAAAACAGAGGTGCGATCGGCATGAGTATTACTGTCAAAGGTGTAATTGAACGCAAAGGATTGGGTCCCGGTACTTGGGCTTTGGTCGGCGAAGATGGGGAAACTTACGAACTTAAGGATGCTCCTTCTGACTTGAAAAAAGCTGGTTTGAAAGTCAGTGTTAAAGGTGAAGTCCGCAAGGATGTGATGACTTTTGCTATGATCGGCCCGGTTCTTGAGGTGCAGTCTTTTGAGGCGATTTAGCCTAATTGGTTAATGCAGCTTTTGAGCTAAAAAAAACCCCGGCCAAAATTGGCTGGGGTTTATTAATCAGGGTGCATCTTTATTTACTTTCCAGTGGCTAGCACGATGTTCGGGATCAATTTGATTTTTAACCGCAGATGCACGCAGATTAACGCAGATAATTCTTGATTTATTGAAATTTTGCTGTTTTGGCTGCAATACGAAAAAAAAACCCGGCCAAAATTGGTCGGGAGTTAATTAATCAGGGTGCATCTACTAATTTAGTCTCCGGTTCGAGGTGCACCTGTTCGGGACAGTTTGGGAAAATTTGGGAAAATTCGTGGTTTGGGGTGCGAACTCAAAAAAAAACCCGGCCAAAATTGGTCGGGAGTTATTTAATCAGGGTGCATCTACCAATTAAGCTTCCTGAGAATTCGATCGCAATCCGGATAACCTCAAACTTTCTTCAGCATCACCGTCGATACCGCAAAAAAAAACCCCAAACCAAAATTGGTCGGGAGTTATTTAATCAGGGTGCATCTACCAATTAAGCTTCCTGAGAATTCGAGCGCCATCCGGACAACCTCAAAGTTTCTTCAGCATCACCGTCGATACCGCAAAAAAAACCCCAAACCAAAATTGGTCGGGAGTTATTTAATCAGGGTGCATCTACTAATTTAGTCTCCCGTCTCACAGCACCTCTTTCAGGACACTTTGGCATAATTTGCGATAATTTGTGGCGAGGGCGTGCGAGATCAAAAAAAACCCGGCCAAAATTGGTCGGGAGTTATTTAATCAGGGTGCATCTACTAATTTAGTCTCCCGCCTCACAGCACCTCTTTCAGGACACTTTGGCATAATTTAGGAGAATTTCTGGCGGGCGATCGCTCAAAAAAAAACCCCAAACCAAAATTGGTCGGGAGTTAATTAATCAGGGTGCATCTACTAATTTAATCTCCCGCCTCACAGCACCTCTTTCAGGGCACTTTGGCAGAAGTTAGAATAATTTGTGGCTAAGGGTGCGATCGCAAAAAAAAACCCGGCCAAAATTGGTCGGGAGTTAATTAATCAGGGTGCATCTACCAATTAAGCTTCCTGAGAATTCGAGCGCAATCCGGACACTTACCACTAAAAACTCAAAACTCTTTTCGGTGAACCAGAGTTGCACTAGCTTGGTCTGTCGGAACTAGCAAGATTTCGCTAATATTGACGTGGGGCGATCGCGTCGCGCAAAAATACACGACATCGGCTACATCGTCAGCAGTCAGCGGTGTTAATCCTTGATAGACATTTTTGGCCTTTTCTGCATCGCCGTGAAACCGGACATTGCTAAATTCTGTTTCCACCAAACCGGGTTCTATTTCCGTCACCCGCACGGCTGTTCCCAAAAGGTCTTGTTTCAACCCTTCGGAAATAGCTCTCACTGCTGCTTTGGAAGCGCAATAAACATTACCTTTCGGATAAGCTTGGCGGCCTGCTATTGAGCCGATATTCACTACGTGACCGCGGCCTCGGCTTACCATTCCCGGCACGATCGCGCGAGTCATGTAAAGCAAGCCTTTAACATTGGTATCAATCATTTCTTCCCAATCTTGAAAGTTGCCTTCGTGCAGTTTGTCTAAACCACGGCTCAATCCAGCATTGTTAATGAGAACATCTATGTTTTTCCAGGCATCGGGAAGCGCAGCGATCGCCGATTCGACTTGCGGGCGATCGCGCACGTCCAATTCTAGCAAATAAATCTCGTTCGCCGATGCGATGGATTTTGTTTCTACAAGTTCGTTTGCCAGTCGATCGAGCTTTTCAAGACGGCGGGCTGCTAAAATTAGTTTTGCTCCACCTTTGGCGAATATCTTGGCACAGGCTGCTCCGATACCGCTACTAGCACCTGTAATGAAAACAATTTGATTTTGGATAGAAATCATACGATTTTAGATTTTAGATTTTAGATTTTAGATTTTAGATTTGGGAATTGGGAATGACTAATGAGATAAGGCTTTGGATATTTCATACTGTCAATTCAACATAATTATTGTAGTGACGAGTTTAGGGACTTCAGTCATTTCTCTTCAAGATTTTCTTGAACCCGCCACTACTAAAATTACCCAAATAATACCATCCCCTAAAAAATGCAACTGTAGACCAGCGCTCCCAACATTTAATTCATAAGTTATTCCCATCTAAATCTAAAATCTAAAATCTAAAATCTAAAATCTAAAATCTAAAATGGTATAACCCATAACACCTATTTTATTACTTGACAACCCGCAATCGCACACTAACTGTAGCAATTCCGCCTTGTCGCATCAAAACTGCTGAAACCCACCGATTTTCGGGCGTAGCCGGAGCTTTACCTACTTTAAAAATTCCCCCGGAATTTAACAACTCCAGCTCGACTTCTGAGGGATTAAAAAAGGTTTTTTCGCTAATGGGTTCCTCCAAAACAGTCCCTATTAAAATATCATCGCCGATCGGCTCTCGCACAATGGCATCAAAATGGTACTCTTCGCCCACCTTAACTTGATCCGGAAAGTTCACTTGAATTGTGGGAGGATTTTGGCCAGAACTAAGCTGAGTTTGTTCTGCTAAAATCTCTTGCTTAACTATTTTTTCACCTTCAAAGCGCTGCTGAGAACGGATGGTAGCTTTGAGAGTTAATTCTCTGCCCTCCTGTTTGTGAGTGCCGGCAATTGTAGTTACGGTTTCTGCGACAATCGCGCTACCTTCGGTGTTCCAAGATTTGATATCGGTGCGGTAATTTAAACTCGGATATCTCTCCCAGAGTTGGGTGAGGGCTTTTTCCATGCTTTGGCTGTTTAAGCCGTCAGAATGAGTGAAATTCGGGCTGTAAAATGCCATGACTGCTTTGACATCGCGTCGGTTGGCCGCTGCGTCAATTTCTGTTAGCACTTTTGTGAGTGGGGCAGGCGCATTTGCAGGGGTTTGGGCGATCGTTTGGGGAGTCGCTGCGATCGCACCGATCGCTCTTGCCGCACTAGGATGCAGCACGCCAGCACTTACCACTGTTAAACATAACAACATTTGAGCGATCGACTGCCCGCAGTTAAAGCCAAAAACGATCGCCCGATCGGCTTTTTCGTCCCGACGGCTGGAAAAATACTGAGATGCACTTGGCACTAAATTCAAAAAATTACGCATTAGGTGATAATTTGGTTATTTGTCAGGAGTCGTGGCGCGGGCAACTGTTCGCCTGCAACGAAAACTGACAACGGAAGGAGGGACACGGCACAATCTAATTTTAGATTGCTGATTGAAAATTGGCTGAAACTGCCGGAATAATAAGCATAATAATCTAAAACCTCAAATATAAAATTGATCGACCTGTGGAACTTGTACTTGTAAAAGAAACAAAAACCTTGACAAAAGCCCCCCTCCGGTTGTTGGTTGCAGCTAGCGGCACTGGTGGACATTTATTTCCTGCGATCGCCACCGCTGGCCAGTTGAACGACTGTCAGATCGAATGGCTAGGAGTCCCAGACCGCATGGAAACCGAGTTAGTTTCATCCCTTTACCCCCTCCACACGATCGCTGTCGAAGGCTTTCAGCAGGGATTTGGGCTCGGTACATTGCGAATTTTGGGCGGACTCGCCGGCTCGATCCTTCAGGTGCGGAAGTTGCTCAAAGCGGGAAATTTTCAGGGAGTGTTTACTACCGGCGGTTACATTGCAGCACCGGCAATTCTGGCGGCCCGTTCTTTGGGTTTGCCGGTAATTCTCCACGAATCTAATGCAATTCCGGGGAAGGTGACGCGCTGGTTTAGTCCTTTGTGCACTGCTGTGGCGATCGGATTTGAAGCCGCAGCCCAGCATTTACCCCGCGCGAAAACTGTGGTTGCTGGTACACCGGTGCGATCGCAATTCCTGACTCGCCAACCTCTAAATTTGCCAATTCCTGACAGTGTACCTGTAATTTTAGTCATGGGCGGCTCTCAAGGTGCTGTCGCAGTGAATAAGTTAGTGCGCGAGTGTGCTCCGGCTTGGTTTGATGCCGGTGCTTGGGTGGTTCACCTCACCGGAAATAATGACCCGGATGCTGAGAGTTTGAAACACGAGCAATATTTGTCAATGCCATTTTACGACAATGTAGCGAGTTTGTTGCAGCGAGCAAATTTAGCAATTAGTCGATCGGGCGCGAGTGCTCTGACAGAATTAGCAGTGACGGGCGTACCTTCTATTTTAATTCCTTTTCCTCACGCCGCTGACGACCA
Organism: Microcoleus sp. BROC3; assembly: GCF_036702515.1. NCBI lineage: Bacteria > Bacillati > Cyanobacteriota > Cyanophyceae > Oscillatoriales > Microcoleaceae > Microcoleus > Microcoleus sp. BROC3. Next base: position 9,906 of record NZ_JAUBTQ010000007.1, read on the forward strand.
CCAAAGATTTAATGCGGAAGTATTTGCTAAAGCCGGCGCCGCCGTGGTATTCCGTCAAAGCGAACTGACAGCAGATGTGTTGCAAAGCAAAGTGTTGTATTTGTTAAGAGATGCCGAATATTTGGAAAAAATGTCTAAAGCTGCTGCTCAATTAGCGGTGACAGACAGTACAGAACGTTTGGCTAATTTGGTCAGGGAATTGCTGGTGCGGTAGCGAAAATTGGACACCGCCACTAATTTAACGAGTTCTTTTTAATGAGGGTAAAGCGTAAAACCCCTGTCCAACCAAATAACATAAAACACAGCCCCATCCCGATAACCAACCATCGGAGCCTTCCCGCAAAACCGAAAAGCAATAAAATTTACATCATCCTTAAGATGGCTGGGAATAGGTGCTCTAATGGAACTTCGGGCTATCTTCTCGTAGCCTAATCCGTGACGGGGACAAGCATTAATCTCACTCCAGGTAAGCTGATTTAATTTGTAGAGCGTATCTGCAAAAGCAGCCTTTTCATCTTTTGTGCATTGAGAAAGAGAGTAATCTTTATTCATGTATCGCAAAGAAAATAGAGGTGACTCCTGCTCAGGCGGTAAATCAACAATTTCTCTAGGTGAAATCCTTTTCCCTTTTTCTTGGCGTTGATTTGCCTTAAGATGCTTCTTCACAATTGAGTTGAGTCTTGAAGTATTTTTTCAGGGATTGATGAGTAATTTCTCCGCTATTTTGAGCAGCAAGTTTCCAGGGATATTCTTCGTGTGTCATGTTGCTTAACTTCCATGCAGCAAACTGCCCAAACACAGAGTAAACTTCATCAAGCAGGCTCTTAGTTTTTTCGTCGTAAATCGAAAAGTTTATATATTCTGGACAAGGAATTGCACCAGTACCATACTTTTTATAGTGACGGTACAAATCAGGAACAACGGGCCCGTGAGTCCATGCTTCTATGGCTTCAGGAAATAGCGGTTCATCGTACAAAGCTAAATGAAAGCCTTGAGCATAGTAAACCAATTTCTGAAGCTTGAGATTAGATATCAGATCGCCAGCATCTTCACTTGCCTGAGCCAAAAAGTATTCGGCTGCATCATAACAACTCAGCATAACTTACTTGGTAGTCATTAAACGGCAAAACTAGAACGAGATTTTTTTGATACTCCCGCGACTCAAGCAGACTATATTTGTCTGGAGACGTTTTCACGGGGAATTGCGAGCCGTCTCACTTTAATTTACATTATACTATATTTTCTCAATCTATGCCATATTCAACTTAACAAAGTTAACTACCGATTCTAATCCTTCTTGGGTCTTCAAGTTAGTAAACACAAAAGGTTTCTCCCCGCGCATTTTTTTCGCGTCTCGTTCCATCACGCCTAAATCTGCTCCCACAAAAGGGGCGAGGTCTGTTTTATTAATTACCAACATATCAGATTTAGTAATTCCTGGCCCGCCTTTGCGCGGAATTTTATCGCCCGCAGCGACATCGATTACGTAAATTGTTAAATCTACTAACTCCGGGCTAAAAGTGGCAGCTAAGTTATCGCCGCCGCTTTCGACAAATACTAAATCTAAATCAGTGAATTTTTGTTCTAACTCTTCTATCGCTACTAAGTTAATAGAAGCATCTTCGCGGATGGCTGTGTGGGGACAGCCTCCCGTTTCTACGCCCAAAATTCGATCGCTCTCTAAAGCTTGACTCCGAACCAAAAACTGGGCATCTTCCTGAGTATAGATATCATTAGTAACAACCGCAATCTGGTATTGCTGTCGCAGCGCTTTGCACAAAGCATCCAGTAAAGCTGTTTTCCCCGAACCAACAGGCCCAGCAATTCCTACACGAAAAGCACCCATAGCGATTTTAGATTTTCTAATTTTTAACTGCGAAACAACCGAGTGTACTGAGTTTCGTGGGCCATGCTAGCCAGTCCTAATCCCCAACTGCAACTACCAAGCTCATCATCTTCTAATTTTAAAACTTCTTGCGCCGTACAGCTAATTTGAGACTGCAAATCTAACAGTAACTGTTGACCGGCTGTTTGACCGAGGGGAATCAGTTTCACGCCCGCACTCGCCAAATTGGCAGCCCAACTGTACAAATATCCTAACACTGCCGCTTCCTCTTCAATCTGCCAACTTGCCGCGGCAATGCCAAAGCCGATCGCAAAATTGCACGGATTGCCGCCAAATTCCACCAAATCTTTTACACTTGTTGTTAACCCAGAAGAAACGGGCGATTCCCTGCGGGATAGCTTCGCTTCACGCAAATCGAGCATCAACCTGACCAAAGTGCGCCCCATTTGCCAACTTTGCAAGCGCAACTCTTCTGTTTCCTTAGTAGCCGTCGCCCAAGCATTCCAGTAATTCAAAGCCGTCAAATCCCCTATCTGGGCCGCCCTCAAAGCGCGTACCACCACAGCGGCTTCTACTCGCACAGCCCCGAATTGCAGCGAATTTTCTAACCAATTCCTCAAAGTAATCTCGCTGTCGATCGCACCGGTTTCTACCAGACTTTCGATTCCCTCAGAATAACTATAAGCTCCCACAGGTGCAAAAGCTAACTGCAACAAAGATAAAAGTTGATTGTTCACTGTTGACTGTTGACTGTTGACTGTTGACCGAAAGCATCCAGGATACAAGCCCCCGGATTCCTCCGTCCACAAATAAAAAATCTGTATCCGAGAAACTTGCCCCCCGAATTTATCCGTGGGGTCAATGCTTCAATCTAAAATCTAAAATCTAAAATCTAAAATCGATTGACTTCTTGCTTCTTGAATTGCCGAAAGCAATTTAGTCATCAGCCCTCGGACTCATCGGTGGGAGTAAATCTAAAATCTAAAATCTAAAATCTAAAATCTAATGGCTGTGCCCGTAAGCGCCCATTTCCGGCTGAAACGGCACAATTTCCTCTGTTACTTCCAAACCCATTTTTTCGAGCATTCCCTGCAACACAGAGTCGGGAGAAAGTCTTAAATAATTATCGGCAATTTCTAAAGCTATGTGACGGTTTCCTAAATGATAAGCCGCCCGCATCAGTAGCAGCGGACTTGATGCCCGCGCTGTCAGCACCGGTTCGGGTTTTGCACTTACCAGTACCAAACAGTTACCGTCTTCCGACTGCAATAAATCTCGATCGCGCAGTACCGTACCTCTGGGCAAATTCAGGTGCAGCCTTTCCCCCGTATCTGTCTCGAACCGGTGGCGGCTGCGAGTGCGATCGTCGGCTGTCATCGGTAAAGTAAAGCTGACAATAGCATCGGGATTTGCAGGCAAATGTTTTGTGAAAGTTAGCATTTTTATATTCTATTCCTCAGAGCAATTCACTGCACATCTAGTTTTTGAGGAATATTTTTTGCTCTTTAATGGGAATTTACACCGAGTGGGAAAATAGTCATCTCTCTAAACCGCTCCCGTTCTTGTCTGCATACCAAATTTTAGTTATTTTGTCAAGCACTTTATTACAGACGATCGCCATTTTTTCAAATATTTTTGCCTACCGTCTAGTCACTCGAACAATCGAACGGGAGAGGAAGAAAGACTCAAACTCTCAAGCTTATTGATTGCTCGGTTGTTGCAGCCGCAGCAGTTCCGCTTGAATTCGCTGTTTGACTGCCGGATTGGCTTGCTGGAGCAAAGTGAGCTGGTTGAAGCGACTAACTGTCAAACCATTGGTTTCGATAATTTTTTTAGCTTGATCGCAGTAATTTACCACAATACCGCGAACATTTCCAGATAGCCTGTTGATTTGGCTAGTTTCGTTGCACACCACCCGCGGCACCGAGCCTCCTGCTATTCCTTTAATTTCTTGAGAGGCTCCCAGCCGTTTGGGTTCGATTGCCAATACAGAGCGAGCGTAGCTAGTAATTTCCTCGTTGCTAATGTCTTGAGCTTGGGCTGCTGCTCCGAAAACGAGGCTTGGGGATTGTGCGTACAAACCGGGCGCCCATCCGCTAGCCAAAGCTGCTGCGGAAATGATGCCTGCGAACAGCGATTGCCGCAGCATCCGGTTGAGGCGAAATTTAGAGTTGTTAAGTGAGGTGTTCATGGTCGTCGGTGATTGCTTGCGTGTAGATAAAAATGACACAGCGCTGGGAGGCTCAATCTTTTTGAATAATGTTGTGGCTAAAAAGTTCCTGCCGTTGGTGATAATCTTGAATTCCCGCAGGATGATTTGGCAGTTGCTACGGCGATCGACTTTTTAGCAAATTCTATAATTTGATCCATTGTAACATCTTTGGGCAGTTGACAAAACCCAAAATTGAGACGGTAATTTTAATTACAGAGCGTTCCGGAATTACCTCTGCAAATAATTCTCAAAGCGCAAATATTAAATAATTCTAAAAGTTATTGACAAATTACTCGCATTAATTAGTCTCATTAAGGTACGCGCGAGCGAAGCTATCCCGAACGCGCGTGCCTTCGGTGAAGGGTAGGAAATCGCCGGGAGCATCTCAATGAAAGCAGCCAAAGTAGAAATCTCTGTTTTGAGGCAGCAGGCAGGAGGCAGCAGGCAGAAGGAAAGAGGAAGAAGGAAGGAGCCAGAAGAAGTGTTTTTACAAATATGAGATGCTCCCGAATTGCCTGCAAGGCAAGGTCAAATTTAACAGCAATCGCACTCATCAATTCCCGCGATGATTTATTTAAAATTAAGCTGTGGCGCATTTGTAGAGCGAGAAAATCCCCCTGGTTTGGCTGCTGACGGAGCCAGAGCCGGAACAAAAATCAGATTTTACTACCCGAAGATAGAGGCAGCAGCGGGGAACTAGACATTAAAATCTTGTTATCAAAACGCGTGCTATCTGTTTTCGGCAGTCAACGCGCAGGTCTTCAATTCCAGTTCTTGCTTCCTGGAGTTTAGGGCTGCCAAAACTTGTCTGGGACTTACCCAGAAATCTGGTTTTTCTACGAAATAAAATCGTTACAGCCATCAGCAAGAGTAGACAAACCCCGGAAAGTTGGAAATTTTAGGCCTCAGTTTTCTTGTGATCTCGATCGCAGATAGCGAACTTTGGCAAGCATTATCGCAGCAAGTTAACAATTATTAATTACCGATTGCCCATGAAAAGTCAAAAAGAAATTTGGCGAGTTATCCTCGCAGTAGCTATCAGTATTGTAGGCGTGCTGCACTTTGCAGTACCCGCACCTTTTATCAGAATTGTGCCGCCCCAGCTTCCTTACCCGGAAGCCTTGGTTTATATCAGCGGTTTTTTCGAGATTTTGGGAGGAATTGGGCTGTTAGTTCCTCCTGTGAGCAGGGCGGCGGCGTGGGGATTAATTGCCTTGTTTATTGCCGTGTTTCCAGCTAATATCAATCAAGCCGTCAACAACATTCCCATAGAAGGGATTCCCCACAACCAATTACTGTATTGGTTCAGGCTGCCTTTTCAAGCCGTCTTGATTGCTTGGGCCTGGGTTTATACCCAACCAGACGAAGGTAAACCCCGGGCTTCTATAGTTCCAGATAGAACAGAAAATGCCCGATGAAGCAGTTCGACTACTCTTTGGATTTTAAGAACATCGACTTTCGACAGCACCCGGAACTTTATCGCATAGGGAAAGGAGAACAGGGAGTGCTGTTGGTGGAACCCTACAAAGGAGAAATTCTGCCTTTCTGGAGATTTAAGACTCCTGAAATTGCTAGGGAGTCGAGCAGCCAAATTTACTCCTTGTTTTTAGAGTATCTCGATCGGGAAGATTTTGTGGGAGCCGACATGGCCCGCAAGTTCTTGCAGATGGGGTATACTCGATCGCGTCGTTACGCTAACCACAAAAGCGGGCGAAAATACCAGCAAAACCCTCAGAAGCTGAAGTCCGTTGCAGAGCAAAGCGCAGCTCGAAAAGACATTTTGCCGCTACAAGCAGATCCGGTGAAAGCAGAATCGGCGGCCATTTTTCAAGAAAAATGGATGCTGGCCAAAATCAACGAGAAATATCTCGAGCTTTTAGCCAGACACCGGCAGATGTACGAATCTTATTGAGTCAACCCTGAGGATTGACATACATTTACAAAAACTCAGAACTTACACTTTAGCCCCGTCGGCAGCCATGCAGTTGTGCTTGCCTATCTGAGCCGCATCTATTTGCTTGGCCCTACTATTTACTCGTCATCTTCTTCTGTTTGCCACTGCCGCCAAATTTCAAAGGCATTAAAGCCCCTGTATTGCAGGTAATTCAAGACTTTGCCCTTGGTTTTCGGATCGGCTTTACCCCAAGTATCGATCTTGTATTTTCGCATGACTTTGGCTTTTAATTCGGCCAGTTTTTCTGCTTCGGAGTCCTGATTTTCGGCGATTTCTTCTTCCCAGACTTGCTCGAACAAATCGCTGGTAATTCCTTTTTGCAAGCACTTGCGCTTGATGGCCGATTTCCCGTATTTGCCTGCTGCAGAGGCGATCGAGTTTGCCACCAAGCGAGTGTCAGACTGATAGCCGCGGTCTTGAATTTGCGCGATCGCCTCCAATATTTCCTCATTGCCAAAACCTTTCTCTTGCCCCTTTTTGCGAAGTTCAGAGGCACTGTAGTCTTTGCGGGACAAGAGAAAATAGAAATAGTCAAGACAGCTCATCAGTTCAATCGAAGGGTGGCGCGCAAATACTCCTGTAGCGAATGCCAAATCCAGTCGCCTTGCTATCGGCTGACTGCATCGCCATCGGCTCTATTCTTCTGTATCCTCCTCTTCATCATCCACATCCACATCCGGTCTGTCCACATCGATCTGAATCAAGCGAATGTGCTTGTATCCGAGCTTAATTTCAAACTCGTCTCCCGGCTTTAATCCCATTTCTTGGGTATAATTTGCCCCGATCACGATCGAGCCATTCTTGTGAACGCTAGCTCGATAACTCGCTTCTCGTCCGCGTCCGTCTGCTTTCGACTTCTCTAGCTCAATGCCCTTAGCAGCTAACACTGCATCGTAAAACTCAGCCAGATTAATCCGGGTTTCTCCACTTTTGCTGACCGTGAAGTAGCCGCAAAGCTTTGCAAGTTCTCTGCGCGGCAAATCACTGCCTTTGATTTTTTGAAGCAGACCTTTTCCTGTTAAGGGTGCTGTAGCTGTTTCTGCCATTGACCGTACCTCGCTTATTGGACTTTACTTATATCAATTACAACACATTAGATTAACTTTGTTTCACTGTCAATACTAATAATTCTGAATATTAAGATTCTGGATAAATTTCTGCAGCCTGAAGACGGGGGGTGCAAGTAAGGATGCTCGAAGGGCGATCAATTTGCTCCTCGCGGCCCAAATGCTTGTGTAAGCCTCTCTTGCGATCGCGCGGGGAATTATTGTCGCAAATTAAATGCTTTACTTTTTTACAGTAAAGTCTGTTCCCTGCATTCACCAATCCCCGATCGAGTCTGCGGTCAAGGTAAAAACAAGACAGCCATGAATCGAAATACCTAGAGCGCGGCCGCTGCAAATCTGCCGAAAGCATTTACCGGCCGGGGTTAACTTTTACCTCAACAAGGGGAGGCAGCACTTGTTCAAGGGTGCCCCTGCCAGCTACTTGCACGCACCAGTTTACAAAAAGAATCCAACTGTAGGCAAGCTCCAAACCCTTATGGAATAAGTCATTCCCAATTCTTCAATCTAAAATCTAAAATCTAAAATCTAAAATGGTATAAACCCTGTTTTTCGGGCGGGAAATCCCCTTAAAACCCCAAATACCAACGAGCAATCTTCTATTAAGGTGTTCGGCATATAACTTGCACAGAAAGCAGTCTGGGGAAGCCAATCCGGTAAAAATTGAAGGAAATTTCACCTGTTCGTTGAACGGGTTTTAGCTTAAAGCCGACTCAATGGGCGCGGCGGCAGAAACATCGCGCAGCCACCAGGAGGGGAATAGTTTCGAGCGGGCGAGATTGCTTCGTTACTCTTCACGCTTCCCCGCGAATCAGTAGATTTCTAGGCAACTCTCGGGAAAATCTTCCTCCTCCGGCCCAAAGCCAGAGAATTTGAGGTTCTTTCCACAGGGGAATTGAAAAAGACCGAGTTAAATGCACAACTGCTTAAATGTTTGATGCACTACAAATTAGCAGCGGTTCCCGACATGGAGTTTCGGTGGAAATGTACTGGTTTCCACTCGTGGCCTGCAAACTGCCAGACTCTCAAAATTTATGCACCAACTGGAGGGGCGCGTCAAACTCACAGCCGCTTCCATAATTAATTATTGTGAAATATAGCAACCGCCTTGACGGTAAGGACGTTTTTAATTGTTACAACTCTGGCTTTTATTGTCTTGTGCCGAATGACGAATGCTCCGGCTGCGGAATGACTCGGCCCAAAAACGGATACCACCCCCCGACAACAGTCGTTGACAGATCGAAATTTTAGACCGTTGTTCAAGCTGCCAGATTCATCTGTAGAGTAAATCTAAAATCTAAAATCTAAAATCTAAAATTAACTGACGAATACTGCATCAAGCAATCCCGGACTTACTCTCTCGACGAGAAACCCGGTTTCTTCCTAGACGCTTGGTTGTGCTGCTGCTTATTTGGGGTAGAAACCGGCTTGATGAGCGTAAGTCGGAGATTCGATCGAGCCGCATACTTTTGATAACTTTTCCAGCGGCAGCGGATCGCAAATTGCCAGCAAAAACTGCACCCCGTTTGGAGCCAGGGCAAGCGGATCTAAACTAAGCAGTCCGCGCAGGCGATCGCTTTTAGTGACGTTGTTGGATGTAATTTTGCGACAGCGGAGTCCGTACTGCAGGCAGTAACTCTTCCGGTTTCGTGCTTCGGTGGTGCGAGTAGCGCCATCCAAAAAAGCCAGCACTCAAAGCAACGGGCAACAAGCAAAGCATCAGGGCCACAGATTTTTTCAATCCCGGTTTTTTTAACGGTTTCTGAGTCCCTGCTGCGGTGGGATTTGCTTGGCTAACCGAACACTCAGGATTCGGCGAGTTGGATGAATTAGCAGCGTCGGGTCGATCGTTCTGATGAACCCAATCCCTGCGATCTTTTAATTGATCCGGAAAGTATTCCCAGACTTCGCCGTCAGAACTGTCTGACTCATGCGATCGATTGGCGGGCATTGGCGGGTACTGGGCGATCGCCGAAAGCGAAGACGGTGCCTTCCATTCTGTACCCGCGACCGCCGGCGGCGTTCCCGACCCGATTATTTGCACCATAGAACCGGATGCCGCGCTGTGGGCTGGCGCGCCGGTCAGATAGCCGTCAAAGTCCGGGTGCTGGTAAAGAATAGGCAAAGCCCAGTATAACTGGTGAGAACCGTAGGCAGAAATTAGTCCGGCTCTGGCCCGGCTGAGGCTGAGATCGACTGGATAGCCTTGATTGAGGTTGCGGTAAAACAGCCGCGTCAGAGTCAGGGCTACATCGTCGGGGATGCTTTCTGCCATTGCTAGCACTGCCGGAATGCCCCGCTTGACTAGAGCTTCGGTTAAGTTGCGTTCCGGGCTGTCGTCCGCGATCTCTGAGGGGTCGCCGTAGGCACCGCGGCAGGAGTTGAACACGGCCATCTGAATACCGTTGTTAACGAGCAATCCAGCTAAGTCGTCGCCACTCAAGGTTTCGGTTAAGCCGGTGCGGCTGCTGACTAGGTAGAGTTCGCCACCTCTGGAACCTAAGTTGCTGTGACCTGCGTAGTGCAGGACTTGGTACTGTCCTTGTTCTAGGGCTTGGGTAAGCTGTTCTCGATCGGGCTGTTCGAGAATAGTCAGTTGAATTTCCGAATGGGGGCTGTTTTTGAGGGGGTTAGCGGTGCGGTTTTGGAGTTCTTGTTGCAGGTGGAACACTTCTCGCTTGAGCTGCAAGCTGTCTCGATCGCCCGGAGAGGCGATCGCCATTAAGATTTTTAGCGGCCCGCTGCTGGGCAGTATCCGGGTTTGTTTGAACAAACTTGTACCTGGTTGGTAGCGGGAAAACACGACATCCGTGCCGGTTGCCAAAGGGCGATCGCCCGCGTGCAGAACTTCCCAGGGCAGCCGCGGCAAGCGCCGGCCTTTGAGTCCGAGCCGCAGTTGCAGCACTTCTCGGCGGTGCTGGGCGATGCCTTGAGCGCAAGTCCAGCTATCGCGCAAGTTTCCTTGAAACAGCCCGCTGTATAATTGTTGGCCGAGGGCTACTAAATTCGGCGCTGAGTTGTTTCCCGAGCGCGAGAGTCCGCGACCGGCCAAACTGGTTCCCTGTAATACTTTTCCTTGGAGCAAGCCCACCAGCGGGTCGTTCATCAGTTGAGCAGACAGTGCCAGCCATTCGTCGATCGGCCAGCGGACTTGTTCTTCTGCTAAGGGTACACCGGGTGCAACCCTTTCTGTCCGCACTAGATATTCATCGTCCCCAACAGGGGTGACTGAGAGTTGAAATTCCTGGCTCACCGATTTAGCGCCCTCCCGCCTTAATTCTGAACTTGCCTGCGTTTTTGTCGCTAGCAATAGCGACCGGCAAACTAATTTTTACTCTTTCAATCAAAGTTTTTGAATGCGCTTCCCCCGATCGGGCGAACGCTGAGGTCAAATATATTTGTTCAAACACTTTGAGGCTATAAAACTTGTACTTTAATAACAGTTTATTAGTTTTGATTGCCCTGTGGCTCAGTGAAAGCCGAATTTTCTCCAATCTTGCTATCTTTAACATTTTGCACCTCTACCGCAGACCCCTTTAGATTCGTCGCGAACTTGAGTTTCTCATTGCTGAGTAAAGTTAAATTGGAGGCACTTTACCAGGCGGATCTCTAGTTCTTATTAAAATTACTTCGGCTCTCGCCAACCGGTTTCAGGGCAATACCGGAGGCAAAGTTGAGTAATTTTTTTTTTGTGGCGATGGGTCGATCGGTCTCAACCGCTTATCCTGTACCACCAACCCCCCATCTGAAATCTTGATTTTGTGTCAATTAATGAATTGGTCAGCGCTGGGTCCTCATCCGTAAGGTCTCCGCCCTCATCCGTAAGACCTCAGGGGCGATCGGTAATCGATAGTTAACCATCAATAATTGCTAATCGAGTCTTGCTAATTTACCACTTTCATGTTATATAGATGTTTTAAATTTAACTGTCTTAATCTAGTTAAAGTTAAGCAGCAAAAATCAAGTTAAGGAGCTAAGAATTCTCAACAATACAACGACCATCTAATTATTCCCCTCCTCTCAAACAACAATCATTTTTATCATCTACAGGACTCAGGCTCATCAAGCTGGTTTCTCCCAGACATATTGACGTTGGCAGCGAAGCCTCTACACAGCAACCGAGTTCCTCAGCGTCGCCGTGTGTCATTCCCGCTCAAAATGCCGCTCGAGCTTGCAACTGTTACCAAAAACAACTCCTGCTTTTATTCCTGTTCGTTGCGAAATTTTACCATCTGTCTTGAGATAGGTTTTTGGATAGCTGTTTTTTTACTCTAAAAACATAATTTTCTCAGTTCGATCGGCTCGGTCGAAGCGAGAGAAAATTGTGCCACTGAAAATTAAAACAAATATTTGCCCGGGCGAACTATCTAAATTTCTAATTAATCATCAGGAACTAAAATTAGGAGGGTGCAGTCGTTTAGTAAAGAAATTCAAATCCTAAGTCAGGGAAGGATTTGTCAGACCTGGGAGTGTTACAAAAATTCAATGCACCCAGGCTCGCTCGCAAAAAAAGCAAGGGTAAAATTTTGGGGATAAAGGTTTTGGGGAGTTATTTGGGAGTTGTCAGTTGCGAGTTTAAATTCAGCTAATTCACTGTAGAAATTACGTAGAACATCTACAAATCGGCGCAACTCGGCGCAGCTTACTGTAGAAATTACGGAGAACATCTCAAAAGATATGCGCTTGGGCGCAGCACTTACAGTGTATGTGGCGGAGCAATTAATTTGAGAGTGGAATTGCCGAAAATAAAACTCGCAACCGATCGAAAAAAAACCTTGCAGTTTAGGTGGCATCTATAATAGTAAAGATCGGGACACCAGCTCCTAAAACAGGCGAAAGTATGAAGTTAGATTTTTTTTCTTCTGCTGTCTCCTGTTTGCTGATAAATTGATTGTAAGAAGCTTACCATTTTTTGGGAAATATCAACGATGGGCGAAGAAATGTTGGTAGAAAAAAATGTATCGGGAACACTTTTTTCCGATCGAGATGAAACAGAAAATTCTGACATAACTCTCAGCAACAACATCCCTGAAAATTCCGATGACGAGTTAAAGGAATTAATTAAGGTAGCGATCTCCGAAAACACAGGTAACGGAAAAGTTTCGGATCTGTCAAACGGCGCAGCCGAAACAGGTGCTGCCGATAACAGCACAATTGCTGAATTTAAAGGCGTACCCGAAGAAGGTGCGGGCGACAAAGATGACGGTGACTTAGACAATGATGATGGCAACGGCCTCGATCGCCGCCGAACCCTATTCGGTACTGATAACGATGACGTAATTGTCGCCACCGGCGATAACGAGGAGATATACGGCAAGAAAGGCAAGGACAAAATCAAAGGAAACCCCGGCAAAAAAAATAAAATCTACGGCGGTAAAGATGACGATGATTGCGAGGGCGGCGATGACGACGATGAAATAAAGGGCGATCGCGATAAAGACAAGATTAACGGTGGCAAAGGCAACGACACCATTAACGGCGGTAAAGACAACGACAGTATCTTTGGCGGCAGCGACAAAGATATCTGCAAAGGCGATGACGGCGATGACTGGGTGCAAGGCAACGAAGGAGATGATGAGGTTGACGGCGGCACCGGCAGCGATAGCGTCTACGGCGGCAAAGGCGACGACGATTGTGAGGGCGGCGAAGGCAACGATACCGTCAGGGGCGACACAGGCAACGACAACGTTAGCGGTGGCGACGGCGACGACCAAGTTAACGGCGGCAAAGATAACGACAGCGTTAGCGGCGATGCAGGCAGCGACGTTTGCAGTGGCGACGACGGTGACGACAGCGTTAGCGGCGGCATCGGCAACGATACGGTGGTCGGCGGTGCAGGCAGCGACAACGTGACTGGCGACGACGGTGACGACAGCGTTAGCGGCGGCATCGGCGACGATACCGCGACCGGCGGTAGCGGCAGCGACAACGTTAGCGGCGACGACGGCGACGACAGCGTTAGCGGCGGCGGCGACGACGATACGGTGATCGGCGGTGCCGGCAGCGACAACTGTGCTGGCGACGACGGCGACGACAGCGTTAGCGGCGGCGACGGTGACGATACGGTAATGGGCGGTGGAGGCACCGATACCCTCGTTACTGGCAACGGCGATGACATGGCAGACGGTGGCGACGGCGACGACAGCGTGATGGGCGGCGGCGACGGCGACGATACGCTGATGGGCGGCGACGGCAACGATACGCTGATGGGCGGTACTGGCAACCATACCTGTGTCGGCGGTGCTGGATCTGACGTTTATGTCGTGAGTAACAGTACCTCTGGGGCAAGTGCAGTCATCACTGACTACACAGACGACAGCGACAAGTTTCTGCTGTTTGGTGACTTGAACTTTAGCAGCTTGACGTTTGTACAAGTCGGTGTCAACACCGAAATTCGGGTCAATAACTTCGCGCTGGCGCTATTGTTGAATGTCAACGCAAGCATTCTCACTGCTGGCGACTTTTTGGGAGTTAATGTTTCGGGCAACAACAATGTTTCCACTCCAACTCCAACTCCAGGTTCGAGGGTGATTACTCCTCCGCCATTCAATCAAACTATCTTTAATTTTGCTGGCAATACACTTGCTCAAGTTATTGTCGGTTCCGCGACGCTGGCTAACGACATTACAGGCGGCGATGCGGGCGATGACATTACAGGCGGTAATGCCGCAGACACAATTAAAGGTGGCAAAGGCAAGGACACAATTAAAGGCGGCAATGGCGATGACGATATCGACGGCGGCGATGACGATGACGATATCGAAGGTGGTAAAGGCAAAAACAAAATAAAAGGAGGCTTAGGCAAGGACAAAATTAAAGGCGACGATGACGATGACGATATCGACGGCGGCGATGACGATGACGATATCGACGGCGGTAAAGGCAAAAACAAAATAATCGGAGGTAAAGGCAAGGACAAAATTAAAGGTGGCGACGATGATGACGATATCGACGGCGGGGATGACGATGACGATATCGAAGGTGGTAAAGGCAAAAACAAAATAAAAGGAGGCTTAGGCAAGGACAAAATTAAAGGTGGCGATGATGATGACGATATCGACGGCGGCGATGACGATGATAGTATCGACGGTGGCATCGGCACAGACAAAATCATCGGCGGTAGTGGCAATGACACATTAACCGGAAATGAGGGCGATGATAGTATCGAAGGCGGCTTGGGAACCAATAATCTGAGTGGCGGTAATGGAAGGGATCGCTTTATTTACCGCACTTCCCGCCAAGAGATTAAAACAGTTGCACAAGCTGACTTAATTACTGACTTTAGTGTCGATGACGATCTTTTAGAGTTTTCTGCGGCTGCTTTTGCGAATCTCAGCGTTTCTAGCTTGACCCGACTGGTGATTACTGCTACTTCTGCTGTTGGGTCGATCGGCAGCGCTAATTTGCTCGACTTCACCGACGATATCAGCGTTACTAGCATCGCCACTTTGCAAGCGCGGTTTGCAGCTTTGGGCGGCAACCTAGACACGCCTACTTTCTGTCAGTTTACAGATGCCGAGACAGGCCGTTCCGTGCTGGTATTTAATGTTGGGACGCGCTTTGAAGTTGTGGCTAGTTTCTCGTTGAAAATTCGCCTGCAAGTCACTAACTTTGTCTTTACCGGCCCGCCACTAACTGTTCCTGTGGGTACTGCCGGCCCTGACAATGTGAATTTCAGCAATTCTCCGACCGCAGTTAATTTCGATGGTTTAGCAGGCGATGACAACATTGTCGGCAGCAATTTAAACGATACCCTCCAGGGCGGCGACGGCAACGATACCATCACCGGCAACCTCGGTGCCGATGTCCTAAGCGGTGGCACTGGTGCGGATCTCTTTGTTTACAGGACAACTAAAGAAGGCGGCGATAAAATTACCGACTTTAAGGCGGGAACTGATAAATTCCAGTTTTTAGCCAGCGAATTCGGGAATTTGACTACGACTAACTTTGACGGTGTTACCGGTTCAACTCCTGACATTACTGGCAAAGAGTTAGTGATTTTCACAGGCGGCAGTTATGCCTCTTTGGAAGCTGCACAAGCTAAAGCCCTGGGCAATTCTACAACTGCTGGTTTCTTCGCCTTTACGAATGCGTCGAACGAAACAGTGTTGTATTTTGACTCGAACGGTACCTCCATCGGTGGTTCTACCTTGATTGCGAACTTGGGTACGGCTGCTAGCAATCTGGGAACGGCGGACTTTGTATTTACAGATGCGATCGCATCTTCTCCCACTACCACTAACTTAGGCAGCATTGTCGATTTAACTGCGGCTGGGAATACTTTCCCGATCGGATCTAACAATTTCGGTTCAGGTGCTGGCGGTTACAACTTCACCACTCCTGTGTTGTTTACCGGCAATGACAGTGCTAACAGCGTCACCGGTACTGAATTTGCAGACATCATCAACGGTGGTGGCGGTGCAGACATTATCAACGGCGGCAGCGGTGCAGACATTATCAACGGCGGCAGCGGTGCAGATCTTCTGACTGGCGGTGCTGGTGCGGATATCTTTATTTACAATGCCAACGGTGAAGGCGGTGATACGATTACTGACTTTGCCTTTGGGGTTGATAAATTGCAGTTTGCTGGTTCTGCTTTCGGCAATTTGACTGCGACAAACTTTGACGGTGTGAGCGGGGTTTCTCCTGACATTACTGGCAAAGAGTTAGTGATTTTCACAGGTGGCAGTTATGCCTCTTTGGATGCTGCACAAGCTAAGGCCCTGGGCAATTCTACAACTGCTGGTTTCTTCGCCTTTACGAATGCGTCGAACGAAACAGTGTTGTATTTTGACTCGAACGGTACCTCCATCGGTGGTTCTACCTTGATTGCTAATTTGGGTACTGCTGCTGGAACTGTGGGAACGGGGGACTTTGTATTCACAGGTTCGGTCGCAACTTCTCCCGCGGGTACTTCTACTAATTCTGGCAGCATTGTCGATTTAACTGCTGCTGGCAACACTTTCCCGATCGGATCTAACAATTTCGGTTCAGGTGCTGGCGGTTACAACTTCACCACTCCTGTGTTGTTTACTGGCAATGACAGTGCTAACAGCGTCACTGGTACTCAGTTTGCTGACATCCTCACTGGCGGTAGCGGTGCAGATATTCTGACTGGCGGTGCTGGTGCGGATATCTTTGTTTACAAAGCAGCAGGCGAAGGCCCGGATACGATTACTGACTTTACCTTTGGGGTTGACAAATTGCAGTTTAGCGCGGGCGCTTTCGGCAATTTGACTGCGACAAACTTTGACGGTGTGAGCGGGGTTTCTCCTGACATTACTGGCAAAGAGTTAGTGATTTTCACAGGCGGCAGTTATGCCTCTTTGGATGCTGCACAAGCTAAGGCCCTGGGCAATTCTACAACTGCTGGTTTCTTCGCCTTTACGAATGCGTCGAACGAAACAGTGTTGTATTTTGACTCGAACGGTACCTCCGCGGGTGGTTCTACCTTGATTGCTAATTTGGGTACTGCTGCTGGGACTTTGGGAACGACGGACTTTGTATTCACAGGTTCGGTCGCAACTTCTCCTGCGGGTACTTCTACTAATTCTGGTAGCGTGGCCGATTTAACTGCTGCTGGGAACACTTTCCCGATCGGATCTAACAATTTCGGTTCAGGTGCTGGCGGTTACAACTTCACCACTCCTGTGTTGTTTACTGGCAATGACAGTGCTAACAGCGTCACTGGTACTCAGTTTGCTGACATCCTCACTGGCGGTAGCGGTGCAGATATTCTCACAGGCGGTGCTGGTGCGGATATCTTTGTTTACAAAGCCAACGGTGAAGGCCCTGATACGATTACTGACTTTGCCTTTGGGGTTGACAAATTGCAGTTTAGCGCCAACGCTTTCGGCAATTTGACTACGACAAACTTTGACGGTGTGAGCGGGGTTTCTCCTGACATTACTGGCAAAGAGTTAGTGATTTTCACCGGCGGCAGTTATGCCTCTTTGGAAGCTGCACAAGCTAAAGCCCTGGGCAATTCTACAACTGCTGGTTTCTTCGCCTTTACGAATGCTGCGAACGAAACAGTGTTGTATTTTGACTCGAACGGTACCGTAGCTGGTGGTTCTACCTTGATTGCTAATTTGGGTACTGCTGCTGGGACTTTGGGAACGACGGACTTTGTATTCACAGGTTCGATCGCATCTTCTCCCACAGGTACTTCTACTAATACTGGTAGTGTTGCCGATTTAACTGCTGCTGGAAATACTTTCCCGACGGCATTTAACAATTTCGGTTCAGGTGCTGGCGGTTACAACTTCACCACGCCTGTGTTGTTTACCGGCAATGACAGTGCTAACAGCGTCACTGGTACTCAGTTTGCTGACTTCATGAGCGGCGGTTCTGGTGCCGACATTTTCGACGGCGGTTTGGGTAACGACAGCATTTCCGGCGACGATGGTAACGACAGCCTCTTCGGCGGTGGCGGTAGCGATACTCTCAACGGCGGCATCGGGAATGACACTTTAATCGGTGGTTTGGGAACCAATGTTCTCAACGGCGGTGCTGGTTTGGACGTGTTTGTGTTCGGCGGAACTACTGCTGGCGGCGGGGATTTAATTACCAATTACAGCATTGCTGATGATGTAATTAACCTCGACAAAACTGGTTTTGCAGCGTTTACAACCGGATCTGGGCCTTTGGGTTCGAGTTTCTACGCTTACAGCAGTACAGTTTCTGTAACTGCGCTCGAAGCAACTTTAACCGGGCCGTCGATCATGGCTATCTACGACAGTTTGTCTGCATCTACTAAACTGTATTACGATAGCAACGGTTCTACTGTTGGCGGTAACAGTTTGTTTGCAACTGTCGATGTCAATTTGGGAGTTTCCGGTAATTCTGAATTGTTCTTGTTCTAAACGGCAAGAATTCTAATCGGGATATCGGCGGTATGGGGGACAGGGCATAGCCGTGTCCCTACAATACAAAACAAGGACAGGGCATAGCCGTGTCCTTGTTTTGTTTCTAAACCAGTCCTTATTTTGTTTCTAGTCGCTGCCGCCATTTGCTGCTAATAACATCTATCACTGTGACTACAACTAACAGCACTAACATCATGGTTGTTGCCTTGTTGTATTCAAAAGCTCTGATATAATTCACCAATTCAAAGCCAATTCCACCTGCGCCGACCACTCCCAACACCGAAGCCGCCCGGATGTTATACTCAAACATCCACAGCGTATAACCCAATGCTAGCGGCAATACTTGCGGGAAAATGCCGTATTGGGCAACTTGCAGCCAAGATGCACCTACGACTTTTAAAGATTCGACCGATCGCGCTTCTACTGATTCGATCGCCTCCTGATAAAATTTAGCCAGATAGCCGATCGTATAAATTGCCAGGGCTAAAGTACCTGCCGGCGCGCCCAAACCCGTCGCCGATACAAACAGCAATCCCAGCACAATTGAAGGAACAGAACGCACCGCATTTTGCACCAAATTTGCCAGCCATTGCAGCCACCTTGGTGCTATGTTGTGGGCGCTGCAAATAGCAACTGGCACGGAAATAACTGCCCCGATTGTCGTTCCCCAAAGCGACATTTGAATTGTCTCGATCAAAGCTTTAATTGCTACATCAATAATTTCGAGATTCGGCGGCCACAAGCGCGAGATAAAATCGGTCATGTAAGGCCAACTGCCGGCCAGGGTTGTTGCATCAATTTCTAGTCCTCGCAGGGCCCAACCGTAAATTACAATTAAGCCGGCTGCTATACCCAGATTTTTGATCCAGCCGTAGTTTTTTGAGAAATTATCTAATTTTTTTTCGGTCATCTGCGTTTATTTTGAGATTTAGGTACAGCGATTTTTTTTGTTTGGTGAAGGGGCTTTTTTTAATGAACCGCAGAGGGCGCAGAGGGCACAGAGGAAGAGTGGAGAAGAGAGGAGTTCACACTTCTACTTTGGGAGGTGTTAATTTGCTAAATTTGTCGGACAGGTTGTGGCATTTGCCATCATAAACTATCTGACCGGCATCGAGGACGATCGCCCTTTCTGGATAAGTGCTGGCCATTCCTAAATCGTGCAATACTACAACTACTGTCATTCCTTGTTCTCGGTGCAGTTGAGCGAGGATTTCGATTACTTGCTGGGCTGCGATTACGTCTAATCCGGCAGTGGGTTCGTCAGCTAATAAAATTTGAGGAGATTGGATTAAAGCGCGCGCGATTGCGACTTTTTGCTGCTGTCCGCCGCTGAGCTGTCCGGTTTTTTGATAGGCTAGGTCTTTGAGTCCGAAATTTGCCAGCAATTCAAAAGCTCGATCGCGCTGTTTTTTCGGAAAACCCCACAGCGTCTCCCAAGTATTCAAACCTCCCAAGCAACCGCACAGCACGTTGTCGATCGCGGGTAGCTGTTTTACCAACCCGCCGCCTTGAAAAATTAAGCCGATATCGCGCCGAATTCGCCTCAGCGTGCGCGGAGTGATGAGTGTATCGTTAATCCGAATTTCTCCGGTTTTGACGGGAATTAACCCGACAAAAGAACGCAAAAGCGTGGATTTTCCCGCACCGTTCAAACCCAGCAGCGCCACAAATTCGCCTTGTTTAATTTGGCAATCAATTCCATTCAAAATCGGGCGATTTAGCGATGGTGAATAAGCTGTTTGTAATTGGTTGCATTCGATAGTCATGGCGAATATTTATTAAAAAATTTGCTTGTAATTAATTTAATGAACCAGATGGCTGGTTGGAGATTTATATTGCGGTAGGGACACGGTAGTGCCGTGTCCCTACGAATTTTTGGTGCAATCTATACGTAACTGTAATTTGTAGAATTGCTATCAGATTACGGTTCGAGTTTGGCGCGCTGCAAAGCTTGGCGCAACGTTGCTAAATGGCTGGTGTGATCGACTTTCACCAAGCGCTGGGAATTGTACAAACTGCGGAACAATTGATTGTTTGCAGGTTCGTTCATTTTCATGAAAGCATTAACCAGCTTTTCCCGCATGGGTGCAGGAACGCTATCGTCTATCACAATTCCGTGGGCTGGAACTCCGGAGACTTTTTGCAGCACTCGCAACTGCTTGCCTTCTGCTGCTGTGATCCAAGGCGGCAGCAAAGCGTATTCCGAGACGGTTGCGACTTCTGCTTGACCTTTTAAAACTGCTTGCAAAGCGCTGCTGTAACCGTCGCCGTAGGTGACATTTCCGAAGAACGTTTCTAGCCTATCCGGCCCTGAAACTAATCCTTGACCGACCAATTCTCCAACTGGGAAAATAAATCCCGAACCGGAAGTTCGAGAGGTAAAAGCCATTTTTTTGCCTTTTAATTGTTCGAGAGTTTGCTTTGCCGAACCTTTAGGGCGTAGGGGACTGTCTTGGCGCACGACAAACACTGAATCGTAGGTATTTCCGCCGGAATAATCGCTGCGAACTTCGGCTAAATACATCCGCGCTTTGGCTAATTGTTCTGCTTTTAATGCCGCGCGGCCTGCTACAAATGCCACATCTGCTCTGTCGGCTCTCAAAGCTTCTACAGCGGCGGTTTCGTCGCCGATGACTGCTTCTACGGGCATTCCGATTTGTTTGGAAAGTATTTGCGCTACTTGATTGGCTTTATTTTGCAAATCTGTAGCATCTCTGCGGTTGGCAAATACGATTCTAATGCGATTTATAGGAGCTTGTGCTCTCAAATCTCGATCGCCCTTCGGGGTTGTCTGGGCGATCGGCCTCTTTCCGATTCCAACTGCATTCGCCGTCAAACCCGCTAGCAGCAGGAATCCCGCGCTAGCACCTGCTAGCACTTTTAACTTTACATTCATTAATCGCTCTCCTATGGCAGTACAAACGCAACTTTACTTTTTGATAGTAAGTTGCAATAAGTTTGATTTTAGTCTAAAGCTTTTTGAACAATTAAGCGCCACAGCTAATGATAAGAATTTTTAATAATTTTATAATAAAAACTTATGATTTAATGGTAGGAGTGAAGCGGGCAATGCGCACCCTACAAATAGAGTCCTCGATCGTCCCCATCTAAAATCTATGAGTGCCGATTTCTGTGCCCAAAATCCCTTGCCAGTCTGTTTCGCCGATGTGGAGGCGGCGGCAAAGCGCTTGCATGGCAAAGCTTTCAAGACACCGTTGCTGACTTCGGAAACTTTCAACAAACAGACGAATTCTCAGGTATTTTTCAAGTGCGAAAACTTTCAGCGGACGGGTTCGTTTAAATTTCGAGGTGCTTGCAATGCTTTGATGCAGCTATCTGAAGCCGAAAAACAGCGGGGAGTGCTGACTTTTTCTTCGGGAAATCACGCGCAGGCGATCGCCCTAGCGGGACAGTTGTTGGGAATTCCTGCTACTGTGGTGATGCCGGCAGACGCGCCAAAAGTCAAGCAAGAGGCGACTCGCGGCTACGGTGCGGAAATTATTTTGTACGATCGAACTCAAGTTTCCCGGGAAGAGCTCACCGCCAAAATTGCCGAGGAGCGACACTTGACAATAATTCCTCCTTATGACGATGCGCGGGTGATTGCGGGACAAGGTACGGCGGCGCTGGAATTAATCGCAGAAGTTGGGGAGTTGGATTTGCTGCTGGTTTGCTGTGGCGGCGGCGGTTTGCTATCGGGATGCGCGATCGCGGCTAAAACATTATCGCCGAAATGTAAAGTAATAGGAGTAGAACCGGAACAAGCAGACGATGCAGCGCGATCGTTCCGCACAAAAACGCTGCAAACTGTTACTAACCCGGATACGATTGCTGACGGCGCGCGCACGCCATCTTTGGGGAAATTAACCTTTCCTTTGGTGCTGCATTATGTTGATAATATGGCAACAGTTTCAGAAGAGGCAATTCGCAGCACAATGTTTTTTATGTGGGAACGCATGAAGATAGTTGTTGAACCGACAGGAGTGTTAGCGGCGGCGGCTTTGTTGTCAGGTGTTGTGCAGGCTAAAAATGCGAGGATGGGTGTGATTGTCAGCGGCGGAAATGTCGATTTGAAGGAAGCTGGTCACTTGTTTTCGCTGTAGTTAAGTCCGCCACTCTGTTAGTTCGTCAGTCCGAAACTCCCCCAGGGTTTAAAACCCCCGGCGGACTTCCGGGCAAATGCTAAATATTCATACCAAGGTCAAATATTTGGGTAAACGCACAACATTAACAGTTCGCGATCGCACCCCGACAAAGAAACCGGGTTTTTTACCTTGGGTGGGGGCTGCAACGCGTCTTTTCGTAAAAAAACCCGGTTTCTGGGCCCCGATGCGTAAGTCCTAATTAATATTGACAAATTTGACCAAAGTAAAGAGTTCTCTGATAAAATGCTTCCACCACAAACTTCGATCTAATAGCACAATGTCTTCAGAAACAAACTCAGCGGCTAAATCTACAACTGGTGCAGATGCGATCGATGTTGCGATCGCCTCTGGAATCGACTTTGACGGTACTCCGATTCCCAAGGCAAAATTAGACCTTTACGAGCAAGTGATGGGATTAGAAGCCGGGAGACAGCGCAGTGGCGTGTCGAATACCATGCGATCGCGCATTGTCAGAATCGGTGTCAAACATCTGCCTCAAAACGAGCTCGATAAAATGCTAGTTGCTGCTGACTTCGCACCGCTGAAAGATAAAGAAGTTGCGTTTTATTACGGCGGAAAGTAAAAATTATCTACCCTTTTAGACAGATGAACAGTCATCCCCAAATCGGTCAAACTTGGAACAAATCCTAGTAGAGGGTCAGTTTATGAACACTAACGGTAGTAAAGTCATCAGCAACCTCGAGTATGATTTGTTAACAGTTTTGCAAAACAAGTCGGAAGCTTTGAAAGCCTACGAAACTTACATGAAAGATGCTCAGGAAATGGGTTCTGCGCCTTGTGCCGAGCTGTTTCACAAATTGCAGCAAGCTGACATGGAACACGCGCAGGAAATTCGGCAGCACCTTCAAGAGGTAATGCAGAAAGGCAAGATGTAAAGCTGGTGCAACTCGCTGGGAAGTTATGAGTTAAATAGTTTGGGATTCACAACTCATCTTCAATTCCTTAAATTCT
The DNA here is from genome assembly GCF_036702515.1 of Microcoleus sp. BROC3. Classification (NCBI taxonomy): domain Bacteria; kingdom Bacillati; phylum Cyanobacteriota; class Cyanophyceae; order Oscillatoriales; family Microcoleaceae; genus Microcoleus; species Microcoleus sp. BROC3. The sequence goes on from NZ_JAUBTQ010000007.1 coordinate 32,967, forward strand.
TTATCTACCGAGCGATTGAAACATCTGTCTGACCGCTAGAACAATCCCGCTTACAACTCTTAATTCATAACTAGCAACTCGCGATCTCAATCATTTTAATTTGAAGGACGGGTAGGGACTTAGGCTTTGCTTAAGTCCCTACCTATTTAGTCGCACAGGTTATAAAATCTCCGGTTTCAAAGCGCGTTCCATCAGCGATAAAACGGCTTGTTCTGGACTAATTTCACCATTTAATAAGCGATAAACTTGACTGGAAACTGGGACTTCTATTTCGCGTCGATTCGCTAAATCAATCAACACATTAGTAGTATTGACTCCCTCAGCAGTGCTCTGCAATTCCTGCAAAATTTGCTCTAAAGATTTGCCTTCCGCCAATCCGAAACCAACCCGATAATTGCGCGATAAAGGACTGTTGCAAGTAGCGAGCAAATCTCCCAAACCAGACAAACCGTAAAAAGTTTCTGCGCGAGCTCCCAAACGAACTCCCACCCGAATCATTTCCGGTAAAGCGCGAGTCAGCAAAGCAGATTTAGCATTAGTTCCTAATTGTAAACCGTCGCAAACACCAGCGGCGATCGCAAATACATTCTTCAAAGTTCCACCTAACTCAGTCCCCAGCGGGTCTTCATTCACATAAACCCGAAAAATATCGGAACTGTAAATATTTTGCACTTGCTTGGCCGCCGCTAAATCCGAACTCGCCGCTACCGTTGCAGCCGGCAATCCCTGCTGAATTTCCTCGGAAAGATTGGGGCCCGAAAGTACCACAATTGAATTGTTAGGAAAGGCATTTTGCCAAATTTGAGACGGAGTGCGCGTGCTCGCAGGGTCTAAACCTTTGGTGACAGTAACTATAATTGTACTGGGACTTAACTCTAAATCCAAAAGTCGATCGACTGTTTCTCCAACTCCTTTCATCGAAACTGCCGAAACGACAACATCCGCACCTGTTATAACTGATTTTAGATTAACAGAAGTGCGGCGCGACCACAAATTAACTCGATCGGCTTTTTTGCCTCCCAGATTGGCCAAGGCCGAACCCCAAGCACCTCCGCCTAATATTGTCAAGCTTGCCATAGAATTTAGTTTAATGAATTTAGATGTTACACCATTCTCAAGAACGGGCTAGAAGCCCGTTCCACAAGAAGATTGAATTTTTTTGTGGAACAGGCATCTTGCCTGTTCCTGACATTAGTGCAAGAAGATTGAATTTTTTTGTGGAACAGGCATCTTGCCTGTTCCTGACATTAGTGCAAGATGTGAAATGAACAAAGAAACAAAAACTCCCCTCCTACAAACGCGGGCGCAATCCATAATGACGGTAACGCCAATAATCGCGCAAAATGCGATCGTGATCGAAACATAATTGCTGGGGAATCTGCCAAGATTCAAAAATCTGTAAATTTTTAGCATCGTCGGCGGCTTGAGGTTCGCCCGTTGCAGAAGCCAAGAATACAATACTGATAGTGTGTTCGCGGGCGTCGCGATTGGGGTCGGAATAAACGTAAAATTGCTCAATTAATTCTACATTCAAGCTGGTTTCTTCTAAAGCTTCGCGTTTTGCCGCCGTTTCTACCGCTTCCCCGTAATCGACAAAGCCGCCGGGAATTGCCCAGCCGTAGGGAATATTGCGGCGTTCGATGAGTATGATCGGGCGGTGCGGGCGATCGGCTAATTCGATGATAATATCAACTGTAGGAGCGGGATTTTTGTAAGTCATTTGCAAAGGAAGAAGGAAGGCACGACACGGATTTTGACACGGATACACGGATTAATTTCAACGGGTTCGGAGTTCCTTCTTCCTGCTGAATTATGCTAAACCGCGAATTAGTACGCGCTGCTTTTGCAAAACCTCTGCATACAGCTTTTCCAACTCAGTAATATTCTGACTGAGAGTGTATCGCTCCATCGCTCGTTGGCGTGCTTTTTGACCGAGCAGCATTCCCAACTCAGGATGGTCGCAAAACAGCGGCAGCAAGGTTTGCAACTGACTCCGTACCCGCTGAGTGTTCAAAACTATCCCCGCGCCTTCCTCCAAGGCCTCGCCGTCAGCACCGGCATCGGTTGCCAAACAAGCTAAACCGCAGGCCATCGCTTCCAGCAGCGACAGCGACAGTCCCTCCACCAAAGAAGGCAAAATAAATACGTCTGCACCCCGCAGAATTTCGATCCGGCGTTCCTCCTCGGCAACAAATCCGAGCCACACAATGCCATCATCTTCGCCGTAAAACAGTTGCAGCGAGGCTGCTAGGGGCCCGTCGCCTACGATCGCCAATACGTTCCCAGGGCCAAAATTGCACTGTTTCCATGCCTTGAGCAAAGCCTCGACATTTTTCTCCTGGGCAATGCGGCCTTGGTAAACAAAAATTCGATCGGCCTTTAATTGCGACTTCAACCCCGAAGGCCCGGGCGAATACTTAACCGCGTCTACTCCGTTGGGAATCACGGCTACCCGTTCTTCCGGCACTCCCAAGCGCACCAAAATATCTCGCTGAATGTAAGAAAATACGATCGTCGAGTCGTAGTGAGCCAAAAACGGAGCGTACAGTTGATACATCAGGTGTTGGGTTCCCGATGTCAAATTCCGCAATTTGCGATCGAACGGCGGGTGAAAAGTCGCTACCAAAGGCAAATTCAATTCTTGACAAATTTCCGGCAGCAAAAAGTCTAGAGGCGAAAGCGTCAGGGAAGCGTGAACAACATCGGGTTTCAGCCGCCGCAGAGATTTCATCAGCACTGTGCGGGATTTGAGAGTGGGAATCGTATAAATTTGCGATTTGTAGTGACAGGGTAAAGAGACTTCGTTGCAACTAGCGGGCGAAAGCGAATTGGTATATGAGGTTTGAGCAATTCCCTTTCCCCACGAACCATTTGCCATACTCCACGCTGTATTGTTCCTGTCCAGCGGGCCCGCTTCTTGGGCAAAGTGCAGGAAACTGACCTGGTATCCCCGGTCTAATAGTGCGTTGGTGACTTCCCTGGAGTAAGTGACGTTACCGCAAAAAGGTGATTTTTTTCCTAGCCAAGCGATGTGCATTCCAGTAAATCAGAGTTTGTTATTTTTTAGATTCGATCGACTTTGCTATTAGTGCTACGGGAAATATACCAGGTTAAGACACCCCCAGCGATCGCTAATCCTGCTAAAGCCAAAAATACTGTCGGCAAACCCAGAAATGTTTCTGCTACCCCGGCCAAACCCAATGGTAAACTCAAAGCGATATTAGTGGCATTGTTTTGCAGGCCGAAGACTTTTCCCCGCATTTCTTCTGGGGTTTCTGCTTGAATTGTAGTCTGCATGGGCACTCCCACCAATGAGGCAAATAAACCCAACAAGGTAATGAACAGCACCGAGATCCACAAATGCTGTGTAAATGCAGAAAGACCCATCAGAGCAAGTGCCATGCCGATCGATCCGATTAAACTCAGTTGGGAGTGAGAAAATTTGTGGCCGAGATAGCCGACTGTCGCCGCCCCAGCAGCCATGCCAACGCCCACTGCCGCCAGCAAAAAGCCAAATTGCGACGCTTTCATACCGGGGAGGATTTCTGCCAGCCGAACTGCTAGAACTGCCAAGGCTGCAAAAATGGAAAATAGAATAATTAGTTGAATTAAAGCATTGCGGACTTTCGGTTGATCGTTGATGTAACGCAGGCCGTCTCGCAAATCTGCTAGGGGGTGCGGCGGTTCGTGTTCGACTTCGTTTTTTTCGCCTGTTTTCATCGACAGCAACAGCACTCCGGCGAAGGCGTAACTTCCGCCTACTACTAATTCTTTGCCGATGCCGAGTCCGCCGCCGAGGTTGGAAAATAGGGTGTCGGCTAAAGCTAGTAAGGGTTCTCCGACTGCGAAGCCAATAATCACCGAACCCATCATGGTTGTGGTGTAGAGGGAGTTTGCCGATAGCAGGTGGCGGCGTTCCACAATTAGGGGAATCACTGACTGTTCTGCTGGGGCGAAAAATTGAGTTAGGGTCGAGACTAGGAATGTCACTAGCAGCAGCAAGCAGAATCCGAGCGGCAGTTGACCGAGTTCCCACCCGTCAGAGATCCACAGCAGCAGGGGCAATGTTAAAACGAAGCCTCCCCGCAGCAGGTTTGTGGCTACGAGCACTGCTTTTTTCGACCACCGATCGACATACACGCCCGCGGCAGCCCCGAACAGCACTGCGGGAATGGTAAAGGCGATCATGATTGCCGATACCCACCTGCTGATGGTTTGATCTGGCGCTTGAAAGCGGCTGGCCACTAGGGCGATCGTCAGTACGAGATAAACTTTATCTGCTAGTTGAGAGAAAACTTGCCCGCTCCACAGTGCTAGAAAATTTGGGTTTTTGAGCACTGGCAGAAATCCTGTTTCTTTTTCGGGAGTTTCGGCTACTGCTTCCGAGACTTCTGCTGCTGGCTCTGGTGTGGGAACCGGGGGGATTGCTTCGGTTTCTTGGCTTTTGCCGTTGTTCCAGTCTGTTTCTGGAGTTGTGGGGTATTTATCCATTTCTGGGTCTGGGACGTTGCTCCATTGTCGATCGGCGGAGACGGGATAAGAGTCAAACTCTGGAAAATTTTCTCGTTCTTCCATCTTGTGGTGGGTTACGGCTAAAACAGATATTGTCAAATCAGAATCGGACAGTCGCATCATAGAATTTGGGGTGGATGGCCTGGGGTGGTTGAGGTTGGGGGAATGGGAATTTGAATTTGAGGTGTTAACCCCTAAGTTTATTAATAATCTCGTAACTTTATCTCTATCTATTATCTGATGTCGCAACAACCTTGAGAATTTACCTGAAATTGCCTACAGGTTCGGGTATCCCCCCGGCTGGAGGTGCGATGTACGATCGCCCCTTCACCTATTTAAATCCACACTCAAAATTTAAAACTCAAAACTCTCTAGGTAGGTGTCGATCGAGCTTCCCGAACGAATCGTGCAACCTAAATGATACTGGGCATATTGTCGCAAAATATTTTCTACTGATACCCAAGGTGTTCGATCGGCAATCCCCTCTCCTAGTTCTGCACTAGCCAACTGTTGCAGCGCTGCTAATTCCTTAGCATTAATCTCGAAATTTGTCAAGTGTTTGCTGCCATTAGTTTGCCGGGAACGGGAGGCGGATTTGTACAAGCTACCGATTTCGGAAGAGAGTTCTGCCTCTAGGTTAGCTAGCTCGGACAAGCTGAAGGTTCCCCCAGAGGGTATACTAAACCCGGTTTGCCAGTTCGGATCGCTGAAATTTGGGATCAGGGGGCGTCTGGTGGCGCAGCAGACTTGGACTTGGGGCGCGACGCCTGCTAAGGCTAGCAGGTGAAAAATGCCGTGGCTGAGGTGGGCGACAAGCACGGCGGCGGATTCGATTTCTGTGCGATCGGACAAACGCTCCAAACGGCTCAAATGTTCGCCCAACAACCAAAAGAGTTCTTCTTGGGGCTCGTCGGAAAGGGCCGTGGCGATCGCCAATTCGGCCAGATATTGCGCGGCTGCGAGTTTCCCGAGGTTGCGGCTCAAACCCGGATAGGATTGTACCGTGTCGGCTTGGGTAATTTTGTCGAGCGATCGGCCTTTGGCAATTAGCAATTCGTTGACGACAAATAATTCGCTTCTACCGCCGATAGTCGATCGTTGTTTGCGAACACCCGGTGCTACGGCTCGAATTAAGCCGAATTCCCGCGTCAAAATTGTCAGCACTCGATCTGATTCGCCGATGGGCGCACTCTTAAGATTGATTCCAGTTGCTTTGTAAGTTCGAGTCACTCGATTTTAGATTTTAGATTTTAGATTTTAGATTTAGAAGGACAGTAGCAAAAACAGTCCGCGACGCAGAACTTTTATTAGCTACTCGTTACCAGGCTCTGCCTGGTAACGCAGATCCAGAGGCTCTGCCTCCTAATCCCAGCCGAGGCAGAGCCTCTAAATATGGATTCCCAGGCAGAGCCTTGGAACCAGTTAATGACTAATGACAATTGCCCACTGTCAACTGTCAACTGTCTAATGACTTTTATCTAAATTATCGCGCTGGCGGAGTAATTCCGGGCCACGAGAAGTCCCCAAACGAGTTGCCCCAGCTACTACCAAATCTAGAGCTTGTTCGTGAGTGCGAATTCCGCCGGCCGCTTTAATCCCGATCCTGCCCTTAGTAACTTCCTTCAGGAGTCGCACATCGTCAACTTTCGCCGGGCCAAAAAAGCCAGTGTTGGTTTTGATGTAAGCCACACCAGCTTCCATGCAAATCTCAGCCGCTAATTGTTTTTCGGCATCCGAAAGGAGAGAACTTTCGATAATTGCTTTGATGGTGAGATTAGTTTCTTCGCAAATTTGGGCTAATTCCCGGTGGAATTCGTCGATTCTTCCAGCTTTCAACAATCCTAAGTTAACGGAGACATCTAACTCTACGGCTCCATTATCTGCAGCTTCTAGAGCTTCGTAAAGTTTCACAGTTGAAGTCGAAGCACCGGTGGGAAAACCTATAACTGTACAGACTTTGGGACGTTTGCCGTGCAGCAGCTCAACTGCTTGTCTGACGTAGGCGGGATACACGCAAACTGTGACAAAGCCAAATCTCTCTGCTTGTTGGCAACAGTGTTCTACTTGCTCTGGCGTAGCGGTGGGGTCGATCAGGCCGTAGTCGATAAAGGGGGCAATATCGATGTCTGGCTGGTTTGCAGCCATTATTTTTTTCTCCGAAGTAACTACTTTATTAAGTATGTATCGAATTTACCAATCTTCGGTCGAAAGCAGCCCGGGTACAACCCCCCGGATTCATCCGTGAGGTCGCTTTCTCCAATTCTTCAATCTAAAATCTAAAATCTAAAATCTAAAATCGATTGACTTTACTCGGGGCCTGAGCGAGCACAAATACTCAATTCGCTGCTCGTCGTAAAAACGCTTGTGGGAATTGGTTCACCTATTTTTGCCAAAAAAAATATATTTTGATATCTGCCTTTAGATACATTTTGGATCTTTCTTTAGGTATACTTTGTTAAAAGGAGTTGCGGTAGAGCCTGCGTCAGCTACGCTAGGGCAGAGCCTGGTAGCGTCTACTGTTTTTACTCTTAGTAGTGCTTTAAAAACATCAAAGCCAGTGCCAAGCATGAATCATTTAGAACTCGAACAAGAAATTGGAAAGATGGCTAGAGCGATGATGACTCGCAATAGCTTAATTGGTAAAGATTTGATTGCCGATCTCAGAGGGCGGCTGTCTGTTGACAGTGTAGCTGCTTTGATGATTGTCAGTATTGAGCGTTTGATTTGGTCTGACTGCGAGTCGGTGATCTGGAGTTTGAGTTATTTGATTCCTGCTGACGTGATGGAAGAAATTCGCCGGATTACGGCGCTGGTTGTTTGCCAGCGGTTGATGGGCAAGGGTTTTGTGCTGGGGAAGGATTTTAGTATTGATGCTGCTGGCAGATTGCTGTTGAGCGAGAATGCTAAAACAGCGGTTGTGGTTGCTTGAATTGGGCAAGCAGAAGTAGGAGCTATAAGGGTTATGAGATTTGCAGTTGGACTTTGGGCGCTCCAGCACTCTTTGTGTGACTGCAAACTTAATTCGGGATGCGGTAATAGTTGCCTGATGCACGCAGATTTAAGATTCGCAGCAGCTCTCAAAAACGATGAGTGCGGTTAGCAGAAAGAGCATTTTACGAGAGGAAAATAGTTATTTTGGAGGATCAATGGTTGAGGTTGTTACTAGCAGTGTGTACGGGCGATCGCCTTGTATCAAAAATTTCAGATTTTTAGTGGAATTACCGTTTAAATCCCGGTATTGTTTCATATAAAATCAGTCTTAAGATAGATGCGAAGTATTATGAACTTAATTCAAAACTTGGAAGCCGCTTGGTATTACCATCTGGGTTCGCGCCACCTCGAAGCTAACGATAATGATGGTGCTCTGGTCAACTTTAACAGAGCTGTGAAGTTGCAATCGGATCATTATAAGGCTTGGTTTGGGCGAGGTATGGCTTTGGGGAACTTAGAACGGCACTTAGAGGCCTTGAAAAGTTTTGATGAGGCTTTGGTAGTGGAGCCGAATGCGAGCTTTGGCTGGCACAACCGGGCTATTGCTTTAGGAAAGTTGGGCCGCTGGTTGGAGGCTCTCAACAGTTTTGACAGGGCTCTGGAGTTCAATCCCTGCGCAGCTAGTATTTGGCACAACCGGGGACTGACGCTGATTGATATGGGGCTTTACGATAAGGCGGTTCTGAGTTTCGATCGCTCTTTAAAATTATACCCGGAGGCTGCTTGGGCGTGGTACAACCGAGGTAATGCTCTGTTGGAACTCAAGCTTTACTATCAGGCGCTCAACAGTTTTGACAGGGCGATCGAGTTTAACCCTGACGATGCGAAGGCTTGGTACAATCGCGGTCTAGCGGCCAACTCAATGGGACTTTACAAACAAGCAGTGGCTAGTTTTAGCCGGTCGCTCGCTCTGAAACCCGGCAGAGCCGAAGCTGTGGGCGAACGGAGAGTTGCTTTGGGGAAATTAGTAGGTTTAAATCAGACAAATGCCAAGTTCACTCCCACATCTGAGTCTCCCTTTGAAGATTATTTAATTTGGTATAACTGCGGTGTGGAATTGGCGCGAAAAGGCTGCTACTCGGAGGCGATTGCTTGCTACGAAATTGCTTTAGAAATAAATCCTGATTTTGCTAATGCTTTTTACAATAAAGCTTGTTGTTATGCGCTACTGGGATTTGCTGATTTGGCCCTTGACAATTTGCAGCGGGCTGTGGAGTTTATCCCTAATTTATACCGAGAGCTAGCTTTAGCTGACTCGGATTTAAGCTGCATTTGGAAACAAGAACGTTTTGAAGCGCTGATCCAAGGTTGATTTTAGGCAAAAAAACAGCTCGCCGATCGGGCGAGCTTTTCTGCTTGGGGGGCGCAAATTCGATCGCCCGAAAGTATTTGTGCGATCTTTGCTATTGCACAGAAACTCTGATGGAGGGCTTGACCGGCCTCTTGGCAACTACGATCACCCGGTAAGTGCCGGATTCCGGTAGTTGAGCAAAAGTTTGACCTTCGCCTTGATCCAGGAGTTGTCCCGACGGAGATTCGATCGCCAGATCTAGATTTTTGTTGCTAGCTGTCACCCTAATTGTCTGTCCCTGCTTGCCTTGAACCGTGATGGGCTGGATTTGGTAGCCGGACATTTTGAGTTTAATTGTGGCTTCTTTTTCCCTGAATGCTATGGGAATTGCGCGATCTGGTCTATAAGTCCACTTGGCGTTAAAGTCGCGTCCGAGTACAAAGCTGCTGGTTTCACCTTTCGGGATAACTCGCACGCGGTAGATGCCGGACTCTGGCAACTGACCAATCCATTGATTGTCTGCTTTTTCAATAACCCCCATATTTTCACCATTGGGACTGTAAAGTTCGGCTTTCAGTTGTCCCGCCCACAGCGAGAGAGTGAGTTCTCGCCCTTTGACGCCTTCAAAAATATAGGTGGTGGGTTGGTTGATGGTTTCTCGAATTTCCGAGGTTGACATTCGCTCGATGGGTTCGAGCTTTGGAACTGCGGCAGATGTAGGGGCTTTGTTAATGGTTTCTGTAATTTCCGAGGCAGCCATCAGCTCGCTCGGTTCAAATTTTGGGGCTACTGGGCTGGCAAATACTGATTTTGCCGTCATCATCAGTAGCATTCCAGTCAGTAAAATTAGTTTTTTCATGTCGCACTTCCGAGGGGGGTAAGGAGTTGTATATGGTTACTTGTGTTTGCCTGTTTTCACCGGATCTAATCTGGCGATCGCACAGAGGCTACAGCAGCATAGAGGATACACGTAAATATCTCGTACTTGCACAAAAACTGATGGTAGCAGATTGGCAGTTCGGGAGCTAAGTAGTAGCCTCAGTTTTTCGGGACATTTCAATCATACTCCCTACACATAATATCATTAGAGAATATTAGTAATTTGGTCGAGGAAAATTCAAGCTGTTTCGGAGGATCTTGCTTAAAAAATTCCCCCACCCAAAAAACGCGGTGTTTTGGATTCTGGCTCTGCCTTACTACTAGAAAACGGCTAGCACCCCCCACGGGGTAACAGCCCCTAGTCTTACTTAGTTTTTGACGATCGACTAATTATCAGTCCTGGACGCACACACTCTACCTGTAAGGTGCGCAGTGCGCACCTTACCACTTGTAATGGCGGGTGCCGGTTAGTACCTCTGATACAAACGAGTTTACCGGGGCACTTACCCGCCCTCCCCCACGAGGTTAATCTGTACTACGAACCTGCGAGGATTTTCAGGTAAGCTTGTACTGTGTTGGACAACCCCATTTCTAGCGCTTCAGCAATTAAAGCATGACCAATTGATACTTCGAGTATATCAGGAATAGAGCAAAATTTAGCTAAGTTTTGCAAATTTAAATCATGTCCGGCATTCACTCCCAAACCTGCTGATTGAGCGGCTTGAGCTGCTAAGAAATATTGTTGAAAAACAGATTCTACTTTACCTTCGCGAAAAGCAGTTGCGTAGGGTTCCGTGTACAATTCTACTCTGTCTGCTCCCACTTCTTTTGCTAGCGGCATGATAGCAGGATCTGCGTCCATAAACAGGCTGACTCTGATGCCGTTGTTTTTGAGTTTTTCAATAATTGGTAAGAGCCGATCGCGATTTTCGGGAATATTCCAACCGCTATCGGATGTTAGCACGTCTGGAGCATCCGGGACTAAGGTACACTGAGCCGGTTTTACGTCGCAAACTATATCCATAAATGGCGGCTGAAACGGATTTCCTTCGATGTTGAACTCGACAGTTAGCATTTTGGCTAATTCGTAAACATCGGTAGCTTTGATGTGCCTTTCGTCGGGGCGGGGATGGACTGTAACGCCGTGAGCTCCGGCAGCAATTACTGTTTTTGCGGCTTCCGTAACGCTGGGGATGCCGATGTTTCGAGAGTTTCTGAGGAGGGCGATTCTGTTGATGTTGACGCTGAGTTTTGTCACGAGATGTTACTCTTTAAGGTTGATGCTACTATATTAATCGCTTTCGGTACGAAACCTGGAGCCTATTGCGGTAGGGTTAGGGTGTTATCAAAGTAAAAATTAGCTTCTGCAAGCGGTAAACTTTCTGCAAAAAAAGCTTCAGCTATTCGCTGTTTTGCTGCCAAATCTTCAAGGTTGGCAATGCAGAAAAGCGGTGCGATGCGATCGACTATTTCGGGCGGAAAATCTCGGCTGAAATATTTGAGTTCAAAGTCGTATCTGTGCGGACGGTAAATCATGCCCAGCAGTTCGACTAAGGGTAGAAGCGTCCAGTTGTGATAGTTGCCGATCGCATCTACTAAATGTCCGCGATAAATCTCTTTTTTTACCAGAGGTTGCAGCAAATCAAAAAGGATTTTAATCTCGTTGAATCGGGTTTGCATTTGGGATAAATGCTGGTTTTTATCCAAAAGAGGCGGTACAATTAGATTAACTTTGTCAAAGGCGATCGGGACTTGTCCGTGTCTCTCTATTTCCAGAAAATCGTTGCGGCTGCTGCGCCGGAAAACGGCAAAATCAATTAGCAAAAACGGCGGGGTTTGTTTGAGCCGCCAGAAGCACTGCGACTGACCGTGCCAAGCGGGTTCGGGAACTCGATATTTGAGTTGGATTTCGCCAATTTCGGCGAGGGCTTTTTCCACAATATCAAATGTTTTTTCCACGCAGTTATCTTCAACCACAACCGCAATATCGAGGTCTGACCACTCGTCGGTGTATCCGTGGGCTGCTGAACCTCCTTGCCACAAAGCGAGAACAAAATCTAAAGGTTGTAAGGTTGAAACAATCTTTTCGAGAATGATTTGTCTCATGGAATCAAGCTATACTGTTTGTTTTCCCTGGCTTGCACAAGTTTAACAAACGATCGCGTGTTGAGATTGCTCCGCGACAGTTCTCCGAGGAGTTGCTAATGCTTCCGGTTGTACACTGCTACCAAAAATTACACGGGAAGCTGCAAGGGAAAGTGGCAATCTTTGGGAAAGTGCGATCGCCCGCGATTGAAAATCAGCCTTATATTGTCAGAATCAGAAACTTGCCCGCTGTCCGGTAACATGAGAAAGGATTAATTTTTAACAGCGCGGCATGGCTACTATTTGGGAACTCGACTTTTACAGCCGTCCAATCATAGACGAGCGAGAGAAAAAAAAATGGGAAGTGTTGATCTGCGAAAGCCCGCTGAAGGTAGGCGACAAGGCCGAATCTCTGTTTCGCTACTCGCAATTCTGCTCCAGTTCTACCGTAAATTCCCTGTGGCTGGCGGGTGCAATTAAAGAGGCGATCGCCGCAGCACCGAAACGACCCGAAAAAATCCGCTTTTTCCGCCGCCAAATGGGGAACATGATTACTAAAGCCTGCGAGGAGTTGGACATTCCCGCCGCCTGCAGCCGCCGCACCCTCGCCCTCAGCCTGTGGCTGGAAGAACGGATGCAAGACGTTTATCCCGCCGAACCGGGCTATCAAAAGGTTGTGAACCCGAGCGTTCAATTTGTACCCGAAACGCCAGTTGCGCTGCCGGATGCTTTAATCGGCGAAAAATGGGCGTTTGTGAGTTTGCCGATCGCCGCTTTTGACGAAATGTCCGAGTGGGATATCGGATTTGGCGAAGCTTTCGGGCTGCCGATGACAGGCTTGGGCCCGGAAACGCAAATTCCGGGACTGATTATCTACTCGTCGAGAGCAACAGCTTTGGCAGGTTGGATGTCGGGTTTAGAGTTGGCTTTTCTCAAATTTGAAAGCGGCCCGCCCGCTAGGCTGGTATTAGATACCGGAGCTAACGATCGCTGGATTTTAGCTAATCTCAGAGACGCAGCAACTGAGAGAGAAGCGAAAAGATTTGAAGCCGCGAAAAAGCAAGCAAAACAAGTACATTTTTTAGCAATTCAGTCGAATCCCGAATCGGAATCTTTTGCAGGATTTTGGCTGCTGCACGAACTAACTATTTAGTCGCTCGCTTGGCAATAACTGATATCTGGCAGCATTCTCAATCAGATTTAAGCAACCTGGTTTTTTCAGGAGAAATCTCGGCTTTCAGATCTGACCCGCAGCAAGAAAGCCGGTTTCTGACCGCACCCAAAAACGGATACCGTGCCACGTATTCCTGTCGTGGAAAGCTCGAAATTTTAGATTATAGTTCAAGTTCCCACATTCATCTGTGGAGTAAATCTAAAACCTAAAATCTAAAATCTAAAATCGACTGATGGGATTGGCAAGATGCAAACAATCACAAATGCGTAGAATCTTGTTATGGCGCATTGCACCAGTTTCTCAAAAGAATCTAAATGTAAACCCGTGCACCCAACCCATATCCAGTAAGTTATTGCCAATTCTTTAATCGAAAATCGAAAATCGGCAATCGAAAATCGAATCGCCCATTACCAACCACCGACAACAATGACCAACGACCAATCAGCAGAACAACTGCTAGAATTAGCCACCAAAGCAGGTGCAGAAGCTGCCGAGGTATTGGAATCGCAATCGCTCTCGCGGCCGGTCTTTTTTGAAGCAAACCGCCTCAAACAGCTAGAAACCGCCCAAGCAGAAGGCATTGCCCTGCGGCTGTGGCGGGATGGGCGGCCGGGTTTGGCGGTGGCCTACGGGCCCGTGGAACCGCAAATTTTGGTGGACAGGGCGATCGCGCTTTCGCAACTCAACGAACCGGAAACCATCGAACTCGGCACCGGTGAGAAAGTTGTTTATCCCGATCGCGGAGTGTCGGTGCCGGCCGAACAGCTAGTAAACTGGGGAAAAGAGGCGATCGCGACCGTCCGCGAAGCCTATCCCGAAAGCCTCTGCACCGCCGAACTCGACTGCGAAATCGAGAGCACCCGCTTGGTGAACACCAAAGGCTTGGATTCGAGTCACACCGACACCACCCTCAGCGGTTACTTGTCAGCAGAATTAGTGCGGGGCGAAGATTTCCTCAACATTTGGGAAGGCGAAACCCAACGCGGTAGCCTCGACTTAAACACGAGTGCCAAGCGGGTTTTGCAGCGTTTAGAATGGGCGAAAGATAATGTGGCTCCCGCCACGGGCCGCGTGCCGGTGTTATTTACAGCCAAAGCAGCCGATTTGCTGTGGGGGACTGTCTGTGCCGCGTTGAACGGCAAACAGGTACTCGAAGGCGCTTCGCCTTGGAGCGATCGATTGGGCCAACAAGTGACATCGCCGCTTGTCACCCTCTCGCAGCAGCCGGATATCGGGCCCTATAGCTGTCCTTTTGACGACGAAGGTACTCCGACTCGGGCGATCGTCTTTATCAACAGCGGAGTGTTGCAGCTATTTTATACCGATCGCACCACAGGTCGAGCCTTGGGCAGCGGCACCACCGGCAACGGGTTTCGCCCCGGTTTAGGCAGCTATCCCACCCCGAGTTTGTTCAATATTTTGATTAAACCAGGTTCGCTTTCGTTAATCGATTTAATCGCTCAATTAGACGACGGAATTGTAGTCGATCAAATGCTTGGCGGCAGTGCCGGAATTTCCGGCGATTTTTCAATTAACGTCGATCTCGGCTACCGAGTCAAAAAAGGTCAAATAGTCGGCAGAATCAAAGATACAATGGTAGCCGGCAACGTCTACAGCGTCCTCAAACAATTAGTAGAATTGGGAGGAGACTCCGAGTGGAATGGTTCTTGCCACACACCGTCTGTAATTGTAGAGGGATTGTCTGTCATCGGCAAGAATTAAAGTCATTTGTTATTTGTTATTTACTAGAAATTAGCAATTAGCAATTAGCAATTCCCAATTCCCAATTCCCAATTCCCAATTCCCAATCCACACACATACTATGCGTATTTGTTTTATCGGCGATTCTTTTGTAAACGGTACTTGCGATCCCAAATGTCTCGGTTGGACAGGACGGATTTGCGCTGCCGCTTGCGGACAAGGACACGATATTACCTACTACAATTTAGGAATAAGGGGACAAACCAGTGCCGATATAGAAACTCGTTGGTTCAACGAAATTTCTGGCCGCTTACCTCACTACGGCGACGGCAGAATAGTATTTTCCTTTGGCGTCAACGACACTCACCTAGAAAACGAAAAACTTCGCATAGAAGTTGAAAAATCCATTGATAATGCTCGTTCTATTCTCAGATCAGCCCAAGAAATATTTCCAGTATTAATGGTAGGGCCACCGCCAGTTATTGATGCCGATCGCACCAGGCGGATTGCCAACTTATCTGAACAGTTTTCCCAAGTTTGCAACGAGTTAAATGTGCCTTATTTAGATGTTTGCACCCCGCTGCAAAACTCGGAAATTTGGCAAAAAGAACTTACCGAAAACGATGGCTCCCATCCAGGCGCCGCCGGTTACGCTGAATTGGCGAAAATAGTGCACAATTGGGACGGTTGGAAAGCTTGGTTTAAAAATATCAATATCTCAGATCAAGAGACAGTAACGCTGTTCCGAGCCGTCGGCAAAAAAGAAATGGAACTGATTAAAGAAAGCGATTTTCTGGCATTTCCGCCACGCTTATCCTTTCAGCCTACTTTTTATCCCGTACTTCACAAAGCCTATGCCATACAAATCGCGAGAGATTGGAATACAAGAGATGCAGCATCGGGATATTTCGGCTATGTCACGCGCTTTCGGGTTGCGGCAGAATTCTTAAAAAAATATCCAGTTCAAAATGTGGCCAGTTCGATTCACCAAGAATATTGGATTCCCGCAGAAGAATTGGCTCAATTCAATCAAAACATTGTCGGAAAAATTGAAATTTTTGCTGAATATCAACCCTAAACTAGGAGCGAAGTATGCTTGAATTAAATCAATTTGAAGTTGTGAGCTTTGACTGCTACGGTACTCTGATAGATTGGGAAAGGGGGATATTGTCCGCCTTGAAACAATTGCTGTCAAATCGGGAAATTGATTTCACCGATGACGGCATTTTAGAGCTTTTTGCTGAATATGAATCAGAACTAGAAAACCCAAATAATCCTTATATAAGATATGGGGAGATTTTGCAAGAAATAATGAAAAAGTTCTGTCAAAAACTTAATTATGCACCGACAGAAACAGAAATCAACTGTTTGGTTGATTCCGTCAAAAATTGGCAACCATTTCCCGATACCGTTGCAGCCTTGGAAGCACTCAAGCAGAAATACAAACTGGCAGTAATTTCCAATATTGACGATGACTTGTTTGCTGGTACTGCCAAACACTTAAAAGTTGAACTCGACTGGTTGATTACTGCGGAACAAGTGCGATCGTACAAACCGTCAACTCGCAACTTTGAAATAGCCCTAGAAACAATGGGAATTTCTGCTGACAAACTCCTGCACGTTGCTCAGAGCATCTATCACGACATTGTACCGGCCGCATCAATGGGAATCTCAACAGTTTGGGTAAATCGGCGACACGACAAAACAGGATCTGGGGCAACAATGCCGGCTAGGGGCAAGCCAGATTTAGAAGTCCCCGATTTAAAAACATTGGTGGAAATGATACGGTAAACAACCGCAGATTAACGCAGATTAATTCTCTAAATCTGCGTTAATCTGCGTGGATCTGCGGTTAAAAAGTTCCTCCAAATTTATGCCGTACATTACTATCCCTAAACAACTTAGGGAACCTTCCAGGGTCATCAAATCTCAACTGTTTTTACGACCGAAACGCCTCGCTATTTTTGAAGCTTGTCTGATCGGCTTAGTGGCCGGACTGGCAGGCGTTTTGCTAAAGTCAGGAGTCGGATGGCTCGGCAGTTGGCGAGTTGCTACCTCGACAATAATTCCAGCTTGGATATTGCTTCCGGCTGTCGGTTTATTCGGTGGGTTCCTGACAGGTTTTTTGGTAGAACGTTTTGCTCCCGAAACTGCCGGCAGCGGCATTCCTCACGTCAAAGCTGCTCTCGGTGGAGTCAATCTTTCCTTAGATTTGCGAGTAGCTGTCGCCAAACTGCTGACCACTATTTTAGCAGTTGGTTCCGGTTTAACTTTAGGAAGGCAAGGCCCGACTGTGCAAATAGGAGCATCTTTGGCCGGCTGGATCGGTCACTTGATGCCTACTTCTCCAGACTACCGCCGACAATTGATTGCTTGCGGTGCTGCTGCGGGATTGGCTGCTGGCTTCAATGCTCCCATTGCAGGAGTTTTGTTTGTAGTGGAAGAACTGCTGCACGACGTTTCGGGATTGACTTTAGGGCCTGCAATTATCGCTTCATTTATCGGTGCAGTTGTCTCGCAGCTTTTGGGCGGCGATAGTTTAAATTTGAACCTTCGCGAGTACCCCAGCAGTTTTGAAGCTCAGGAAATTCCGTTCTACATACTGTTAGGAGTTTTAGCGGGATTTCTGGGAGCTTTGTTCAGCAAAGGGATTATTGCTAGCTTGCAATTTAACAGGCGATCGCTCAAATTAGCTTTGCCAGTGCGAGTGGCTGTAGCTGGCATAATCTGCGGTTCAGTAATAGCTTTTCTTCCAGAAACTTTCCGCAACAATACGGGTTTGCGGGAGTTTCTGCTGACGGGTGAAGCAAGCGGGATAACGAGTTTAATTGCTTTTGTAGCTCACTTTTTCCTGACAATTATTTCCGCTGCTTCTGGAGCTCCGGGAGGATTGTTCTCCCCTTCTCTAGTTATGGGTTCTGCACTCGGTCACATGGTGGGCATTGTGCAGGCAGATTTATTGGGTGTCGGTTTGCCCGTAACTTACGCTTTGGCGGGAATGGGAGCGTTTTTTTGCGCGGTTACTAGAGCGCCGATTACTGCGGTAGTAATTGTCTTTGAAATTACGGCGGATTTCAAATTAGTGCTGCCTTTGATGATCTGTTCTGTAGTTGCTTATTTAGTCGCGGAAAAAGTAGACAGTGGCTCGCTGTACACTCACCTTTTGGAGTTTAACGGCATTCAACTGACGCAGGCAAAAGCTGCGAGCAATACTTTGAGCGACTTGCACGCAGATGACGTGATGCAGAGCCGAGTTGAAACTCTTTCGAGTTTGCTGACTTTCGATGAAGTGATGCAGGCATTTTCGCGATCGCACCACCGAGGATTTCCAGTAGTGGAAGATGGAAAATTAGTCGGAATTGTCAGTCAAACCGATTTGGCAAATGCCAGCGAGCGCAATTTATCCGGCAACTCGCTGCTCAAAGAATTTATGACTCCACAGCCGATCGCAGTCAAAGCAAGCGATACTTTAAGCGAGGTATTGTACAGGCTCAACAACTACAATATCAGCCGCTTGCCCGTCGTAGAAGGCCGCCGTTTGGTGGGAATTATTACCCGCAGCGACATTATCCGAGTTGAATCCGATCGCCTCAGCGGAGAAACAACCCAGGGCCCGCATCCAGAACCTTCCTATGTAGTCTATCAAACCAGAGATCCGCAAGTCGGAAACGGCCGCTTATTAGTGCCGCTTTCCAACCCCCAAACAGCACCCGCTTTGCTGCGGCTGGCTGCGGCGATCGCGCGCGATCGCAATTACGAATTAGAATGCCTGCAAATCATCTTAGTACCGCGCAACAGTTCCCCCTCTGAAACCGCAGTGCGGACGACCAAAAGCCGCCGCCTGCTGCAACAAGCCGAACGAATTATTCGCAATTTGAACTTGCCGGTACACACCCAAATACGGGTAGCTCATGACGTGCCTCACGCGATTTTAGAGACTATTAAGGAGCGACATATCGATTTAATTTTAATGGGATGGCAAGGCGAAACATCCACCACAGGACGCATTTTTGGCGATGTGGTAGATACCGTAATTCGGCAAGCAGGCTGCGAGGTTATTTTGGTTAAATGGAGCGAAAAAATATTAGCAAACCGCAAGAAAAATGAGTTTTCGCCTACTTTGAGCGGGCGGAAATATGCGTCTGTAGAATGGCAGTTAAATGCCGAAGGAGTTGACGGCGCAGATAATCCTGCATTGCCGATCGTCTCCGATTCGCCAGCGACTCCAGAGACTGAATTTTCCCCGCCGAATGCAGACATTCGGGCCCCAGAATTGGGACTGCACACGCTGATGGGTTTGCACCGCTGGTTGGTGCCAATTCGCGGCGGTTACAAGCAAGCTGCGGCTTTGCGGCTGCTACCGGCTTTGGTGGCTGCGAGTGCTGTACCGGAGATTAAATTGTGTCAGGTTCACCAGCCTTCTGTTTCAGAACCCGATCGCGGGGAATTAAAACAAGCGGCGGAGTTTATCAAGCGCAGGGTTAGCTGTTCGATCGTAGCGACTTCGGTTTGCGCTACATCGGTTTCTGATGCTTTAATTGATTTGGCTCAGAACGATCAGTGCGATGCGATCGTCCTGGGAGCGAGCCGCGAAGGGCTGCTGAAGCAGGTGATTCAGGGGAACATTCCGGAAGCTGTGGCGCGCGGTTGCGACTGTACAGTCATTTTAGTGCGATCGGCTTCTTAGTCATTGCTAATGGGGAATGGGGAATGGGGAATTGGGAATTGGTAATTGATAATTGGTAATTGGTAATGGGGAATGGGGAATTGGTAATTCGGAATTGGTAATTTTCCCTAATGACTGATGACTAATGACTGCTGACTGCTGACTGCGGACGAATGACTGATGACTACTGACTAATGACTGATGACTAATAAACATGGTTCACTTTAACGTTGGCTTTCAACACTTTAATTCTTTCGCAGATATTACCCTATCGCTGGCGACAACTTTAGATCAAATGGGAATTCCTATTTCCGTCGAACCCTCACAAATCGCCTCTCACCTCACCCGCAATTCCACCGCAGAAGAAAACCACCTGCTAGAGAAGTGGATGAACACCGCACCATCAGAATTATTTCATCTTAAATGGTCTCATTACTGGAAACCTTATTTTTTAAAACAGCTCGAGGGTCATCTCAATTTAGAACTTTTTGCTATCAATTACGAATTCGCCCAAAACACTGATGATTATGATTACTGGATTTACGATGCTGTCAACAATTCATCACACAAATTAGCCGTCAGCCAATATTCTAAAAACGTTTTAATAAAAGCTGGATGTCCGGCGGCAAAAGTATCAGTCATGCCTCTAGGTTTCAATCCTTTAATCTCGCAACTCTATTTTCCCCGACCTCAAAAAACCCAAAAAGAGGTAAAACATATTCTGCACATGACCAATTCTTTTGATTTGTATAGATTTGGCACGGATCTCGCCATTCAAGCTTTTTGTGAAGAGTTTAAAGATGAATCCAACGTAGAGTTAATCATCAAAGATGGCGGCAAAAATCCTGAGGTCATAGTCGAACATATCGTAAATATCGAAAAAAAATTCGGCAAGTTAAAGTCAAAAATTCTGATCGTCCCTAAATTTTGTAATAAAGCAGAACTGGCCGATTTATACTTGTCAGCCGATGCTTTTTTAGCTCCCTTTCGCGGCGAGGGTTTTGCGATTAAGATTTTGGATGCCTTTGCTGCGGGTTTACCCGTCGCTATGACTATGTACGGCGGCCCGACTGAGTACGCCAATGCTGATAACTGCTATCCCATTGCTTACGATCTAATTCCCGTAGGAAAGTGTTACGATACTCAGTATCTAAAAATCAGAAATGCTCCTCATTGGGCAGAACCAAATGTTCAGTCTGTTCGCGAACAGTTGCGAAAAATTGTTGAAGACCCGATGCGTTTTCAGGTAGCTCAAAAAGCTAGAGAGACGGCGGATTTATTTAATTGGGAAGCTGCAGCTCAAAAATTGCTAAGATTAATGCGAGAGTTGTTTTAGGAGCGGAAAATATGGGACTCGAACGCAAAATGTTTAGGGGAATGTTTTCCCCTGGGGAAGTGGTACAATTGAAACAGCCTTGTTTTACTCCCGGGCGATTGTTTGAGCCAGGAAAATATAACGCTGATGAGTTGCCAGATGTCGCTTTTGATATGGGTTTGGTAGACCATTTGCCGCCAGTCAAAGGCAAGATTTCAGAAACTCTCAACGGCCAGAACCCGCCCGATCAAAACCTTAAGGACTAAACTTCTGTTTGCACTAAGGACTTCAGTCTTGAAAATCCCAGTTTGCACTAAGGACTTCAGTCCTGAAAATTCAAATAATCCAAGACTCAAGTCCTGACTGCAAAAAAGATTAAGCCAATTTAACCATTTTGCTCTATCTGGGCAATTAACTCTTTCAAAACTTTACTAGCTCGATCGTTCTCAATCTGACAAGTTCCGGCATTTTGGTGGCCGCCGCCGCCATATCTTAACATTAACTCCCCAATATTAGTTTTAGAAGTTTTGTTAAAGATTGACTTCCCAACTGCGAAAACAGTATTTTGTTGTTTCAGTCCCCAAAGTGCGTGAATCGATATATTGCACTCGGGGAACAAAGCGTAAATTACAAAACGATTCCCCGCATAAATCACCTCTTCGTTGCGCAAATCCAAAACAACTAAATTATTATAAACTTTGGCGCAGCGCTGTATTTGCTTTTTAAATTTTTCTTCTTGCTCGAAGTAGAGGTCTACTCTTTCTTTCACATCAGGAAGCTGCAAGATTTGATCGATGGTATGATTTTTGCAGTAATCGATTAACTGCATCATTAACTGATAATTGGAAACCGTAAATTCTTTAAACCTTCCCAATCCTGTTCTGGCGTCCATTATGAAGTTTAACAGCACCCATTCTTCGGGATGCAGAACCTCTTCTTTGGCAAATTGAGCGGAATCTGATTTGTCAACTGCATCCATCATCGCGTCGGAAATATCAGGAAACTTTGCTTTTCCTCCATAATATTTGTACAGCACCCTAGCTGCGGAAGCTGCATACGGGTCGATGATGTGGTTGATTTTAATTTTCTCGTGTCTGAGAGTTTCGCTGAAATGGTGATCGAAAGCTAGATAAACTCCCTCTACATAGGGTAAATTGGTGCTAATATCGTTATTTGTTATTTCGATTTTTCCATCCTGCATATCTTTAGGATGCACGAATTTTATCTCGTCGATCATATCGAGTTCTTTGAGCAAAACCGCACAGACAAGACCGTCGAAATCGCTGCGGGTGACTAATCTGTATTTTTTAGTGAGTGGCATATGCTTCTGTGATAGGGAGGAACTGATCACCCGCTAATATAACGTATTACCCGATCGCTTTCCAATATGAACGCTAACCCTTACGCTTGGATAGACAAGGCCCTGGACACAGTTCGCCGCGCCCATTGGTATCGATCGCCACAATCGATCGAAAGTTGCCCCGGGCCTGTGGTAAAGTTAGCAGGCCAGAGGCTGATTAACTTTGCCAGCAACGATTATCTGGGATTTGCCGGCGATGACAGGTTAATTCAAGCAGCTATGGCTGCAACTACGGAATTTGGTACGGGTGCGACGGGTTCGAGGTTGCTAAGCGGACACCGCGATTTGCACCGAGAGCTAGAACAAGCTATTGCTAATTTAAAACAAACTGAAGATGCTTTAGTATTCAGTTCGGGATATTTGGCGAATTTAGGGGCGATCGCATCCGTTGTCGGCAAGCGCGATTTGATATTATCTGACAAGTACAACCATTCGAGCCTGAAAAACGGTGCCGCACTCAGCGGTGCAACTTCCCTAGAGTACAGTCACTGCAATCTTGAGGATTTAACGGCCAAGCTAGAGCAAAATCGCGGGAGATACCGCAAGTGTTTAATTATTACCGATAGCGTCTTTAGCATGGATGGGGACTTGTGTCCGCTGCCGCAGTTATTAGCTTTGGCCGGACAATTTAACTGTATGGTATTAGTAGATGAAGCTCACGCTACAGGAGTTTTCGGCGCTAGCGGTGCTGGTTGTGTAGAACATTTCAGGTGTACGGGATTGCCGCTAATTCAAGTTGGCACGCTCAGCAAAGCTTTGGGAAGTTTGGGCGGCTACGTTGCGGGCTCTGCTGCTTTAATTGATTTTCTCCGCAATCGAGCTGCGAGTTGGATTTATACTACAGCATTGACGCCTGCTGACGCGGCGGCTGCTTTGGAAGCTGTCAGAATTGTCCAGCAAGAACCAGAACGCCGACTTCGGTTGCGACAAAATATCGAAACTTTCAAATATTGCGCGATTACCAATCACCAATTACCAATTAGCAATTCCCTCTCCCCAATTTTCACTCTTCCGTTAAAAGATGCAGCCGCAGCTTTAACAGCGGGCAGCAAACTCAAGGAGAGAGGTATTTTTGCTCCGGCGATTCGGCCTCCGACTGTAAGCGTGAGTCGGATTCGGATTTCGCTGATGGCAACTCACGAGCTCGCACACCTTGAGCATTTGGTAGAGGCGCTGGAGGAAGTTTTGAGTTTTGACTAAATGTTGGGTGCGCCATAAGTACCTAGCCCTTTGAGTAAATGTTGGGAGATAGGGAGAATTTCTACTTCAGCCTTCAGCAGCTCTAGCCTTCTGCCTTTTTTTATTGTCAAGATATCGCTATTGACTTATGGCAAATCTTATACAGTAGTGTGGTCGATCGGTCAATAACTGTAAATTTTTTGTAAATTTAGATACTTTTTGAAATTTAGCGCTATATTAGAGAAGTAGCAGGTACACCAAATTTAATATAAGGAACGTCCACCATGAACACAAATCGTCAAAACGTAAAAAAAGTCGCAGAAACCCACCGCGCTAACATTCACAAGCAACTGATGCACCGCATAGAAGTAGCGAGATCCAGTGGCAACCAAGATTTGGTTCGGGTGCTTGAAGAGGAAATGAGACAGCTTTAAAGAAGCTGCAACGAGAATTTGCCCGTAGTTTGGTTTAGAGGGTTGTGCGAGAAATGCAGAATTCCGGCAACCGCTACCTGTTAAGTTTTGATTCCTCTCTTAGTTGGTAGGAAAAACCCCGGTTTCTTGAAGAAACCGGGGTTTTTTATTGAGAAGGAAGAAAAAACAAGCAAGAGGGAAAAGTCCTGGACGCCCAAACTTTATCTGTAGGGTGCGCCTCGGCCCCCAGAGACTCTACAAATAGCGCAGTGAACCATTTTTTGCGTTAGTTATTAAGTCAGAAGGAAGAGGGAAGAAAAGAGAACAGGAGTTATAAGTAGGTAGGCGCTGTAAAACGCAACTATGTAAATGATTGTAAAGTCTCCTTAACCCTAAACGTGGCTGACAGAGCAATGTTTACCTACTCTTAAATGGTTCAGTTTAATCCCGCCTACCTACTTAGGGATCTAAATTTTAGATGCTAAACAGGTTTAATGTTTACTTGAGGTTGTATTCTAAACCCGCTCTTGCCTGCATCACTTTCAAATAGGTCAAAATTGCTCAAACAGGTGTGGCAGGCTTCAGGGGGCGACAACGAGGCTAAAGCGGTTGTTCTATAAGCTTTATAGCTTTTAGTCCCCTCTGATAAAACGCTCGCTTATTGCGAACTAAGCCCATCATGGATTCTACCCACTCCCGACAGCATTCGCTGGCAATTAACCAATGTTCGCCATACAAACCAATCCAAAACTTGCTATGTCTTCTTCTATTTCTACCGGGTTCTTGAGGACGACACACATATTTTTCCTGTTTTTGAAGCTGAGTTCTTTTCCCTCGCAGCCAGGCCGCTGTCATCGCCATAGCTATTAAAATTATCAAAGCAATTAATTTCTCAGGTGATGCCTGACATCCCTCCAGGTTGTATCCTCCTGTTTTACAGTCTTTAAACATTGCTTCGATGCCGTAACGTTGACTGTAAACTCCGTAGCTTGCGGGGCGGTACGCCATCGCACCTTTCAAATCCGGGAGATTTGTTAGCAGATACCAAGGTTCATCTTCTTGTTGACCTCGATATTTGCGTTTCCAAGAAGCTGCTAAGTTAAAGCGAGAAAAACCTTTCTTTTTCGTGCAACTAATTTTCGGATAGAAGAAATGAATTCCTGGCTGTACTGGGATAGTATCGAGCGATTGAAATGCAAGTCTATTTTCTCGGAAAGTTGTGTTTCCTTTTTGACGCAAGACAAAGCTCAGATGCTGGCGGTGCAGCCACTGCGCCAGTTCTATGCTGTGAAATTCGCGATCGCCGATCGGCGATCGCGATTAATTTATATCTTTTCAGTAGCCGAATAACTGGACGCAATACTTGTTGCTGTTCGGCAAGATTAGAAGCCCCTTGTTTACCTAGCAGCGTCCAGAATAGAGGAAATGCGCTTTTTTGAACGATCGCACTTTCGCAAGAGGTCTATTGTATTCTTTCCATTGGGTTCTATCCAAGGCAATAACTAATTGACTCCCGGCTTTAAGCTGACGGGATATCACCTGTTTAACGATCGGGAACCAGAATATGAGTATACTAAGTGCCTTAATCTGTAAAAATCGTTGTATGTGACGCCGGCGACTACTTTGCAATATCGGCAATTGTAGGGTGGCAGCTAATCGTTCTATTCTCACTTCTTTTTGAGTCTGTAACAACACGCGCGAGCATTTGAAGGGTAAGTAATTGTGCTGGGGTTAGATATTTTTCGAGGATCTGATGATAGAATGATGGCAACATATTATTGGCTTGGGTCTTGTGGTATTAGCAGGACCCTTCTTTTTTATCACAACTGGGTACTCTTTTCCCTCAGGAGATATTTTGTCAATAAGCAGAAATTTTTGCCTAGGGTCGATCGCGCGAAAACCCTAGCCTGTCAAGCTTCGGGGGCGCTTGTCGCCCCCTGAAGTGGCAGGCGCTAGATTGCCTGCAACACGCGAACGAGTTTTTGACCATGCCCTGATGGGTGAGGGTCGCGTGTATTGAAATTGCTTGACTTCTGCGCACCGTCATATAATACTATAGTGTTCACAAATATTAAAGGGCCAATGTTCTACTACTACGGCAGAAAAAAGCAAATAGCAAAACATTACCCCTCTCCTAACTTTGATGCCGTCATAGAACCGTTTGCAGGTTCAGCAGCTTATTCACTATATGGGAATAATTGGAAAAAGGAAGTTACTCTCATTGAGAGAGATGAGCGAGTTACTAACATTTGGCAGTGGTTGATCGATGAGGCAACCCCATCAAAAATTAGTAGCCTCCCTGATTTAGAGGTTGGTGAAAAGAGTTCAGAGTTCCTTCACATAATTCATGCTGCCACCAAAATGGCTTTTCACTACAAGACTATTAAAGTAACTCCTGTTTTAGCGAGAAATTGGGAGATCAATAAACGATACATGGCGGAAAATTTATTCAAGGTTAAGCATTGGAAAATTATTAGCGGGGATTACACATTAGCTCCTGACATAGAAGCAACTTGGTTTATCGATCCGCCCTATAAAGAAGACGCTGGTAAAGGTTACCGATACGGTAGCAAACTCATTAATTACAAGGAATTGGCAGATTGGGCAAAGAATAGGAAGGGAGAAGTTATATTTTGCGAAGGGCATTGTGGTGATTATTTGCCATTCAAACCATTACTATATCTCAAAGGTGTGGCGGGTAAAACTAGCAAGGAAGTTATTTATTACCAATCTAATAAAGCAAACAAACAAATTGAGCTTTTTCCGCTTGCTATTAAATAGAAAATTTCACGATCCTTTGGTAAATATTTTTGTATGACTGCTCATCAATTAGGGCTACCCACCCTTGTCCCATCTTTTGTTTTCCACTGGCTGTCATACCCGTCACTTTAGTATTTCTACCTTCAGTTCCGCTGATCTCGCCCCAGTCATCAGTAACAAGATTTTCGGCATAAAATATAGCGGTAATTTTCGGATAATTGAAATCATGCTCGCTCTTCACAAAGTCCCAGACTAATCCCAGAAGTTTTTTGACTTCTCTATGATGAGCTTGCCAGATAATTCCCTGTAACGAACTAATTCTGGGTTGTCCTGCCCTCAAATTGGCCCCTTTCGTGATGTTTCCAACAGTACATTTAATTTCTAAACCCACAGGATAATTGCGCAACAACTCCTCCGAAGAGTTTTCGCCTGCTTTAGGAATAACATCGGGATGTCCCTTTTCAATTGGGTTAACTATAGCTCCCGTTACATTTGCAATGGACTGACAGAACATTTAGCCAACAATTGAACTTGTAGTTTTATAGTCAATGTTCTTATAAACACTTGAGGGAAGGGTTGATAAAAACTCATTTGTTTGATGCAATGCAGATTCAATATGCTGACCATTCACTTCAAATCCACAAGAAATATTAAACTTAGGGTTAATGATATAACTCATCTATATTTTGTTCCACTTCGGCAATCAAGATACTGGCTGTGGTGTTTAAAGATTTTGATATTTAAAACAAAACGGACAAAGTAGGAGATTTCAAACCGCGCTCAATTTGGCTAACGTAAGTGCAGTGAATCCCTGCTCTGTCAGCAAGTTCCTCTTGAGATATGTTTGCTATCGTTCTGTGCTTAGCTAAAACTTTACCCAGAGCCTTATTAATGTCTGTCATGCCTAAAAAGATCTCACGAGGAGAGACTATAAGTCTACAGACAATAGTATTCAAGCCATATCTGAGCCTCTTTTGAAAAAGCCTTATTGTCAGCTATTTACCAGTCTTGGCTGCGCAGGCGGCGACCCGCTAAGGCCCGGATTTGCTCGTCGGCCTCGGAAACTGCAAGCGATCGCAACAAAGGCACAACTCCCGGATTTTCGGGATAATGTTCGATAATCGCTTCGAGTGCTGTAAATCTGGGATTGTAAGGAAAAGAACTGTTTTGACTGTCAACATCGCTCAAAGTTCGATCGCGCAAAAACTCAAACATTCCCGGCTCGTCTTTCCATCCCCGCATTAACTCTACCAAGGCGATCGCCCGCACCTGCGAATCTTCATCCTTTTGAGCTCTACTTTTGAGCCACTCGAAAGTTTGAGACTGATTTGTCCGCGCCCGGGCTAACTTTTGCAAAGCCATTTGCCTGACAGCCGGACTCTCATCCCCCTCTGCTTTAGCCTCCAGCAGCATCCAAGTTTCAGGATTGTCGGGCCAGTTGTAAGCGAGTTCAAGCACGGCTGCTGGGCGGACAAGCGCATGGCTAGAATCGAGCTGAATTTTCAGCCAAGGCAACGTTTCCGGGTCGTCTGGCCACCCCCGCACGATCGCCCGCACCAGCACGCTCAGCAGATGAGAATCTTGCTCTGACTCGACCAGGCTTTTGAGGAAAGGCAGCGTCTCGCCCCGGTCAGACCAGCGTTTTGCGATCTCTTCCACCGCAGTTTCTCGGACGTTCAGGTGTCTGTCTGACGCGGCGAGATTTTGCAACCAGCCAAAGACTTCGAGACTTCCTGACGCCAGTGCGGCGACAGCCTCCACTACTACTTGCCGCACAGTCCAGTAATCCTCGGAATCAGCTATTTTTTGCAGCAGGGGCAGGGTTTCTGGGTGGTCGGGCCAACCTGCGGCTATCTGTTGTAGGGCTATTTCTCGCAGGTCGGCGTCGCGATCGCCCAATGCTATATTTTTCAAAAAAGTCAGAGTTTCGGGGTTCCCGGGCCAGCCAGAGGCAATTGCTTTCACTGCTGCGCGCCGGACGCTAGAACTCGCGTCGGACTCGGCTTTAGTTTTCAGCAGCGGGTAAATGTCGGGCTCGCCGGGCCAGTGCGAGGCCAATTCTTCTAAGGCTGCTGTCCGCACTTCTTTGCTGCTGTCGGATTCGGCTAGGGTTTTCAGCAAGAGGCAAACGTCGGCTGCGGCGGGCCAGCCCGCTGCCAACTCGCGCACCGCTACGGTTCGCAGGATAGAACTTCCTGTCTGGGCAAGGTTTTTGAGCAGGGAGGCCGTGCCTAAAAGGCTGTGCCAACCTCTGGCTATTTCTTGCCACGCTGCGACTCGCACTCCCAAATTTTCGTCTGATTCGGCGACGGTTCTCAGCAGCAGCAAGGTATCTGTGCGAGCGGGCCAATTAGAGGCCAACTGTTCGAGTGCTGCGGTGCGGACTGCGGGACTTCGATCGAACTGAGCCAAGGCAGTCAGCAGCGGCAAGGTATCGCTCGTGTCTGGCCAACCACAAGCCATTTCTCGCACACAGGTCGATCGCACTGCCCAGCTTCCATCGGATTTGGCGAGGTTTTTGAGCATCAGGTAAATTTCAGGCTGGTCTGGCCAACCGCGGGCTATTGCTGCGACTGCTGTGGCTCGGACTTCGCCGCAGTCACTGGAGTGAGCGAGTATTTTCAGCCAAGGCAGGGTTTGCGGGTCGTTTTTCCAAGTTTGGGCGATCGCGGCTATCGAGCGATTGCGAATTTGATAAGTTTCCTGCAATTCTTGAGCGCTTTGATAAAGAATTAGGAAACCCGTGCCGTATTGCGATAACTTTTTTAAAGCATTTAACAGTTTTTTGGCGGTTTTTTTATTAACATCATTTTTAACTTTTAACAGGCATTGCGCTGCTAAAAACAAATTAATAAATTTTTCTTGTTGACCGTTTTGAGCTATGAGATATTCTATAATTTGGCTCGCTGTTTCTTTGTCGAGCTTAACTGCAATTTCTCTGAGGACTTCGTGCAAAAATTCGTCCCGCCAGTGCTGGCCGAAAACTTGTGTGTTGAGTTCGCCCCAAGTCAGTTGACCGATTTTGAGTTGTGCGTGGATTAACTCTGCTACAGTCTGGGGATTATTTTCGGAAACAAGTTTTTTTAACAACATACCGATATCCTGCCCCTCGAGTTTGTTTGCATTAAAAATCCGAAACCCGATCCAGTATTAGTTTAGAGTTTTTTGAGCCTTCCTGGAGTAGGTCGCCGATTAACTCCATTTTATACCACAACTACGGGGTCGCGTCCCAATGCAAAATCCGCCACCACCCAAAGAAATGTTAGGTGGTGGCGGATGGCGATCGAACAATTAAGCCCCTGAATCTAACTAACAGCTACTTGGACGCGATCGGCTGCAACCCGAACCGCAAAAGTAGGAATCTTTACCGTTTCATCATCCAGACATTGCCCGGTAGTGAGACTAAAGTTTTGCTTGTAAATGGGAGAAGCAACTTTGAGAGTGCCGTTGCGATCGCCCACAAGTCCCCGCGACAAAACAAAAGCTTTGCTAAACGGGTCGTAATTGCTAAGCGCATAAACTTCATCCCCGTTTCCCACTCGGAAAATCGCCACTTGTTCGCCTTTAACTAAAGCGCAAACTCCAGTATAAGGGGCGATCGCATCCAGAGAACACACATCTACCCAAGTTGTTACTGTATCGGAAACTTGTAATGATTGAACCATTTTCTTTTCCTGTTAATTTACTTCAATCTCGTTCCCAGTCTCCGGCTGGGAACGTAGGTTTCGAGGCTCTGCCTCGCGTTTCGAGGCTCTGCCTCGCCTCGCGGAAGGAGGCAGAGCCTCCCGGAATTCATTCCCAGGCAGAGCCTGGGAACGAGATTAATACTCTTGTCCCCCCCTTATTAAGGGGGGCTAGGGGGGATCGATTATTCCGAAACTCCAACCAGAGCCTTTTCATGTTCGTTAGCAGGCCGCGTTTGTCCCCGTTCCGCAACACGAACAATACTCGGATCGGGCAAATCGGAATTCACAAAATGCTGGAACCGCTGCACCTTTTGTGGGTCTTCAATGGTCGTTTTCCACTCACATTGATAAGTGTTCACTAAATGTTCCATCTGCGCTTCTAATTCAGCACAAATGCCCAGAGAATCCTCAATTATCACCTGTTTCAAGTATTCGATCCCGCCCTCAAGTTTGTTCAACCAAGTAGCAGTGCGTTCCAATCTGTCTGCGGTGCGGATGTAGAAAACCAAGAATCGATCGATATACTTAATCAGCGTTTCCTTATCGATATCCGTCGCCAGCAAAACCGCGTGCTGTGGCTTAATACCACCATTGCCGCACACGTACAAATTCCAACCATTCTCTGTCGCAATTATCCCAAAATCCTTGCTTTGAGCTTCCGCGCATTCGCGAGTGCAACCAGAGACAGCAGATTTGAGCTTGTGGGGCGATCGTAAACCGCGATACCGCAATTCAACTTCGATCGCCAAACTCGTTGAATCCTGCACCCCAAAGCGGCACCAAGTGCTACCAACACAAGATTTTACAGTACGCAGAGCCTTACCGTAAGCGTGTCCCGACTCAAATCCCGCATCAATCAACCGATGCCAAATATGGGGCAATTGATCCACGCGAGCTCCAAACAAATCAATCCGTTGCCCGCCAGTAATCTTAGTATAAAGCCCAAAATCCCTGGCAACTTCACCCAAAACAATCAACTTATCCGGCGTGATTTCTCCCCCCGGTATTCGCGGCACCACCGAATAAGTACCATCGCGCTGAATGTTTGCCAAAAAGTAATCGTTCGTATCTTGCAAACCGACGTGAGGCTTCTCTAAAATATGGTCATTCCAAGTAGAAGCCAGCATCGAACCAACAGCAGGCTTGCAAATTTCGCAACCCTTACCTTTGCCGTGTCTTTCAATCAACTCCTCAAAGGTTTTAATCGTTTGAGAACGCACTAAATGGTACAATTCTTGACGAGAATATTCAAAATGTTCGCATAGATTATTTTTGACAGAAAACCCAGCTTTCTTCATCTCCGACTTGAAAATATCCGTCACCAAAGGCACGCACCCGCCGCAGCCCGTCCCAGCTTGAGTGCATTTCTTGACGCTGGCAACATCAGTTAAATTGCGATCGCGAATCGCTTCACAAATCTGCCCTTTACTGACATTATTGCAAGAACAAATTTGAGCCGAATCCGGCAAACTGTCCACACCCAAGCCAGCAGATGCTGCCCCCGATCGCGGTGGCATTAACAAATCTTCAGGATGCGGCGGCAGAGCAATTTCATTTTGCATGAATTGCAGCAAAGTGCCGTAAGCAGAAGCATCTCCAACGAGAATACCGCCTAAAATCCGGCTGCCATCTTGATTTAAAACTAATTTTTTGTAAATGCCTTGGAAGGTGTCAGCAACAGCAATTTCTTTAGCATCTGGAGACTTGGCAAAAGCATCACCAAAACTAGCAACATCCACTCCCAAAAGTTTGAGTTTAGTGGACATATCCGCACCTGTAAAAGTGCTAGTGCAGGCATCTTGCCTGTCATCCGCTGCACTGCTCAAAATATCTGCTGCTACGCTTGCCATTGTATACCCAGGCGCAACTAAGCCGTAGATGCGATTTTGATACAGCGCGCATTCTCCGATCGCATAAATGTCAGGATCGGAGGTTTGGCAGCTATCATTTATGATGATGCCACCGCGTTCTCCTACTTCTATACCGCAACTTCTGGCAATTTCGTCGCGGGGGCGAATGCCAGCAGAAAACACTATCATATCTGTTGCCAATTCCGAACCGTCAGCAAACAGCATTTTAGTAACTTTGCCATCTTCGCTGACAATTTCTGTGGTTGATTTGCTGGTATGAACCGAAACCCCTAACTCTTCTATTTTGCTGCGGAGAATTGCCCCGCCAATTTCGTCAACTTGCACGGGCATCAGCCGCGACGCAAACTCAACAACGTGAGTTTTTAAGCCCATATTTTGAAGAGCGTTAGCACATTCTAGACCTAACAAACCGCCGCCAATTACTACACCTTTTTTGCAATTTTTAGCGTAATCTGACATCGCCTCCAGGTCGTCAATTGTCCGGTAAACAAAAGTTCCTGTAGCGTCTTTGCCTGTAATTGATGGCACAAATGGATAGGAACCGGTGGCCAGAACAATTTTGTCGTAGGGAACTTCTAAACCATTGGCTGAAGAGACTGTTTTTTGTTCGCGATTGATGGCTATTGCTTTGTCGCCGATATGAATTTGGATGCCGTTTTCGTGATAAAATCCAGGTGCAACTAGAGACAAATCTCCCGCTGTTTTGCCAGAGAAAAATCCGCTGAGGTTTACGCGATCGTAAGCAACGCGCGGTTCTTCACAAAAAGTAATTAAATTCCAGTTTTTGGCAGCATCCGAGCTGACCATTAACTCTAGGAACTTGTGACCTACCATGCCATTGCCGATTACAATGAGGTTTTTTTTGGCTGTCATTAGAATCTCTTTTATCCCGTTTATCAGTCGTTGGGTTTATTAATATAAGACTTTATTGTAAACTTTTGTACTTATAGATACAAAAAATGGATATTTATGCAATTGTCGAATACTCCCGATTGCATTTTTGCATGATGTTGCAGTTGACTTAAGTAGGTGCGTCAGTCGATTTTAGATTTTAGATTTTAGATTTACTCCACAGTTAAGTAGGGTGCGTCACGTAAGTCTTTTTGATAAAACGATTAATTTTTTTACTGTGACGCAGCTTACAGTTTTCTAATTTTTAATTATTATTTAAGCTCCCATCCCCGAATACTGCTTCAAGCCCTGCCGCCAAAGCCAGCGATTCCACACAAAAAACACCGCACCCCAACCCAACATTACCAGCAAACTGCGGCCTACATCTACGGGCAATCCGATCAAGATTGAAGCGGGAAAATGAATCAAATAAGGAAAAGGGGTCCACAAAACTACTTCGCGCACGGGTGCGGGAAACACTTCTAGCGGCGCGGTAATTCCCGATAAAAACAGGTAAATTAAAGACCAGAATTGTTCGATCGCACTTGCCCTTTCCAGCCAAAAAGCAAACAGCGCAAAAGTATACTGTATCAGAAACCGCAAACAAAAAGTCAAGACGACAACCAACAAAAATAGCAAAAACCTGCCCAAACTCGGCAGCCAAAAAGACTGCGGGTAAAGTGCAAAAAACAGCAGCACCAATCCGAATACAAAAGGCAGCCTCGCAAACCTTTCGGAAACGTGAGATAAGAAGTGGTGCCATACGGGATCTAGAGGCTGCAACAATCTATTAGATAGCCTGCCTTGCACTACTTCTTTTTCAAACTCCCAAATCACCCAAACTACATTTATTTGCCTGACAATGAAAGTGGCTAAAAAATAACGGGTAAAGTCGAGCGAATTCAGCCCGAATTGACCAGTTTCGGCTGCTTGCATCCACACGCCCATCAAGATAAACGGTAAAGCTCCCGACAGCGCCCACAACAACAATTCCGCCCGGTATTCGAGCATATAAGCGTAGTAGGTAACTAGCAAAGTTTGAGCAATTTTGATGAATCGTTTCATGTCAATTTTATTTTTTTATTTTTTCAATATTAAGGTGCGCCTTGCGCACCCTACAAGTAGAATTTATGCGTGAATTATGTTACACTTTTCCCGTGCGAAAAACTCGTCCAATTACCTCTTCAATTGGCGGATCGGTAACAGTCAAATCAATCACTTCTAACTCCGCCAAAATTTTCGCCACGCTCACCGTAAGCTCTTCCCTTTTGACCAAAAACCGCACTGATTGTCCCTCGATTGATTCTACCTCCCCGTAAGCAAAAGCGCTATCTTTTGCCAGCGGATTAGCTAATTTTACCTGAACTTCCCGATAAGGTGCAAACCTGTCGAGCAATCCGTCCAAACTGCCATCATAAACTAATTGACCTTCATGGATTAACAAAACGCGCTTGCACAAAGCAGTAATGTCAGCCATGTAGTGGCTCGTCAACAGCACCGTTGCTTGATAGCGCTCGTTATATTCTCGCAGAAATTGCCTGACGCTAAACTGTGCGTTTATATCCAAACCTAAAGTAGGTTCATCTAAAAATAATACCTCCGGCTGGTGCATTAGTGCGGCCATCAATTCAGCTTTCATGCGTTCGCCCAAAGACAGCTTCCGCACCGCCTGATTTAACTTGCCTTCTAGCGACAGCATCTCTGTCAATTCTCCGACTCGCCGCCGATAATCTGTATCGGTAATGCCGTAGACAGCGGCATTGATTCGCAGAGAGTCAAGCACTGGTAAATCCCAAATTAACTGCTGTTTCTGTCCCATCACTAACGTGATTCTTTGCAGAAAATCTGCTTCGCGACGGAAAGGAGTACGATCGCACACTCTCACAGTACCAACAGACGGATAAATCAAACCAGTCAGCATTTTCAGCGTAGTAGTTTTGCCCGCACCGTTAGCACCTAGAAACCCCACCACTTCCCCAGGTTCAATACTGAAAGAAACGCCCTCAACAGCTTTGACATTGCGGTAAGTACGGTTAAAAAAGTGCCGCACTGTTGCTTTAAGTCCCGGTTCTTTAACGGCTACCGGATAAACTTTGCTCAAGTCTTCAACTAAGATAATTGGCATCGGCTCAAATTTTAACTTTTATTTTAATCTAGGGTATTTCCATCAGGCTTGTGCCAAGATGAATCCATAGAGCTGTCTAGTAGGGTGCGCCAGCGATTGCTCGATCGCCAATGATAAAGTAACTGTGTTCTGGCGCACCGTACTAAGCTGTAGAATATTGCAAAATATCCACGATCGCATCGCACAAACATTATAACTATACAACTATGGTACTCACCCCAGATAATTCAGACATCTCTCGTTTGGTAGGAGACAATTCTTCTGAAAATATTACACTTGCACCAGGACAACTTGCTAGTTTTTCTGGGGGACTTTGGATGCTGGGCGGCAATGATACTGTCAGGGGATCGTCAGATGCAGAACGGATTTTCGGCAACGATGGTAAAGACAGCCTGTTAGGCGGTGTCGGCAGTGATTCTATTTACGGTGGCAAAGATGATGACGATATTTTGGGAGAAACTGGCGAGGATATCTTGACAGGAGATAGAAATAGGGATTTCCTTGATGGGGGTGCGGGAAATGATTTGCTGCGCGGAGGACAAGGTGTTGATTTATTAGTTGGCGGTGACGGCAACGATACTTTAATTGGCGACAGAGATGTGGATATTTACAAAGGTGGTGGGGGTAGCGATGTCTTTGTTTTTAGAGTCGATCAAGCGGGAATCAGAGTAGTTGGAATTGAAGTTCCTGACGCGGTAATTGTGGATTTTGATCAGTCTAACGATTCGATTGGAATTAGTGTGGAATTTACCAACAGCAATATATCCTTGGAACAGGTAAGTTATAGCTTAAACGATCCGAGACTGCAGCAGATCGAGCCTGCAACTATAGCGGAGGGAACGAGTTTCTTAGCCAAGGGCGGCATCTCGCGGCAAAGTCTCGATCCCGATGGCAACGGCAGCGTAGAAGCTACTAATATTAGATTTGGTTTTACTAATGCTTTGTTGGGTACTGTGTTGAACGTGACCCCAGCCGATTTAAACGGCCGTTTTATTAGTGCTAATTCTTTGCTTTGAAGCAGCTAATTGATTAATTATCTCTCAAGAACTAGCCAGATGCCCGTTCCACAAAAAAACTTAGTTTTTGTGGAACAGGCATCTTGATTGTTCTTCAGTTGCCCTTTGCCATTGCCCACTGCATCAAACCGGGGAACAACCGATAAGCTTCCGACGCCAAAAAAGCAGGGCCGACGGTAACTTCTCCACGCTGATTTTTCACAGCATCCCAGATAGCTTGAGCAATATCTTCTGGTTTAGTTGCCCACTCAGATTTCACCATTTTGGTCATTTGTTGGCGGCGCAATTCGACTGCGGCTTCGTCTCGAGCGCGAAATTGAGCTCTTTCTAAAAAATCGCTGTTAATCAAGCCCGGATGCACGGCGCAAACGTGAATGCCTTGAGGCCCTAATTCCAATCGCAAACTTTCTGTTAAACCGGTTACTGCATATTTGCTGGCACAATAAGCAGTCATTTGAGGCAAAGGCATTTTGCCGCCAATGGAACCAACATTGACTATTGTGCCTGTTTTTCGTTCCAAAAAATGTGGCAAAATTTCTTGAATTGTGTTAACGCAGCCCCAAAAATTGGTATTCATTAATTGCTGCCAGTCTTCGGAGGTAGTTTGCTCGATCGCCCCCGCGAGACAAATGCCAGCATTGTTAACCAAAACATCAATGCTGCCGCAGGCATCTAGGGCTTTTTGGACGAGCGCGCGCACTTGTTGAATGTCGCCAACATCCCCCGGAATAGCAACAGCGGAAGTGCCTTCTCGCTGCACTTGAGCCGCTGCTGCTGCCAATCTCTCTGGCTGGCGAGCTACCATAATTACATCGTAACCTTTACTGGCAAATAAAATTGCTGTTGCTTTGCCGCTTCCTTGAGAAGCGCCTGTAATCAAAACTGTAGGAGCCATAGATAGTTATAAATTTTAAGTGGGTAATTTGTTTTTTGCGATATTGAAACTATAACAGAGGTCACGTAATTTTAGGCGCGCTCTAGATTAATAATTATTTACTAGAGGATTTTTTTTGTTTCGCGAACAGGCTTTTTTTTAACGAACCGCGAAGGCGCGAAGGACACGTTCGGCGAAGCCGTTGCCGAAGGGTAGGAAGAGAGGAGAAGAGAAGAGAAAGAGTTCAGATTTGTGCAAAAATTGCTATGTATATATTACTTTAGGCAGTTACCAATTACGAATTATCCCCAAAATGAATCTTCCGAAACCAACGCCGAATTGGTCGATCGCCCTAGTGTTAATTATCGGCGTTTTAGCCGTCTCAACTTCCTCGATATTAATTCGGCTGGCTAACTTTTCAGCAGGGGCGGGTGGCTTCGGTTTCAGTCTGGTACTCGCGGCCTCTCGCCTGACTTTATCTGCTTTAATTCTGCTTCCGGCTTGGCGGAAAATTCAGTGGAACGCCCTGCAACCGGGAGCTCGGCGCTATGCTGCTGCTGCGGGTTTGTGTCTGGCCCTGCACTTTGCCCTTTGGATTACCTCACTTTCTTATACTTCGATCGCCGCCTCGACTGCCCTCGTCACCACTAATCCTGTCTGGGTAGCGCTGTTGTCGCGCTTCTGGTTCGGGGAAAAACTCAGCAAAATGTCGATCGCTGGCATTACTATAGCGCTGGCTGGGGGAATGGCGATCGCCCTCGGAAGTGCGGGCGCAGCCCATGCTGGCAGCAGCCAACTGCTTGGCGATTTCCTGGCTCTGGCTGGTTCCTGGGCTGTCAGCTTGTATTTGCTGCTGGGCCGGGAAGCTCAGCGGCGGGGACTGGGAATTGGTGGCTATATCGCGATCGCTTATACTGTTGCTGCGATCGTCCTGCTGCCTCTCCCCTTCGCCTTCGGCACTACTTATACTAACTACCCCGACATTGTATATTTTTATATTTTGCTAACGGCCGCTTTGCCTCAGTTAGTCGGCCACACCATTTTGAACTGGGCCGTAGTGCAGATTTCCCCAACTCTGGTAACTCTTGCGATCTTGTTTGAACCGGTTGGGGCGAGTTGGTTGGGTTATTTGCTGTTTGGGGAAGTGCCGGCGTCGGCGGTACTCGCAGGTGCTGCGGTGCTGCTGTTGGGGGTAGCAACCGCTACCGTCGGAGCAAAAAAAATCACAGTCAACAGTTAATATTTCAGATTTTTCAGCATTGCCACTACAGTTGCCGTGAGTCAGAATAAAACAGATTAGGGCTTAAAAACAAAAATAACTCGTCAGTTAAATATCGCTTCCAAACTATCAAATGTCTGACTAATGACTAATGACTAATGATACTCGGGTGCCTTTCGGAGAATAAAATTATGCTGCCAGAACAACTACAGCGCATCATCGGGTACTTTCTCGAAGAAGCCACAGAAAACATCCAAATCATCGAACAAGGCTTGCAGGGCCTGCAAAACACGGTGCCGGCTTCCCACAGGATGCACCAGCTCATTCGAGCCTCGCACTCGATTAAAGGGGGAGCCGCTATGCTCGGATTTAGCAGCATTCAGCGAATTGCCCACCGGTTGGAGGATTATTTAAAACTGCTCAGAGAATGTCCGATCGCCATTGATAGCAGGCTGCAATCGCTATTAACCCAAGTTTTTGATATTTTAGCAGCCCTCGTGTCCAAGGTTTCTAAGGGTTTTG
The DNA here is from genome assembly GCF_036702515.1 of Microcoleus sp. BROC3. Lineage (NCBI taxonomy): Bacteria > Bacillati > Cyanobacteriota > Cyanophyceae > Oscillatoriales > Microcoleaceae > Microcoleus > Microcoleus sp. BROC3. The sequence continues at coordinate 71,497 of NZ_JAUBTQ010000007.1, forward strand.
GGCTCAACAACGAAGACGCAAACCAAATCCTCTCCCTCGCCGAACCGATTTTTGACGAACTCGACGCTTACCTGAGAGTGCTCATTCCCACTCGCCTGAGTGTCAGGGCTAACACCGATGAACACATTCACGTTTTCTCCGGTTACTGCACCTCCCTGGAGGAATTTTCCTCCGCCATTGCTTCGCGCATCGGTTTGCTGGGAGGCACTATTACCCGCCACGAACAGGAAGGCGAGGGCATACGCCTTTTTATTGACATTTACCTGCCGCCTTATAGCAGGATTGAAAACATCCGCCAAGCTGTCGAACTTTCAGGCGCTACGATCGGGACTGTTCAGACGCACCGCGATTTTTCGCTACTGGCGAGTGGAGATTATCCGGTTTACCAAAGTGCGATCGAACGTCCCGCAATTTGCGCCGGATGCCGCTACTATTACGGCAGAAGCGACGGCGGCTATCGACTCAACTGCACCATCCATCCCCGCGGCCCAGAAAAAGAAGAAGACTGTCGCGATCGCGAACCGGAATAACCGCTGAAAAATCAGCCTTCGGATGCACGATTTGCCACCTGAAAAACTTTCTTCTGAAACTCATCTTCTCCCTGATTCTCCCTGAAGCCTTTCACATTACCCCCTGCCAAATTCTTTTCGATCTCCTAGATAACTAAATCTTTCTTCCTTCCAAAACCTCCCCTAAAAGCTGATACCGCAATTCCAATTAATTGCATCATGCTCGCCGGATGCCCCACTGCCCAGATATTAATAGCCAGACAAGTGATTGCCATAACTAGCAAGATGTATGTCGGAGGCATGACTACCCCGATCGCGAACCAGGTAAAAACGTGAAATATCATTGCTGTAGCCCAAAGGCTGGCCACAAGCACAGAGGCCCAAACTTGCATTCGAGGTCGGTTTAGTCCTGTCAAAATCGCTGTCTGCAAAGTAGTCAGCAAGTTTGCCGGAACTAAGAAGGCACAGATAGCTATGCAGTAGGTATGAGAAAATTCTGTAACTGTATTGAAGTCGATCATCAGTCTAATTGTCGGGCCTGTTGGATATACTTAAAGAGCTTAGCGTGACTTGACTTTCAGATCTTGTCACCCTTACCTTAACTTAATATTTTCGTCAGTAGGCCGCTCTGGAGACGCATTTCTCTTCCCCTTTTCCTGCTGGCAAAATCTTACCACAAATATTAAAGTTTTGGGAAATTCTTAAACATACTTGAAGAATGGCAACAATTGCTATGATAATTAACATCGGGAAGCGATAGTATATAAGAGCCTAGTCGGTAAAAATTCTAGAAGGCTGAGGCGGCTTGAACAGCAACACATAGGGCAGGCTGATTTTCGACTTAATCATTTTTGATGCGCTGATTCTCGGATGATTGATTCTCAGTGTCCGTCCAGGGATCGATCCGTTATGCGATCGAACAATATGAGATTATTATGGAAAAGCCAATTTGCTCTCAAATCTCAAATCATTAGAACCCTCTCGACATTTTACAGCGGAAGACAAAGAAAATGGATCTACAAATCACAATTCCCGCACTCGAAGAAGTTGACTTGACAAACTGCGACAGAGAACCCATTCACATATCGGGGCACATTCAGCCGCACGGGGTGCTACTTGTTGTACGAGAACCTGAACTAGAAATACTGCAAGCCAGCGAAAATACGCAAGATTTGTTAGGAGTCGAGGCGGAAAGTGCGATCGGTCGAAATTTGAGCTTATTCTTCAATCGAGTTCAACTAAAAAAACTCAAGCTTTGTTTGTGCAATGAAAACTTAAAAACCGTTAATCCCATTAAACTCTCTGTCATAAACAAAGGTAAATATTTAGAATTTGACTGCATCCTCCACCGAGTAGAAGAAGTATTGATGGTAGAGTTGGAATTAGCCACAAGCCCAGAAAATCTTTCTGTTTTTAGTTTTTATCATTCAGTGAGAGCCACTATCAGCAAAATTCAAAGCGCCCAAAATCTCAAGGAATTATCTCAAATAACTGTAGAACAAGTCAGAAAAATATCTGGTTTTGATAGAGTGATGGTCTATCAATTTGACCACGAAGGCAACGGCGCTGTGATCGCTGAAGACAAAGCAGAAATGCTGAGTCCTTTCTTAGGATTAAACTACCCAAGTTCAGATATCCCCAAACAAGCCAGACAACTGTATACGTTAAATTGGCTGAGGTTAATCCCAGATATTAATTATCAACCCGTCCCCCTTGTTTCAGCAAACAATCATGTCACCACCCAGCCCACCGACCTCAGTTTCAGCGTGTTGAGAAGCGTTTCTCACATTCACATAGAATACCTGCAAAATATGGGCGTTGCAGCTTCGATGTCAATCTCATTAATCAAAGATAAAAAACTGTGGGGATTGATTGCTTGTCACAACTATACACCAAAATACCTCAACTATGAATTGCGCGCCGCCTGCGAATTTATCGGGCAAGTAATGTCCTTAGAACTGCAATCCAAAGAAGGAAACGAAGACTACGACTACAAACTACACTTAAAATCCATTCAAACCAAGATTTTTGAAGACATATCCACGTCCGAAAACTTGTCAGAAGTGTTAGTTAAATGTCAGCATAATTTGCTAGAAGCAGTCAACGCCCAGGGAGCAGCAATAGTATTTGGAGACAATTGCTATCAAGTAGGGCAAACACCTCAAGGAGAAGCGCTCAAATACTTAACTAATTGGGTGCAAGAGCATTTAAATAAAGAAATATTTTATACAGACTCGCTGACAAAATGCTATCCAGAAGCTGAGGAATTTAAAGACACGGCCAGCGGGTGTTTGGCCATAGCAATATCGCCGACTCAGAAAATATACGTTTTGTGGTTTCGCCCGGAAGTAATTAAGACAGTAAATTGGGCGGGCAACCCCAACAAACCAGTTCAAATAGAGGAAGATGGCAGCCATCGACTGTCTCCTCGGAAATCCTTCGAGCTGTGGAAAGAAAATGTAAGGTACAAATCGTTGCCTTGGAAAAAATGCGAAATAGACGCTGCATTGGAACTGAAAACAGCAATGATTAATATAGTGCTACGCCAAGTAGCCAAACTCGAAAAATTAAATAGAGCACTAGAAGAATCAGTCGCCAGAGAACGCGAAAAAACTGCTCATTTAAAAACAGCGATGTCCGAGCTTAAGCGGGCGCAAACTCAATTGGTGCAAAGCGAAAGAATGTCAAGTTTGGGACAGTTAGTGTCGGCGGTTGCTTATGAAGTCACTAACCCGATTAACTTCATCTACGGAAATCTTAGCTATGCTAATGAATACAGTCAAAAAATGATCGATTTATTGCAGCTTTACGACCAGCACTATCCCTCGCCTTCGCCAGAAATTCAAGCACAAATAGAAGCAGTAGAATTAGAGTTTATAGTTGAAGACTTACCGAAGTTGCTGGGTTCAATGAAAGTAGGAGCTAACCGCATCCGCGAGATAGTTCAGTCGCTGCGAAATTTCTCTAGAATTGACGAAGCAGACATTAAACCAGTTGACATTCACGACGGATTGGACAGCGCTTTGCTGATTTTGAGCAACCGACTCAAACCGAAGCCCGATCGCCCAGCAATTCATCTCATCAAAAAATATGGCTCCTTGCCTTTGGTTGAGTGTTACCCAGTTCAAATCAACCAAGTATTTATGAATGTACTGGCAAATGCAATTGATGCTCTCGAAGATGCCTTTGTCAACAATAATTTATTGTCCCACGGCGGGGAAAAAGAAGAGCCAGTTAAGTACGGACAAATTCGGATTGTGACTGAAATTTGTCCGGGAGAAAAAGCCGTAGCAGTTCGGATCGAGGACAACGGTTGGGGCATGACCCAAACAGTTCGCCAGAAAATATTTGAGCCGTTTTTTACCACAAAACCTGTGGGCAAAGGTGCGGGGATAGGTTTGACGATTAGCCACGAAATTGTGGTGGAACAACACGGCGGCAAATTGACTTGCATTTCAGCCCCCGGAGAGGGAACCGAGTTTATTATTGAGATTCCCTTGAACCAAACTCATCCCAAACCCATTGTCAAGTGAAAAAAAGTCCGCGCGAACGAAGCTATCCCGAAAGTAGGGAATCGACCAAATTCAAAAATCGAAAATTCGATTAAAATACAAAAGCAGCTAAGTAGATTTGAGCCAATTCTGAGGAAGCTAGTATGACTGAAAAAAAAACCGCCCAATGGGATGCCGGCCGGTTTCTCAAAACCTTGGCTTATTTCGGCGTCATTCCCTTCATTGGCAGCATTAGCTGGCTGCAACAACTCTTTGGAAGCAGCAGCAAAACTAAAAAAGACCAACCCAAACTGATACTGGTAGCCGGTGCCACCGGCGGCGTCGGGAAGCGAGTTGTCAAGCGGCTGCAACAGCGGGGATATAGAGTACGCTGCCTCGTCAGAGATGCTAAAAGAGCAACAGAAATTCTCGGCAAAAATGTCGAGTTAGTCGAAGGAGATATCACACTCCCAGAAACCCTAACACCGCTAGTAACCGAGGGCATAGAAGCAGTTATCTGCTGTACCGGCACTAAAGTTCAACCGATAGAAGGAGACACCCCAACCCGGGAAAAATATTATCAAGGCATCAAATTTTATATGCCGGAAGTTGTCGATGTTCCCGAAATAGTCGAATACAAAGGCATCAATAATTTAGTCCAAGCTGTTCGCAGCCAGGTAATAAAAGCAGGCGACAAAACAATTTTTGACTTCACAAAACCCAGCCAAGATTTGAAAGAAACTTGGGGTGCGCTAGACGATATCGTGATGGGCGGCACTAGCGAAAGTTCGATCGTACTTACAGACAATACAGCTATATTCACAGGCAATGTTTCTACTGCCAACTCGGGCGGCTTTGCTTCTGTGCGTACCCGCAACTTCGATCCTCCGCTCAATCTCGCAGGATTTAGCGGCCTCCAACTACGTGTGAAAGGGGACGGCAAGCGCTACAAATTGATTGTTCGTAACGAAGCTAAATGGGATGGAATTGGCTATTGCTATTCGTTTGATACTGTTTACAATATCTGGATTACTGTCACTGTTCCCTTTGATGAGTTAATTCCAGTATTCCGCGCGAAAACTGTTAAAGATGGCTCTAAATTTGATGCCAGCAGTATTTTTTCTTTTCAGTTAATGTTGAGCAAGTTTGAATATGACGGCGCGCTCAACCCGAAATTTACACCGGGTATTTTTCAACTGGAGTTAGAATCTGTTAAAGCTTATGGAGGACAGAATTTGCCGCGATTTGTGATGGTGAGTTCGGCAGGAGTTACCCGCCCGGGCCGCCCGGGAATTAACTTGGAAGAAGAACCGCCGGCAGTCAGAATGAATGATATGTTGGGGGGGATTTTGACTTGGAAGTTGAAAGGGGAAGATTGCGTGCGATCGAGCGGCATACCTTATACGGTTGTCAGACCTTGCGCTTTGACTGAAGAACCGGGTGGCAAAGCTTTAATATTTGAGCAAGGAGACAATATTAGGGGCAAAGTCAGTCGGGAAGATATTGCAGAATTGTGCGTGGAGGCTTTGGAACAACCGCAAGCTTGCAACGTTACTTTTGAGGTGAAAGAGGGGGAAAATGCCACTTCTCCCCGAGACTGGCAGGGTTTGTTTTCTGGAGTTAAATAACATATAGCACTTCTTAGTAAAATGGGGTACGCTTGGTGATTTATAACTGGTTCCCAGGCTAGGCCTGGGAATCAATGTCCAGAGGCTCTGCCTCGCTTGTTAGTAGGAAAATTGGAGGCAGAGCCTCTGGATATGCGTTACCAGGCAGAGCCTGTTAACGAGTAAAATGCGAGTTTTATAACTGGTTCCCAGGCTAGGCTTGGGAATCAATGTCCAGAGGCTCTGCCTCGCTTGTTAGTAGGAAAATTGGAGGCAGAGCCTCCGGATATGCGTTACCAGGCAGAGCCTGTTAACGAGTAAAATTACCAATTACCAATTACTATGTCTGTCACTTTTTCCCGACGCTATTTGACGCCTTATTTGTTTTTACTTCCGGCTTTATTTATTTTGAGTTTGACTGTTTTGTGGCCTGCGGTGCAAGCTTTTTATTTGAGTTTTACCAACTACGAATATGATTTAACTCAAATGCCGCAGTGGGTGGGTTTGAAGAATTTTTACAGGTTGTGGGGCGATCGCACATTTTGGCAAACTTTGACGAATACGCTGCTGTATCTCACCTGCGTTGTGCCTGTATTGGTTGTTGTGCCGTTGGGAATGGCGATTTTGTGCAACCAAAAACTTAAGGGGATGAACTGGTTTCGAGCCGCATACTACACGCCGGCGGTGATTTCCATGGTTGTCGCCGGGATTGCTTGGAAGTGGCTGTTTGCTGAGACTGGACTGCTGAATCAGTTGGGGGAATTGTTAGGTTTACCTCCGGTTTCTTGGCTGGCTAATCCGAAGTTAGCAATCTTTAGCGTCATGGCGGTTACTATCTGGAAAGGATTGGGCTATTACATGGTGATTTATTTGGCAGGGCTGCAAGCTATTCCGGCAGAACTTTATGAGGCGGCTGCTATTGATGGTTCTGATGGTTTGGGAAAGCACTGGGATATTACTGTGCCGCTGATGAAGCCTTATTTAGTTTTAGTTGCGGTAATTTCTGCGATTTCTGCTACTAAGGTTTTTGAAGAAGTTTATATTATGACTCAGGGCGGGCCTCGCAATAGTTCTAAGACTGTGGTTTATTATCTTTACGAACGGGCTTTTAAGGATTTGGAAATTGGCTATGCTTGTACGATCGGGCTGGTTTTGTTTTTGCTAATTTTGGGTTTGTCGATTTTGCAAGTTAGCCTTCAGGGTTTGACTCGCAATGATTAAGATTTATGACTGATTGGTAGTGACTGAGATATTGCACTATTCTCATCTCAAGAACAGGCAAGATGCCTGTTCCACAATACATCAAATTTTTTGTGGGGTGGGCGTCCCGCCCGCCCTTATAATTTATACTAAATTTAGACTTGAATCTCGTAGTAATGCGATCGCTCACGGCTTTGGGCAGGTCTTATTAGTGAAATCACAGGTATAAATATAGGGTTTCTGCCAGTTCAGAGGAATTTCTAATAAATCCCTGGTTCCGGTGATTCCCTGTCCCAGAAAGAGCAGCACAGCGATCGAGTTCAAGATCACATGGACAGTGCGCCAGCGATTTGAGCGGTCTTTGTAAATGTCTTCAATGATGGCAAGGGAGAAAACCATAATTAGCGCAGCGGCGATGCCAATGTAGTAGTGAGACCAATACCATTCATTGGTTCGCCGATAAACCCCATCTTGAGTGCCAAGAATCACCAAACCAGTACCTGTTAGCGTCGCAAATATGCCGCGCCATAAAGCGGGTGTAGCTCGATACAGCATGACCAAAGAGCCGACAGTTGCCACAAACATCAGGACAATGAAAATGACCTGAAAGGAGTTTTTACTCCAAACATCTTTGCTCCAAATATGCTCAAAAATCGGGTAGGCTAGACCCAACAGCGTCACTCCTACCACAGAACCTGACAGAATTCGACCTGCTTTGACGTGTTCTGGACCGACTACAGGTGGAATTTTGCTCTTGGTGTCGATCGCAATTTGCTTCCGACGCTGCATGGTTTGCCACGCCATATTGAGAACAATACCAAGCATAGGAAAAACAATCGCTACAGCTAAAATAGGATGCAGCAAAGCCAGAAAATCTTTAAATTCCATAGATCACCTTTTTCTTGAGGAGGGTTGGCTTCATTAACCCGGTTTTTGCTATACATAATATCATATCCGGTACTGTAACCACAGTAAGTTTGTAGTCAGGACTAATAGCGATTATTCACCCGCATAGAGAGGATAGAATTCCTGACTACAAACACGCTTTATGAAGGGTAACTCACCGGAAATGTGGATAAATCAGAAGATATATAGCCATCCTAAATCATTTGTGAATTTCTTACTCCCTCCCCTTGATAAGGGGAGGGTTGGGGTGGGGTAAAAAATTTACGACTTATTTAAGATTGCTATAGCAGTTGTCTATTGGGTGAGGTACAGCTTTCTCAATTACGCAATTACGCAATTACGCAATTACAATTACCTTGTTCTCAGGGAAATGAAAACTGCTGGCGGTAATGTCAGTGCCGGTTAGCCACTAATTCCCTGCATCACTTTGAGGTTATATGTTACTAAGCCTTTTAGTATGGAAGAACTCCTCGCGAGAGTGAAAGCACGTCTGCGCAGAACTCAACAAAATGACGCGGATAACTTACAATTTGAAGACCTAATCTTGAACGGTTTAACCCGTGAAGTTTATCGAGGCAGTCAACTAATTGAACTCACTGCAAAAGACTTGAATTTGGTAGAATTTAGGCTGTAAAATCCCAGTCAATTCCTTAGGCGAGCGCAGTTTAGAAAAAGTCTGGGGTTACGATTTTATGGGCGAGTGAAACATTATTGAAGTGTATATTAGTGCGTTACGGATTAAGTTAGAAGCAAGTAACTCAAAACGCCTGCTGCATACTGTTCGGGGAGTTGGATATGTGCTTCGAGAGCAAAAGTGATGAGGGGCGGATTTACAAATACTTGGGATATGAAGTATGGATAATGGTCAACCCGCTCATATTATACTACCTATTTTTTTATCCCAAATAGACCTATAAATCCGGTCGTTCCTGATAATCTTCCGCAGAACTAGGGTCTAATTCCCAGCGACTTTCATCTCGATGTTCAAGCATATTTGTTGTGTTCAAAATAGCGCCATCGGCCATCTCTATGCCCGCAGCGGCTCCGAGTTCGTCAACCATATCCATGTCGGGAGTAGGCGCTGTTCCGCCCACCGATTGCTCGCCAGTGGCACTTTCTTGTTCCGCAGCAGGATCGCCATCCTCGCCGCCGATTTGGGAAGTTGTGGAAGAGTATTCCGAACTGCTGTCCTGCAGGGTTGTTATGTCGTCTTGGCTCGCTCCCGGTTGATCGATGACGCCGGTACCGTAAGATTCGGTAATTTCTTGAGGCAATTCGCCCAAATTATCGCGTTCTGTTGTTGTTTTTTCGTTGCTTTTCTTTTGCTGTGCCACGATACTTGCTCCTGTTTGTTTTTGAACTACATTAAATTAAAGATGTCCGAATTTGGCTTTAACAGAATTGTTTTTATTATATTGCCATTGGCTATAATTAAGTGGTATTATAATTGCTATTTCAGCTTTTAGCTTCTATCCCAGGAAATATATTGAGTCGGCTCAGCTATTTCATTGGGAATACAAAAAGCGATCGCCCTTTTGCAACGGGCGATCGCTTTTTAATGGGGAGGGTAATTCTATTCAGGAAAATCAGGAATTATCCATTTGGGGGGTTCCATCCGTTTCCTTCTCACCGCTTCCTCTGCTATTTCTAGCATTTTATCCAGAGAAGTATTTTCAATAAAGTTGGACGTTGCTTCTGCGTATTCCCGCTTCGGGCACTTGTCGCCCAGAACGCAGCCATTGACGCAAGCTACAGCACAATCGACAGTGTTCTCCACCATAACTTTTTTCCTTTCACATTTCCAACAACTAATAGGCAGGTACTCTGGGTTAATTTGTCAAGAGACTGCTCTATATCTTTATTTTACTTCACAAATTGTCATCAAAGGTCGATCGCCAGGGCAAAACTGTTATAAAATCAAAGCAACCTACCTAATCTGCCGATCGTGAACAATTTTCTGCGGCGCTTAAAACTTTTACCTTGGCGAGAAATGCTGCAAATTGCCGCCCTCGTCAACTCAATCGTGATTGGACTAGAGCTATTTTTAGCCTGGGGTTTCACGCAATCGCGGGCAATCCGCAACGGGGTGACGCTTCTCTACGGTTCCTCCCTCGGGATATTGATACCTTTTGCAGCAGCAGTGGGAATGGGAGCTTTAGCAGTGTACTTTTTAGAGTATTGGCAACAACAATTTTTGCTCAACCGAATTAGTTTGTGGGTTTTAGTTTTGTGCCTGCTCTTGGGTTTGGTTTTAAAATCATTCCTACCCATACCTGCTTCTTTAGCAAGTTTATCAGAAACTGCACTAATAGGAATTACGGTGGGAGTTTTTTGGAAGGGCCGACCTTATTGGCGATAGTCATGCCATTTTAGATTTTAGATTTTAGATTTTAGATTGGCTATGACTGACGAAGCTCGTGGTTTTGAGCTTGTCTACAGTTGTATTTTTTTTTGAAAATAGTATCATCAGTCAGCGGTCATTGGTTATTAGTCTATATGTAGGGTGCGCAATGCGCACCTTACCGCTTAAATCAAGAAATTTCCTCTTCCTTCTCCCCTCTTTCTTATTCCTGACATCCGTTAAATCCGTTACATAATCCGTTGCCGAACTTCCTTCTTCTTATGGCAGCCAAAAATCTGGAATGAATGTTTTAATCAAACTGCGAGTAAACTGATTAATCTTTCTCCCGATTTGAATGTGCGGTTCGTCAGCTTCCACAGGAATAATTGCCGCTTTGTTTCCGATGCCGAAACGCGAAATTACCAAATTTGCCGCCTCCAAACCAGTAACATAAGCTTTTTCCTGCGACCAAGAACCGTGGCGGGTCACAACCCAATCGCCGCTCATCAATACATTATCGTAACTTGTTACCGCAGGCAACAAATACTGATAGCTGCCAGGGGCAAAATGCGTCACCGCCCGCGACAGCCGAATCGCGCTGCTGTCAATTACTTTTGCCTCCCGAAAAGCCGGAATGCAAGTCGCTAAATCCCGCTGAACTAGGGAAAAAATTTCCTCATCTTTCAGGGGAATTAATTGATTTGCGTGATAAAAGTCAGCTTCGACAACTGTTCCCGGCTCGTTTCTAAATTCGTCGTGCAAAGCATTCAAATCAAAAAATGTCCAACCTGTAGTTGAACTAAATCCAAAACAGGCATTAGAAGGCAGGGGAATGTCAATTTTCCTGTCAAACCACAGGCGAACAGCTAACACGTCAACGGCACCCAAATTCATCGCGTCCCGAAACTCTTGGCGGCTTTGCAAAGCGGGGCTGCTGCTGATAATTTTTTGCATTCCCGTGACGCCAACTGCAAAAATAACTGCATCTGCATCGAAGGTTTCTTCGCCGCAAACAACGCCAGTTGCTTGATTGTTGCTGTCAACAATCAAATCAGTAACTCGTTGGTTTGTCAATACTTTTGCACCGAGTTTTTCCAGGCGTTCGACCCAGGGACGAAAGATTTTTTCTCCGACTGTTCCGCGACACCAAACTACATCAAAATCCGGTTGGTGTGCTAATATGAAATAATAGAGCATTCCCAAAGCTGCGGCAGCAGAACACTGTTCTCCTGGTGCAAATAAACCTACTAATAACATCGGTTCAAAAGCATCGCGGTACAGTCTTGCAGAAACGCCAAACTGTTTGAACAATTCGCGGGCTGTGACGCGATCGTACCTGCGCCAAGCTTCGTCGGAATTGTCGAAATCTAGGACGGCGTAGAGTAAGGGTAAGGCTGAAAGCCGATCGACTAATGGCAGCCTTTTAAATCGCGTGTAAAGAAAGGTTCCTAACGGTGTGGGAAGCCGCGGTTCGTCCTGAAAAATCGGCGATTCTACTTCCAATCCGGCGGGTGAATACTGACAAGAACGAGTCCAAGGCGTGAAGGGATCGAGTCCTAATTCCTTGACTAAGGAAAAGATGTTTTTGTAGGGATACCAGAAGCCATGAATCCCAGCTTCTACGGAACGCCCGCCGACGGTTTTCCACCCTGCAACTAAGCCTCCCGGATAGGGGCCGGCTTCTAACAGGGTGACATCATAGCCTTGCTGGGCTAGGTGATAGGTAGCGCCTAAACCGGCCCATCCTGCACCGACGACGACTATTTTTGGGGTTGACGATTGTGCTGACATTGCGTACCTCTTGATAATTTATTAATGATGACATAATTCATAAAATCCGGATTTGATATAAAATGTGTTGGATTATGTGCTAAATTTCGCTTGAGTGAATAATGAGTGTCAAAAACCGCCAGCAAACTAACCTGTTGCTGCTATTATTTCCCGCTACGGCATGGCTGATGGTTTTCTTCATTTTGCCCGTGCTAATTGTACTGTTGTACAGTTTTTTAGAACGCGGTACTTACGGGGGCGTTACTTGGATATTTACTCTCAGCAACTACCAGCGTTTGTTCAGCGGACTTTTTTTAGGAGTAATTGGGCGATCGCTCTGGCTGGCTTTTCTAACAACAGCCGCTTGCTTGTTAGTTGGCTATCCCCTAGCATTCTTCATCGCCACCCGTTCTCCCCGCTGGCGAAATGCTTTGCTTTTGCTGGTAATTATTCCATTTTGGACTAATTTTTTAGTGAGAACCTACGCCTGGATCATACTCCTGCGTAGCGAAGGAGTAGTTAACACAGCCTTGCAAAGCCTGCAAATTATTAGCGAACCGTTAAACTTGCTTTTTACGCCTTTCGCTGTGGCGATCGGTCTTATTTACGGCTATTTACCTTTCATGGTTCTGCCTTTATATTCTAGCATAGAACGCTTCAATTTTTCATTGGTAGAAGCCGCTCACGATTTAGGGGCAAATGACATCCGCACTTTTTGGCGCGTATTTTTACCATTAACAAGTCGCGGCATTGTGGCAGGTTCGATTCTGGTTTTTGTTCCCGCAGTCGGCGCTTTCATCACACCGGATATATTGGGCGGTTCTAAAACAGTTATGGTCGGAAATTTGATTCAAAATCAGTTTATGAAAGCTCGCGACTGGCCTTTTGGCTCAGCGCTTTCTATGCTGTTGACGGTAATCATATTGATTCCTGTGTTAATTTACTTCCGCGTGTCTGACGAACCTCAATAAGGTAAGGTGTACATTAATCGGTGCACTCTGCATTTAGGTTAAAATGCGCTAATTATTAATGACTGATGACTAAAACAAAACTAGACTTGCTCGTGCGGGCGATCGGCAAAAAGTGGCTTTGGGTACAAGCTGCACTAGCATTTGCCTTTCTTTACTTGCCAATTCTCATCTTAATTATTTACTCCTTTAACGCCTCCAGATTCAATGCCGTTTGGCGCGGCTTTACCCTCGATTGGTACCGCAGTTTGTTTAGCAATGCAGGCGCGACGATTGCTACGAGTAGCAGCGCCGGAATCTTGACAGCCCTCAACAACAGCTTGCTAATTGCAGCTATTTCGACTCTGTTAGCAACCGTTTTTGGTACAACCATCGCGCTAGCATTGGAACGATTTCATTTCCCCGGGCGCAAAGCAGTAGAAGCTTTACTGTTTTTGCCGATTATCATGCCCGAAATTACGATCGGCATTTCGCTGCTAGTTTTCTTTACCCTAGTATTTCGGATCGTAGAAAATCTCACGGGAATTCGCCTCAACCTCGGCTTACCTACTGTAATTATCGGTCATGTTGTCTTTAATATTTCCTTTGTGACTATTACTGTCAGAGCGCGTTTGGCGGAACTAGATCCTCAATTAGAACAAGCAGCTTTTGACTTGGGTGCTAACGAATGGCTGACTTTTTGGCGGATCACTCTCCCTCTAATTTGGCCCGCTATTTTCAGCGCGGCACTGCTGGCTTTTACTCTGTCGCTGGACGATTTTGTCGTGACATTCTTTACCACCGGCGTCGGTTCGGTGACACTGCCGCTATTTGTTTACGGCATGATAAAATTTGCAGTAACGCCAGCGATTAATGCCATTTCAACTTTGATGTTGTTCGCTTCCTTATTGCTGGTTTTATCATCGTTAAAAGTTCAGAAAAGTTAAAAAAATAGCTTTCTGTGTCATAATTATTGTCGTCTGCAACTAACACAACCTATGAAACGCCTGCTGACTTTCCTAATTTTGTTTGTGATGAGTGCAACGGTGGCTTTCGGCTGTAGCCCCACAGGTGGGAACCAGCAGCAAGTCCTCAGCATTTACAATTATGCAAGTTATATCGCCCCAGAAGCGATCGCCCAATTCGAGAAAGAGAACAATGTTAAAATTCAATACGACACTTTCGAGAGCAGCGACGCACTCTATGCCAAACTCAAACAGGGAAACCCCGGTTACGACTTAATATTTCCCGCCGATTACATGGTGAAAATCATGATCGCAGAAAATATAATTGAGCCGCTGAATTTAAACAATATTCCCAACCAAAAAAACCTCGAACCTAAGTTTATCAATCAAGCTTTTGACCCGGGGAATAAATATTCCCTGCCCTACCAGTGGGGAACGATGGGAATTGGCTACAACGTGAAAACCACCAACGGCGATATCAACAGTTGGGCGGCGATGTTCGATTCTAAATATACCGGAAAAGTGGCGTGGCAAGATGATGCCAGATACACATTTGCAGTAGTTTTAATGTATTTAGGATTTGACCCAAATACAACCAATCCCGAAGAGATTAACAAAGCCCGCGATTTGCTGATTAAAAGTAAAAATATCATTGCCGCTTTTGTCCCGGATACTGGTCAAAATCTGCTGGATCAAGGAGAAGTAAATCTGACAATGGAATGGAGCGGTGATATTTTCCAAGTGATGACAGAAAATCCCAATATCCGTTACGCTATTCCCCAAGAAGGAACAATCATTTTTTCTGACAACATGGCAATTCCCAAAGGTGCGCCCCAAAAAGAGTTAGCAGAGAAATTTATTAACTTTATTTTGGAGCCAGAAGTAGGAGCCCAAATTTCCAATTTTATCCACTATGGCTCGCCAAACAAAGCAGCAATCGATCGAGGTTTAATCGACCAGAAAGATTTGAAAAATCCTCAAATTTACCCGCCGTCTGAGGTGTTTGGCAAAATGAAATTATTGGAGGATGTCGGGAAAGCAACCGCATTGTACGATCGAGCTTGGACGGAAGTTAAAGCTGGAGCCGGAAAGTAGATATAAAACAGGTTTCTGCCGGGGCTGGTTTACTTAAATTTTGAGTGGTTTGTATTGGAGTTGCACCATCGTCAAGAACGGGCAAGATGCCCGTTCCACAAGAAAATTAAGTTTTGTGGAACGGGCATCTTGCCCGTTCCTAAACAAGTAATTGAGAATGGTGCAAGATATCAGTTTAACCGGACTCGAACTCAGATTTTTATTACTCCCAAATACTAACACAATGCACGCCGTCGAAGTTTTAGAAGTTTCCAAAGTATTTAAAAGCGCCCGCAGTCAAGATTTCTTAGCTGTAGACAACATCAACCTGCAAATTTACGATCGCGAATTCTTTTCTTTACTCGGCCCTTCCGGCTGCGGCAAAACTACAACTTTGCGAATGATCGCCGGTTTTGAAATGCCCACAGCGGGCGAAATTTACATTCACGGCCAACCGATGCAAAATCGCCCGCCATTTCACCGCCCAGTAAATACGGTATTTCAAAACTATGCTTTATTTCCGCACATGACAGTAGCACAAAATGCCGCTTTTGGGTTGGAAATGGAGAATTTGCCACAGAAAACAATTCGCGATCGCGTTGCTGAAGCCTTAGCATTAGTACAGTTAACCGATGTAGAAAAACGCTATCCCCGCCAACTGTCAGGGGGACAGCAGCAGCGAGTAGCGCTAGCAAGAGCATTAGTCAAACAGCCGTCTGTTTTGCTGTTGGATGAACCTTTAGGAGCGCTGGATTTAAAATTGCGCAAAGAGATGCAATTAGAATTAAAAAAAATGCAGCGAAAATTGGGAATTACGTTTATTTATGTGACTCACGATCAGGAAGAAGCACTAACAATGTCGGACAGAATTGCAGTGATGGGTGGAGGAAAACTGCAACAAGTCGGGACGCCTGTTGATATTTATGAATATCCTAAAACGCGGTTTGTTGCTGATTTTATTGGCGACAGCAATTTTTTAAGTGGTCGAGTAATAGAAAAGCCACACGGTCAAATAATCGTGTTGGTTGACCAGCAGTTGCCCGTGTTAGTTGCCACAGCAGAAGATATGCCCATTGGGAAAGTTGTCACCCTGGTGCTGCGGCCCGAAAAAGCTGCTATTTATCCGGCTAATTATGAGGCTGAAAATAGCTGGCCGGGAATAGTAGAAGAGGCGATTTATATTGGCACTGACACGCGCTATACGGTACGGTTGACTGCTAAAAGTTCGATCGCCCTTCGCCGACAAAACTTGCACAGAGATGACTTGCAGCGATACCAAGTCGGCGACAGCGTTCGAGTCGCCGTGCCGCCGGAAAGTATCTGTATTTTATAGCAGCAGGAAGAAGGCAGACACGACACGAATTTTCACACGAATGCAGGTATTATAGCGGCACTCAGGAGTTATGAGTATAGCACTGACACATCAATACCAAAGAAAACGGGTTTTTCAGTAGGTAAACTGATCTATTTCTACTGCTCCAAGTGCTTTTAAGGTTGATTTTTGAGCATCGGTTAGACCCGTAACACCTATAATATTCATACCTTCGTAAAGCCTGGGCGATCGCATTTTTTTTACACATTCTCCTGTCTCCATTTCCCACAGCTTAATAGTTCCATCGGCACTGCCGCTGGCTATGGTTTTACCATCGAGAGAAATTGCGATCGCCCATATCTGAGACGAATCATTCTGTAACATTTTCACACATTCCCCGGAGCACACATCCCACAACCGGATCGTTTTATCGTGACTGCCACTGACCAAAATTCGCCCATCTGGACTAAACCGGACGCACCATACCAAAGCCTTGTGTCCCTCGAAGGTTTTCAGACATTCTCCCGACTCAATATCCCACAGTTTTATCGTTTTGTCGTCACTGCTGGTTGCTAAAATCTTTCCATCCGGACTGAAAGCAACTGAAAACAGCAAACTGGTATGACCTGAAAGGGTTTTGAAACATTCCCCAGAGCAAACATCCCACAATCTCACCAGCCTATCATCGCTGCCACTGGCTAAAATTGTGCCATCTGGACTGAAAGCAATTGACCAAGCACGACAACAATCTGACAAAATTTGGTAACATTCACCAGTCCGAACATTCCATAATCGGAGATTGTGAAAATTATCGCTACTTGCTAATGTGCGACCATCTGGACTGAAACTAACAGAAAATACAAAGTTGTTGGCAATGCTTTTACCTTCCTGCATTACCCGCAGCAATTGACCCGTAGCGACATCCCACAAACGGATAATGCCACGACTACTGCTGCTAGCAAGCACTTGACCATCTGGACTGAAGGCAACACACCAAACCCAATTTGTATGTCCTGGCAGTGTTTTGCTGCATTTACCAGATTGCACGTCCCATAATTTGAGCGTTGTGTCATCGCTACCGCTGGCTAAAAACTGCCCATCTGGACTAAAAACAAGCGATTTAATCCCAGCGCTGTAGCCATACAAAGTTCTCAATGATTCTCCTGTTTGCGTATTCCAGAGGGTAACGGTGCAATCTAAGCTACCACTTGCCAAAGTATGACCTTGCGGGTGAAATGCGATCGACCATATCCAACCGCAGTGTTTCTGCATAACTTGGCAACACCGTCCAGTCGCAACATCCCAGAGTCGCACTGTGCAATCATAGCTGGCACTGGCGATCGCACAACCATCTGGACTAAATGCCACTCCTACGACAGGATCGGTATGCGCCCGCAGAATCTTTAAACATTGTCTCGTAGAAATATCCCACAAACGAACCGTACAGTCCCAACTGCCGCTAACCAAGGTTTGACCGTCTGGACTAAAAGCGATCGATCGAATGATGTGTGTATGCCCTTCCAATGTGTTAATAACTTCCCCAGTTTCAAGCTGCCATAATTTTATAGTTTTGTCGTAACTACAACTCACCAAAAGCTTACCATCTGGACTAAAAATCACCGTCGTTACAAAATTCGCGTGTCCCTGAAGCGTATTTAAACATTCACCAGTTGCCACATCCCACAACTTAATTGTGCAGTCCCAACTCCCAGTAGCTAAGGTTCGACCATCGGGACTAAATGCAACGGAACCTACCCATCCGGTATGCTCTGTTAATGTTTGAATACACTCACCCGTAGCCAAATCCCATAACTTGACGATGTGGTCAAAAGATGCACTTGCTAAAGTTTGATTGTTGGGACTGAAAGCGACACCAGCAATCCAACTGGTGTGTCCTTCACAGGTGAGAAAATCTCGATAATCTTGGGTGCGGCAGACTCGAATTTTACTATCGAGGTTGCCAACTGCCAAAAAATTACCATCTGGGCTAAAGGCAACAGATATAGCTCCATTTGAATTACTGGTAAGGACGGATTTAGACAGATCGGAATTAGCAAAGTTAACTCCATGCAAGTTTGTACCAATGAGATAAGCTTGCCAAATGCTCAAGTTCGAGAAATCATAGTTGCTTAATTCTATTTTCTGTTGAAGTAACAGATTAATCAGATTTCCACCACCATATCCAACTGAATTAGGAAATTGCGCTCGCAGACAAAACAAAACTTGATTTAGTTGATATTCAAAATCTTTCTTAGATCGCAATTCCCCCATTATTCGTTCAGCCAGCGGTGCTAAAATTAATCGAGTTTGGCTTTCGCGAATGTAATCTTTTGCTTCTGCTTTGATTAGCGCATGGGTGACGAATAAATCGAGATTTTTTGACTTAATTTCCCGCTCAAATCCTTCGATTAACTGTTCGGTAACATACTCCATTACCACAGGTTGTAAGCTGAATTTTCCGGCATTCTTCTCGATTAGCGATCGCCGGCTCAGAGATGACAAAGCATCCAGCAGTTTAGATTGTGAAGGGATAGAAACAAAATCTGCCCGTAAGTCGGTTAGAGAAATCCATTCTCGATCGATCGCCAGCCAATACATCACCTGCTTTTCCAAGTCGGACAACCGCCGAAATTGTCCGTCGAGCAGAATATTGATATCTCCAAACGCGATCGCTCCATGCTCCAAAAAGTTGGTAATATTGCCGTCAAATAAATCTAGAACAGTTGTCGAGACAATTTTGAGTACCAGTGGATTGCCGCAATAATGTTGAGTTAAATTTATCCAATCGGTTGCTGTTTCGGAAAAACAGCTATTGGCTTGTAAAATTTCTTGCACTTCCAAGGAACTTAACCCGATTAAGGGTAAGGTTCGCACAGGTGAGGTTTCGCCTTCCAACGACATCAAAGCTGTGGGTTTTTCCCGACTTGTCAAGACAAGACAACTAGAATGGCATTCGCTTCCCACTCGTCTGAGAACTTCCTCGTAGCCCTCATAGCCTTCTCGGTATTGCCCTGCTTCGGATATTGCGCCATCCGCACCCCCTAGAATCGCATCAAAATTATCCAGGATCAAAAGACAGCGTGAGGAGCGTAAATACCCCATCAGTTGAGAGACTTGAGCCTCAAGCGATGTCGGGAGTGCTATTTCTTGTTGGTTAGATAGAATTTGAATCAGCGTTGATAATACGTCCTCAAGCGGTGGTGCATTGCGCAAGGAATACCAGATGAGAAAGTCAAATTCATTTTGAAGTGCGATCGCTACTTTTGCAGCCAATGAGGTTTTGCCAATTCCACCCATTCCTACCAAGCCAACCAAACGACAGGAGTCGGTAAGAATCCATTGTTGCAGTCGCACTAATTCCTGATTTCGACCGTAGAATGTGGAGACATCAACCATTTCTCCCCAGTGGCGGTGCGCGGCAATTTCTTGTTGTTGAGCTTGCTGTTGCAGCGGTGGTATTTTTTCTATCTCTGTGTTCAGTAATTCTACGGTTGTCTGACGCGATCGCCGTCCTATGACTGCTTGAAGATTGCTTTTAGTAACCTTTTCTCCAAGTTCAGCACTGAGTAGCTGCCATAACTTGTAACCCACGTCCTTAATATAACTAGGGTCATAGCCAGCGCGATCTGCAATATCTAAATAAGATAGCCCTTCCCAAGATTCGCGAAATACAATCTCTTGGATGTTGCTGAGGGAAGTTGGGGCGATCGCTGTATCTAAAATTCTCAGCGCTTCTTCCACAGTCATAACTTTACAGCACCTCTAATTTAGTCTCCTGAGATCTTGCGGTTATTCGCGTGAGAAGGGTTAAGAGGGCCCATCACACAAGAAAAATTAACCTCTTGTGGGGTAGGCGTCTCCCCGGCTTAGTCTATGGATGCAAAATCTGAGTCTTCTTACTTTAACAAGACTTTTCGAGATTTTTCTGAAAATAGCACTCTCAACAGTTACAGCAGATTTCAGGTAAGGTGCACAGATAGAGGACACGGCAGTGCCGTTTCCCTACAGCGATCGATTTCCGGGGTAAGTAACCCGGATTTAGTATTAGGCACCAATACCAAAGAAACCGGGTTTTTTATCCTTACTGCGGTTGGCAGCGAAGGATTTTCGTCCATCAACCCGGTTTCCGATCGCTCGTGCGAAAGTCGTATGACTTTTTCAGACTATTTTTTCCTGACTTTTTACGACTTTTTCTTGTCGTCGAACTGATACCGATTGTTTAACTTGGGTTTATAGCAAAACAAAGTCTTGCAATTTCAACAACAAGACTCGCTCAATTCCCAATCACCTATTTGGGTGATTGTCTTTAAACAACAGGAGAAAGTAACATGGCAAACATCACAGGTACCGAAGGCAATGACAAGCGGATCGGCACATTTGAGAATGACATAATCAGTGGCCTTGGAGGAAACGACACTCTTCAAGGTGGCTTTGGTAATGACCAACTGTTTGGTGGCTTGGGTGATGACCAACTGTTTGGTGAGAATGGTAATGACCAACTGTTTGGTAGCTCAGGCCGTGACCAACTGTTTGGTCTTGGTGGTAATGACGTACTGTCTGGTGGCTCAGGTAATGATGTACTGATTGGCATTGGACCTTTTTTTGAGAATGAATTTGACACCCTGACAGGTGGCAGTGGGGCAGATATATTTGTCATTGGTCTGGCCCAGGGCCCCTTTGGCTACAGCGGGCTTGACCATGCTATAATTCGCGATTTTAACTCGTTTGACGGTGACAGAATTGCCGTCCAAGGTAGCGTCTCAGATTACCGATTTGTGTCTAACCAAAATGTTTCTGGTGGTGCAGCAAACGATACGCAAATATTCAAAGGCAATGACCTATTTGCCATTGTTGACGACAAATTTGTGTCGAGTTCTAACTTGTTTACCAATACAGGCAATAACCTCTTCTAGGCTGGCGATCGCAAATCAATCAAAACCTTACTGATTGGATCGCAATCCTATTTGAGAGGTGCATCACTCGCAGGCTAACTGGAACTTCTCCCTATGGGGGAAGTTCCGATTAAAAAGAGTCAAAAATTATCGATCGAAGATGTCGAACTACCGAGTCGGAGTTGAGAGCCTCCGCGCTTTTAGCCCGAGGGTGAAAACAAGAGAAAGACTTTTGTAGTTATGCACATCCAACAAGTTCCCAAACTCGCAAACTTTTAAGGTGGGGGAATTTCGGGTTCTGGGGAAGGCGCGGGAATCTCCGCAGGAGTTGGTTCTGGCGACGGCGAAGAAGTTTCCGCTTCGGGCAACGGAATTTCCGCAGGACTCGATTCCGGCGACGGCGAGAGACTCTCGGCCCCAGGGGAGGGAATCTCAGAAGGACTCGATTCGGGGGACGGCGAGGGACTCTCCGAAGGACTCGGGGCGGGAGTTTCCGGCGGTGGCGGAAGTTGTGCGGGATCTGGCTGGGGGCTTTGGAGGCTTTGCACCCACAAACCTAAAGCACCGCAGGCTAACATCAGCCCCAACAGCCCCAGCAGGGGCAGCAAAAGCTTGAACTTCGGTTTTTGAACAGGTTCCGGGGCGAGGGGAGTTTCGGGGTACAACAACTGTTTGGACGATTCAGAAAGCTGAGATTCTGGAATCTTCCCGGACTTCTGGAGGGACCGCGGCAGGGACGGCGGCAGCGACACCGAGGCTGACACCGGCGCTGATGCCGGCGCTGACGCCACGGCCGGATGGAACAGTACCAATCTCTCCGGCGACATCCGACAGTGAGTCGCCACCACAGAGGTGTTGTCATAACCGTTTTTCTCGTTGGCGAGGCGAATCCAAGACTGAACCGCGGCTTCCAAAGACATTTTGCCCTCAAGCACCTCTGGGCCGTAATTCTCCCAATACTGCTCTACCAAGTCGTTGTCGCTCAAACCGTCGGAACACAGCAGCAGTAAGCCTTCCTCTTCGACAATAAATCGCTGAATCGTCGGGCGCAGGAAATCGGCGTCCCGCGTGCCCAAAGCTTGAGTCAAGGCTCCTGCATCCGATCGCAGTTGAGTCTCCCAGTATAAACTGTGTCCTAGCTGGACTTCCCTTGAGGCTACGTCGTCGTCCACACTCAGGCGGTGACAGTAATTTTTGCCAATCCAATAAGCGCGGCTGTCTCCAACATTGACCAAATAAAGTTCGTGACTGTTATTCGAGGGCAAATCCTCGGAAATTTTCAGTTTTTGAGGCAACTGGAGGGCCATCACCAAAGTCGTCCCCATCCGCTGCCGCAACTCTTTTCCCTGCTCGTTATTTTGAGCGGAAATCACATTATTCACAACTCTCACTATTTCTTCGAGTTGCTTAATTACCATTGGTGGCGTCATCAACTCTTCTTGTTGAGCGATTTCTGCGAGCAAATTTTGGATTAAAGCTTTCAGGGACTGCACGGCTAATTGACTGGCAACTTCTCCTCCTTCGTGGCCTCCAACCCCGTCGCAAACCATTGTCAAATAAGGAATTAATTTGTCATTCCCTGAAGTTTTGCTCGATTGAAAATCCGCAGCAGTCGGATAGCAACTGTCTTCATTTTGGGAGCGCTGCGGGCCGGTATCAGTCATGCCGACTACTTCTAAGTGCAGGGGCAATTTAGCGGCTTGTTCTAACAGTAAATCGTTGAGTTCCAGGGCCAGCGCCTCCAAATTCATGCTGCTGCGGCGCATAAACTGACAAATCTCTCCGAGTCTCGACTGCACCTCGGGTTGCGCGGATTCCACCAAACCTGACCACACATCTCCCAAATCCCGCAGCGTCGGTACAAAATTGCCCCGGTGCAGTTCCAGCAGGCGTACCCGCCAACCTTCCACCCGCAAATTTTCCGGTACCAGCAAACTCGAAGCGACTCCCTGTTCCGACAGCGGCGTCCACAGTTGGAGCATTTGCCACAGCCAGTAAACTTGGCGCGCGGCTGTTGTCCCAGACCAAGCTTCTAAAATAGAAGGATACAGGCGACCGAAATTATTGATGGGCACATTTTCTAACAACACCACCTCTGACGCTTCCGGTGCTTCCCCCAAAGAACAAAAACCGTATACTTCAGGCGTATGCAGCCGTTGGGGATACAAATGCAGGTAAGGCATAATCCTATCCGGCAGTTGTTCTGGGACGCTTGGAGGCAAAGCTGGACGGCTGTCGAGCCAGATTTGGGGTGCAATGACAAAATATCGATCGGCTATTACCTTACCCGCCGGCACTTCCTCGGCTGCTTGTCCCACGGCCCACAAATATCGATAAATTAAATCGGTTTCGCAAGCTGCACAGTGCTGGCGGCCAAAGGTATTGCGTGGCTCGGCACAGCTAAGATTCGGGCAATAAATGGGTTCGGAGAAACTGCTGATCATATCGAAATAATTTGTGTAAAAACATTCTGAAGATATATGATTCGCAAGCCCAAATTCATGAGCTTGAGAATAAACTGATTTTAGCCCCTATCAATTTCTTAACTGCCTTTGGGCCCCTAGAAATTGTAGTTTCTGCCAGTCTGCACCGGCTAAAATTGTAATCTAAGTTACTAAACTCTGACTTGGAGTACGATGGAAGCCTCAACCTGATACTGCGGCGCGAAAAATCGCTCTGAGGGTCCGCAAGTCGCAAACCCTTGCAGAGTCTGTTGTTTGCATTTCTTAAATCTTAAATTTCCAATCTAAGATCTAAATAGTATCACCTATTCTTTTTATGATCTGGACTCCCACGCTTCTTTGGCTGCTAGCTGGGTCTTTGCTCTGTTTGGCAGAGCTATTTCTCCCGACTGCTTTTGTCGCTTTTATGATGGGACTGAGCGCCTTCGCCGTAGCTGGATGCTCTCTAGTTCTACCTTACGTTAATTTACAAATATTTCTGTGGATGGTATTTTCGACAGTTTTTGTGCTGCTGTCCCGGCGGTTGATACCAAAAGGCAAGGCAAGGGCGATCGCAGATTCTCAGGAAGCAAAAACTTTAACAGAAATTCCCCCCGGAGAAGCCGGCCGAGTCATTTATGAGGGGAATTCTTGGCAAGCTCGCTGCGAAGATACCAACGCCACCATCCCTCCCAACCAAAACGTAATTGTCGTGGGACGAAAAGGCACTACTCTGAT
The DNA here is from genome assembly GCF_036702515.1 of Microcoleus sp. BROC3. NCBI lineage: Bacteria > Bacillati > Cyanobacteriota > Cyanophyceae > Oscillatoriales > Microcoleaceae > Microcoleus > Microcoleus sp. BROC3. The sequence goes on from NZ_JAUBTQ010000007.1 coordinate 95,690, forward strand.
AGTTTTGCCAGAACATTTATTGCATTCTTAAAAAAAATGCGTAATTAATCACAGACAATTAGTAGTTAGTCATCAGTCATTAGTCATAAGTCATCATTAGTCATTAGTTTTTAGTCAACAGTCAACATTTATAGGAGGCGACCGTGGAACAAATTTTTTTACTTGTATTTTTAGCTTTAGGCGGCTCAGCCCTCGCAGGTTCCGTCAAAATTATCAATCAGGGAAATGAAGCGCTGGTGGAAACTTTAGGTAAATACAGCGGCAAAAAACTAGAACCCGGTTTGAATTTTGTCACGCCATTTCTCGATCGCGTCGTTTACGAGCAAACAATTCGGGAAAAAGTCTTAGATATTCCCCCGCAAGCTTGTATTACCCGCGACAACGTTTCCTTTACCGTTGATGCTGTGGTTTACTGGCGGATTGTAGACTTGGAAAAAGCTTGTTACAAAGTAGAAAATCTCCAGTCAGCAATGGTAAATATGGTGCTGACTCAAATTCGCGCCGAAATGGGTCAACTCGACCTCGAACAAACCTTTACTGCTCGTTCTCAAATTAATGAAATCTTGCTCAGAGATTTAGATATTGTTACCGATCCTTGGGGAGTGAAAGTAACGCGGGTAGAATTGCGCGATATTATCCCTTCTAAAACTGTACAGGAATCGATGGAATTGCAGATGGCAGCCGATCGGCGGAAGCGGGCGGCAATTTTGACATCCGAGGGTGAACGCGAGTCAGCAGTTAACAGCGCCAAAGGTAAAGCAGAAGCGCAAGTTCTGGATGCAGAAGCGCGCCAAAAAGCGACTATTTTGGAGGCGGAAGCTCAACAAAAGGCGATCGTCCTGAAAGCTCAAGCAGAACGCCAAAGTCAGGTTTTGAAAGCTCAAGCTACTTCTGAGGCTTTGCAAATAATCGCCAAAACTCTGCAAAATGACCCCACTGCCCGGGAAGCTTTACAATTTTTGTTAGCTCAAAACTATCTGGATATGGGCTTGAAAATTGGCAGCAGCGACAGCAGCAAGGTGATGTTTATGGACCCGCGCAGCATTCCCGCTACGATGGAGGGATTGCGATCGATTGTTGGGGAAGGTAATAAGGCTGATTAGCCAGTTGGCAGTTGACAGTTAACTGTTAACTGCTGACTATTTTCATTACCTATTACCTATTACTAAATTTAAGATTCTTGAGCCAAAGTACACCGATCGCACAATCCGAAAAACTCCAAAGTGTGATAATAAATCTTGAAAGAATGAGATTGTTGTAGTTGGCTTTCTAAGTGGTGAACCGGGCATTCGTCGATCGTAATTGAGGCGCCGCATTCCAGACAAGTTAAGTGGTGTTGATCTTGGTGGGCGGCACCGTAGAGAGACTCGCCACTAGCGAGGGTTCTGACGTGAACGAACCCCTCTCGCTTTAAACCGTCGAGGGAGCGGTAAACGGTTGCTAAGCCCATGCTTTGGTCGCTGTTACGCAGTTCTAAGTAGATATCTTGCGCTGAGAGCGATCGATTCAGGACTTTGAGCAAGTTTAAAATACGCTCCTGACTGCGGGTGTGGTTGGTTCTCATAATTTTTTTCTCGAATCTGCTGGAATCAAATTTGTCCCTATTTCTAGGCTATCTCACTTGGGGGAGTTAAATGGCGATCGGCGCGCAGCTCGGTTGTAGAATAAAATGGCGCTAACTTTCACATCACCTACCGCAACATTCCCGTGACTCAGAAATATCTTGCCCAAATCTATGTTACCCTCCGCCCTTCGGTTTTAGACCCCGCCGGCACTGCCGTACAGTCTGGTTTGCAACACATGGGATACGACAATGTTGAGCGCGTGCGTATCGGGAAATACGTTGAATTGACGCTGACTGCTGCTGGTGAATCGGAGGCCCGCGAACAACTCGATCGCGTTTGCGACCAACTTTTGGCGAATCCAGTTATTGAAAATTATCGCTTTGATTTGACTGAAATTCCTGTTGCTGTGGAGACAGCGACGGCATAAATGCGATCGCCCCTAGGGTGTTTTTCAACTCGGAGATCCCCCCTAACCCCCCTTAATAAGGGCGGAACAAGAGGGTTCTGAAAGTCTTTGTTAAAAAGCGGGGACAAGAGCATTCAAAGTCTTCGTTAAAAACACAAGAACTATAACGACTCAAAGTCCCCCTTCTTAAAGGGGATTTAGGGGGATCTAGACTTCGATACAAGGGAGAAAAACATAAGATTTTAGTCTTATGTTGACACCTCTTCCTTCTTCCCTCTTCCTTCTTCCTTCTTCCTTCAGCTTATGAAATTTGGAGTTATTGTTTTTCCGGGTTCAAATTGCGATCGCGATGTGGTATGGGTGACTCAAGGGTTACTGCACCAACCAACTCGCATGATTTGGCACGAAGATACCGATATTTCGGATATTGATATCATTGTAATTCCCGGTGGTTTCAGTTACGGAGATTATTTGCGGTGCGGCGCGATCGCCCGTTTTTCTCCCGCGATGCGGGCTACTGCGGAACACGCTAAACAAGGAAAGCTTGTATTAGGCATCTGCAACGGTTTTCAGGTTTTGACTGAAGCTGGTTTGTTGCCCGGTGCTCTGGTGCGGAATGCGGGATTGAATTTTATTTGCGATCGCGCTTCTTTGAAAGTCGAACGCGGTAATACTCGTTGGACTGCGGCTTATACTTCGGGTGAAATCATCGATTTGCCGATCGCCCACGGTGAAGGCAATTATTATGCTGATGCCGATACATTAGCAGAACTAGAAGATCACAATCAAGTGTTGTTTCGCTACTGCACTCCGGCGGGCAAAATTAGCGATGCTGGGAATCCCAACGGTTCGTTAAATAATATTGCCGGAATTTGCAATCGCCAAGGCAATGTGTTAGGAATGATGCCGCATCCAGAACGGGCATCCGATCCGATGTTGGGCGAAACTGATGGGGTGAAATTGTTTCAAGGGTTGTTGATGGCAAGTGTTGCTGCTGTTTTGTAGTTAATATTTACGACATTGTTGTACATACCGTAGGGTGTGTCGCTCTTGTAGGGACACTCGAAAATCTCGCAGCGACCCACCCTACAAAATTAAAAATGCTAAAATGATTTGAAAGTCAATACCTCGGAAAACAGTCCTATGCCTTCACCCTTTCCTGGAATGGACCCCTACTTAGAACACCCCGATTTCTGGCAGGAAACTCACAATAGATTGATTATCGCGATCGCTGATACCATCATGCCTCAAATTCGCCCTAAATATGAGGTTGCAATTGACAAACGAATCTATGAAATTACCGATCCAAATGAAAGTAACGACGAGTCCCTTTTAGTAGGTATCCCCGATGTCGCGATTAAGCATCAATCTAATATCCCCGATGTTCCTACTCGTTCAGTTGCAACTGTAAGTGTAACACTTCCGACTACCGTTAAAGTGCCTGCTCCTGAAAAAATTAAACAGACTTATCTGGAAGTGCGAGAAATGGCAACGAAACAAGTTGTCACCGCAATTGAAATTCTTTCTCCTGTCAACAAACGTAGTGGAGAAGGAAGAATTACTTATCTCAAAAAACGCCAGAGTATTTTAGGTAGTTTAACTCATTTAGTGGAAATCGATTTACTACGAAAAGGGGAATCTATGCCGATCCTTAACAATTCTATTCAAAGCGATTATCGGGTTTTGGTCAGTCCCAGTAATCGCCGTCCGTTTGCCGAACTTTATGCTTTTAATCTCCGCGATTCTCTACCTATATTTCCGCTTCCATTGCGCGAGGAAGATGTAGAACCTATTGTTAATTTACCAGAAATATTTGGAGGTATTTACGATCGCGCTGGCTATGATTATCGGATCGACTATAATCGAGAACCCGTACCGTCTCTATCGGAAGAAGATCGGGTTTGGGCTACCCAAATTTTGCAATAAAAAGAACTTCGAGATAATTAATTATATTGTCAGCAACAGGCAAGATGCCTGTTCCACAAGAAATTTACTCTTTGTGGAACAGGCATCTTGCCTGTTCATGAAAGACTTATTGAGAATGGTGCATAATGTGGATTTCAACCCCCGACGGACTAAGCGGCAGCCGGCGAGATATAATTACTACCAACTATTTAAAAGAGGAAGATTTATTTTATGCCGCTAATGGACTTAGCTAATTTTAAAACTAGGGTAATTGGATGCAGTGCGGTGATGGCTATTGGACAAGTTATTTCAAATGCGATCGCCAATCCGGCAACTCAAGCAGCAGCGGGTATGATAGGCGGTCCGATCGCAGTTGGGGGAGTTTCTATCTTAGCGGCGATTGCTAGTGGTATAGCGGGGAATATCGCGGCTAATGACCTCGGAAATCGGATGACCGAACGGTTGAGCAAAAATCCGAGGATTCTCGATAATCACGATTTGATTAAGGCGGCTGGTGAGGCGATCTGCTATATTTTGAGAGAGGTTGCGAAGTCCGATCGCTTAATTGCGATCGCCGAAACCAAAAAATTGCCTTATCCTGAAACAGCACTCAGTCAATTAGCTGAGAAAACTCCTGAATACTGGCTGGATATTAATACGAATACAGCCGATTTGTCAAGGAGTTTAAATATTTCCGAAGACCAGTTAACCAAGATTTTTTCTGCGGATGCCGAGGAGTTCGAGCGAGTTACCGGATTGACAACGGCAGATTGGGCAACTTTCGTCAACGAATTCGCGGCCAGCGAGGGGAAATCCTTCGATGCGGAAATTGTGGAATTTGTCGCGGACAAACTGTACGCAACTTTCCCGAAAGCGTACCGCGAAGTGCTGAAACAGGATGCGGCGAAGGGAGGAGAAAAGTTTGCGGCGATGCTGTTGAATCTGCACCAAATTGCTTTGGCAGAACTGAGAGATTTGGGGCTGCAAAATGGGGCAATTCTGCAAAAGTTGGAGGCTGTGGCGACGGGGCAGCAGATTTGTCAAGTGATGGGGAAATTGTCAGCCATAGAAATCGGCATCCGCGACGATTTGGCGCAAATAAAAACATCACTGGAACGATTTGTTGATACTTCCGCGCCTCAATTGCCGCTTCCCTACGAGTGCGAAACGATTATTCAAGACCGGACTCAAGACTTTACTGGCCGCCGATTTGTGTTTGAAGCAATTATCGAATTCTTGCAGAAAAAGCCGAAAGGATATTTTGTTTTAGAAGCAGATCCGGGTGTCGGGAAAACTTCAATTATGGCGAAGTTAGTGCTGCTGATGAAGCGGCGCTGCGTTGCCCATTTTAACTCGCAATCTCAAGGCACGGTTAAGGCAAAGCAATTTCTGGAAAATGCCTGCACTCAGTTAATTCAAGCCTTTAAACTGGATTACCCAAAATTGCCAGAAAATGCGACTACAGATGGCAACTTTCTCAGTCGATTGTTGGGGGAAGTCAGTCCTAAATTGGGCGGAAAAAAGTTAGTTTTTGTTGTGGATGCCCTCGATGAAGTCGATATGAGCGATCAGGGGCGTGGCAGCAATGTCCTCTATTTGCCTGATGTTTTGCCGGATAATGTTTATTTTATTGTCTCGAAGCAGCCCAAAACTCTGCCTTTGCCAAATCATCAGCTTTTTGATTTAATGCAGTTGCAGTACAGTGCAGCAAGTTTGGCGGATGTCAAGCTTTATATTGACAAACGCACCAGCAACAGTGTGTCAATTCAGAATTGGATTAGCCGTCAAAATTTGCAGCGCGAACAGTTTGTGGCGGCGGTGGCGGAAAAAAGCCAGAATAACTTTATGTACTTGCGCTATGTGCTGAATGATATCGATAGCGGCAAGTACAGCGATGTGACTTTGCAAGATTTGCCGAGGGAGTTGGAAGGATATTATGAGAAGCATTGGGCGCGGATGGAAATGGCGGTTAGAGATAGAGAATTGCGCCGCCGGAAGTTGAAGGTGATTTATTTGTTGACCAAAACTCGCAAGCCGGTTTCCTGCGATATTTTGGCGGATTTTGCTGAGGAAGATGCTTTGGATGTGCAGGAAGTTCTCGATGATTGGGAACAGTTTCTGCGGCGTAGCGGTGATAGTCCTCCCGATTACAGTATCTATCACGCGAGTTTCCAAAGATTTCTGCATCGTATAGATGTGGTGCAGAAAGCTGGGGTGTCGCTGCGGGATATCGAAACGGCGATTTCTGATAATTTGTGGGAGGATTTGTACGGCGATGAGTAAGTTTAAAGAACGGTTGGGGAAACTGTCGGGGAAAAAGCGGCTTTATGCTTTGGAAACTCTGCCGGGGCATTTGGCGGAGAGTGTTCAAGGGGAACGGCTGCATCAGTTGTTGACGGATTTTGATTTTATTGAGGCGAAGTTGGATGCGGTGGGGGTTCAAGCGTTAATTGAGGATTACAATTTGGCGAGAGTTTCTGATGTTTTGTTGTCGGAGGGGCAAACGGAAACGCTGAATTTGATTCAAGGGGCAATTCGCAAGTCGGCGCACGTTTTGGAGAAGGATAAAACGCAACTGGGTGGGCAATTGTTGGGGAGGTTGCTGGATTTTGAAGTGCCTGAGATTCAGGAGATGTTGGAACAGGCTAAGCAATGGAAAGATAGTCTTTGGTTACGGCCTTTGAAGGCTAATCTGGAAAGGGCAAATGAAGGGGCACTGCGGACACTTGCTGGTCATACTCACTCGGTAGTAGCAGTGGCGATCGCACCAGACGGCAAGATAGCGATTTCGGCTTCATTCGATAAAAGCCTAAAAATCTGGGACACAGAGAGTGGCAGGGAACTGAAAACTCTCACCGGTCATACTGGGTGGGTAAGGAGAGTCGTGATCGCACCAGACGGTAAAACAGCGATTTCGGCTTCACACGATAAAACCCTGAAAATCTGGGACACAGAGAGTGGCAGGGAACTGAAAACTCTCACCGGTCATACTGACTCGGTAGATGCAGTCGCGATCGCACCGGACGGTCTAATAGCGATTTCTGGTTCATGGGACAAAACCCTGAAAATCTGGGACACAGAGAGTGGCAGGGAACTGAAAACTCTCACCGGCCATACTGACAGGGTATCAGAACTCGCGATCGCACCGGATGGCAAAACCGCGATTTCAGCTTCAGACGATAAAACCCTGAAAATCTGGGACATTGATAGTGGCACTGAACTGAGAACTCTCACGGGTCATACTGAGCCGGTATCAGCAATCGCGATCGCACCCGACGGTAAAACAGCGATTTTCGCTTCAGCCGATAACACCCTGAAAATCTGGGACATTGATAGTGACACTGAACTGAGAACTCTCACGGGTCATACTGGCTGGATACGTGCAGTCGCGATCGCACCTGACGGCAAGCGAGTAATTTCCGCTTCAGCCGATAAAACTCTAAAAATCTGGGACATCTACAGTGGCATCGAACTGAGAACTCTCACCGGTCATGCTTATGAGGTAAGGGCACTCGCGATCGCACCTGACGGCAAGGCAGCGATTTCGGCTTCAATGAATTTCCTAAAAATCTGGGACTTAGATAGCGGTAGCGAATTAAGAAATTTCACAGGTCATACTGGCCATGTATTAGCAATCGCGATCGCACACAACAAACGAGCAATTTCAGCTTCAGTAGACAACACCATAAAAGTCTGGGACACAGACAACGGGACTAAATTGAGAACGAGAACTCTCATTGGTGATACTAATTGGGCAAGGGCAGTCGCAATATCGAATGATGGCAAACTTGCAATTTCCGCTTTATCAGATAACACCCTTAAAATCTGGCATATGCTTAGCTGGAGGGAAATCAAAACTCTTACGGATCATAAACGGGTAGGTGCAGTCGCATTAGCACCAGACGGCAAAACAGCGATTTCAGCTTCAGACGATAAAACCCTGAAAATCTGGGACATCGACAGCGGAACCGAACTCAGAACTCTCACCGGCCATACTGACTCCCTAGGTGCAGTGGCGATCGCACCAGACGGAAAAACAGCGATTTCAGCTTCAGACGATAAAACCCTGAAAATCTGGGACATCGACAGCGGCAGGGAACTGAGAACTCTCACGGGTCATACTGGCTGGGTACGTGCAGTCGCGATCGCACCCGACGGCAAAACAGCCATTTCCGGTTCATGGGATAACACCATAAAAATCTGGGACATCGACAGCGGCACGGAACTCAGAACTCTCATGGGTCATACTAGCTTCGTAAATGCAGTCGCGATCGCACCCGACGGCAAACGAGCGATTTCGTCTTCACGGGACACCCTCAAAATCTGGGATTTGCTTAGTGGCAAAGAGGTTGCTAGCTTCAGCGGAGATGTTGAGTTTGAGTGCTGTACGATCGCCCCGGATGGAGTGACAGTTGTAGCGGGCGATTCGTTGGGCCGGGTGCATTTCCTGCGATTGGAGGGAGTTAGCGGCGGGCGATAATCGGATTTTTGGGTCGATTTGGGCGATCTAATTTGAAATCCTCGGCGGTTGAAATCCCGGCGGTTGGAAACCGCGTCTACACAAACGATGTCCGCCTACGCGGACGAAGAGGGTATTTGGAGATTGAAAATCATCGGGTGAAATCTTCAACCCGCGAAGGCGGGTAAAGTCTCGTGTAGACGCGGTTTCAACCGCCGGAGTTTTTGTGGATGGGCGATCGGGTTTTTTGTCGATCGGGCGATCGGATTTTTGTGGATCGGGCGATCGGGTTTTTTGTTGATGGGGCGATCGCATTTTTGGTGGATGGGCGATCGGCTATAATACAGAAAACTTGACAACAAAAATTACTGTCATGAGAGAGTTAATCCAACAAGAATTAGAAAAGTTCGATCGAGAACAACTCCAACAAGTATTTGAATTTATTAGCTTCCTGAAATTCCGTGCCAGATTAGTGACTATTCCTGCGATCGATGAAACTAACTTAGCTGCACTCTACAGCGAATTTGCCGAAGAAGACCGACAACTTGCGGAACTCGGAATCAGCGAATATTCAGAACTCCTCAAACATGAGGATTTGGCATGACAATCAGACGAGGTGAAATCTGGATTGCCAACCTCGATCCCACACAAGGTTCCGAACAAGCAGGCGTGCGTCCCACAATTATTTTTCAAAACGATACAATTTCGAGGTACACAACTACTGTTATCAGTATTCCTCTCACAACTAATCTGCGTCGTGCCTCTCTTCCTTCCTGTGTTTTGATTCCCGGCGGCGAGGGAGGATTGACTCAAGATTCTGTTGCATTGTGCCATCAACTGCGAGTTTTGGATAAAACAAGATTGCGAAATAAAATTGGTGAAGTCAATCCAGAGATACTGGTACAATTAGAAAATATCATATTATTTACCTTGGGTTACTTGCCTTAAAAAAGAAATCCTCCGCGATTGAAACGGCGATTGAAACCGCCGGGAATCTAACCATCCTCATCCAATCCCAGCGGCACAAAATACTGACTGTAAACCACACTATCCGGCTCCCAAAGCGGCCGCCAATAAATATTTTGGATCACCGCCTTCTCCCCATCACTATCCTCCGGCCACTGAAAACTGACGATCGCAATATTGCTATATCCCACAATCTCATTACCCTCTTGCAGCCAGCGATTGCGCCACAACAGCGATATAAAATTCCACAACCTACGCAGGAATGGCAATTGTTTATTTTTATGCGATCTATCTGACGCAGTTCCCTTTTCTAGCAGCAAAAACACCCGAGCTCTTTGCCGTTTAATCCAGTCAATCCGATACCCCCAATCAGGCAGAGATTGTCTGTTCCTGACAGCAGCCGCCAGAGCTTTCTTGTTGCCACTCCTGGGAATTTTCATTAATTCCAGCGGCTCATTCCATCCCAAACATTCGTGCGATCGCTCAGGAAGCAGCGACTTAATCTTAGTATGAATTAAATGCGTTTTCCACTCCTCATTGATAAAAGCACTAGCAGTCAACTGCGCCAACACAGAATAGTGACAATTTGATTGATAATTGGCCATATTCAAAGGCTCAATATTCGGCCGAGAATCGCCAAAATGACAATCAGACCAATAACTCAGCCGCACAGCAGCAGCATAGTGAATATCCCCCGTCAACACAATCACCCGATCGCGCTGCTTAAAAAACTCCGACAACAGCTTCACAAAAGCCAACTCGTGAAAATTCCAAGCATCCCCCGCATCGCTATTAAAAACTTTTCCCTGTTCGACATCCCGCTTTTGCACCGCATCAATAATCCACAAACCCACCAAATTTGTCGGCACCACTACCAACGTCGCCTCAATCTCAAACTCCCCAGTTTTATTCAGCAACTCAGTCTCCTTCAAAGGTTTCTGAATTTGCTCCTCAAAACCTTTGTGAGTCAAAAGCATCGGCGGATCGATCGCGCTTTTTAACGGATATCCCCGCCAATTCCGCGTATCCAGCACAATCACCTCGTGCTTAAAACTTCTTACAGTAAAATGCCAATTCAAAACCTCACTTACACCCTCGCCCTCCCGATCCAAAATAAAAACATCTTCATCTAATTTCAACTTAGGCAAATGAGTTTTCGGGTCGAGTCCTGGAATTCCCAAATACGAAGCCGCCTCCTCCCAAGCAGAAACATCAGTCCCCGCCGAATCCGACCATTTTTCAGCAGCTTTTAATAATTTATCACCCGGTTTTTCGCGATCGAACTGTGCGGGCGTATTTCCCCAAGCCTGAAACACAGCGTAAGCCACCAAAGCATTCTGCACCACGCGGCGGCCCAGCGGCTTCCCCAGCACCCGGTAACACCACTCTCGATTCAAATACAAATCGTCGCTAACATCATGGTCGTCGCAAATCATATAACTAGGAATATTCGCTAGCGCCCTCCTCACCCTCCACAAATTGCGAGCAAAACCGTCAAGTTCAACAACTTCTCTATCCCAGACTTTGGCCTGCTTAGAATTTGGGCAAATATCCTTACCCTTCGGAAAACGCTCGCACCAAAGTACCGGCGACCAAACTAACAAATACATCGCGCAATATTCGCCCAAGCTAAACAAGTGACTTTTAGCATTTTTGGGTTTATTCACCAACATCGCCGTAAAGCCGCCAAAATCTCTGGCAATATCGCTGCGAGTCCCCGGCTGTAACTCAATTGGTTTTTTGGACTCATACTTAGCATCAGAGGGTTTCTCAATAGGTGACTCTCTAAAAATTTCCCTCTCATGACCAACTGCATTTTCGTTTTCCGCATTTTTAGGTATACTGATACACAAATTCTTTTTAATTTGGGCATCATCCATCAGGGGTAGACTCTCTTCCCAGCCCAACAGGGTATCGCCAGCATCAGTCAGGGCCCACAGCATCGCATCGGCAACGTCGTCGCCGTAAATTTGGTCGCCCGTTAAAAACAGTTGGTGGGGTCTGCTATTGGCCGTTCTTGCAAACTGTTCGATCGAATTATCCAAAATTGGCAGGGCATCTCTGCCGTCTCCGTGGGGCTTGCGACAAGAACCGTGAACGATACGCAAATAGTTTAAATCTTTCGGCGGCAGGGCAAAAGTCGGCAACTGGTGAGCGAAATAACTGATCGTCTCCGGGCCCAAAGCCGACAAATCAAGGGATGCCGGCCACAGGCAAGAAATGAGATTTTCTTTCTCATTTTCTGGGACTCCAACCGACGGCGACTCGCGGCCCCCAGCAAACTCAATGTCGTAAGCATAAATTTGCCCGGATGTCAAGACATTGCTGTCGATCTGTTTAGCAGTCACCGCCACTACGTGCAGGTATTTGCCGAGCTGCACGGTAGAGCTCGCACCTTGGAGTAACGGCACCCCGACAATTTCGCCGGTTCCGCCCTCTGTCGAATAAACCTTGAGTTCGACTTGGCGGGGTGCTTTCAGAGCCAGCCAAACTGTCACGGCCCGACTTTCAGTCCGGCGCAAAATCGGGCCCGCAAGGATGAGCGGCAAATGATGAATTCGATGACTTAATGGCGTCCACGACATAGGATTTAAAAAATAAAAATTCAATCAGGGGTTTTCTAGCAATGAAATTTCAGGCGATCGAGCATCTGTAATCCGCTTAATTAATGCTAAGTCTGCCAACCCCAGTCTGCAAAATTGTAACAATTCATTAACTAAAATTAATAATCAACCATGCTACAAGAAGAAAAATTACAGCAGTTCCTAGATTCAGCCCCGCAGCCGCCAGCAATTAAAACATCAGAACCCGCCGGGCGGCCCAACAGTCCGCCGCTCTACTCGTCACCTTTAGATCGGGCGATCGACCGCCACCCCCTCACCGTGGCTCCAGAAACCCCGATCGCCCAAGTGTTGGCTTTGATGAACCCGATGCGTGTCTCCTGTCTGCTTTATGGCGAAAAACCACACGCTCTTCCGAGTCCGGCCAAGCGCAGTTGCGTGTTAGTTGTGGAAGATAATCGGCCCATCGGCATTTTTACAGAACGAGATATCGTCAAGCTAACTACCGTAGCAGCTTGTGCGGTAGGACTGACAATTGCTGACGTAATGACTCGATCGCCCATTACCCTCAAACAATCCGAGTCTCAAGATATTTTCACAGCTATATTCACGTTGCGCCAGCATCAGATTCGGCATTTGCCCGTAGTGGACGAAGACTCGCGGCTTCTCGGCATCATCACCCGCGAAGCCATTCACGAAGCCCTGCAACCGGTTAACTTGCTAACCAATTTGCGCTGTGCAGCAGATGTCATGACTAAAGATGTCATTTCGGCCCCAAAAATTGCCTCAGCCCTCGATTTAGCCGAACTCATGGTCAAGTATCGAGTTAGTTGCGTCGTCATTGTCGAAGAGCGAACTCAGCATCCACAGCGGGCGATCGCACCAATAGAAAATTACCAAATTCCGATCGGCATTGTCACCGAGCGGGATATTGTGCAGTTTCACGCCCTCGAATTAAACCTCTCGGAAATCCCGGCAGCAAGGGTAATGAGTGCGCCTTTATTTTGCATATCTCCCGCCGATTCCCTCTGGAGTGCCCATCAGTCGATGCAGCGGCACTGTGTCCGCCGTTTGGTAGTAGTTGGCAGTCACGGAGAACTTTTGGGCGTTGTCTCCGTGACAAGTTTGCCGCAAGTTTTTAATCAATCAGAAATGTACGGGACGATCGAGCTTTTGCAACAAGCAGTTGACGATCGAGCCTCCCAATTGCAGAAAGCCAACGAACTTTTGCAGCAAGAAATTTTAGAGCGGCAGCGGGCCCAAGAAGCCCTGCGCCAAGCTCATGACGACTTAAAAAAACAAGTTGAAGAACGCACCGCTCAACTTTTAGAATCAAATGAATTGTTGAGACGGGATATTATCAAGCGCCAGCGAGTCGAAGAAGTGCTGCGCCGAAAGCAAACTTGCTTGAAAAATCAAGCGCAGCAATTAGAGGAAACTGTGCGAAAGTTGCAGCAAACTCAAACTCAACTTGTGCAAACTGAAAAAATGTCTTCTTTGGGACAAATGATTGCCGGTATCGCTCACGAAATTAACAATCCTGTTAATTTTATCTACGGCAACCTTTCCCACGCCAGCCACTACATCAAAGAATTACTTCAACTCGTGGAACTTTACCAGCAGCACTATCCCGAACCAGTCTCGGAAATTCGGGAAGCAGCAACAGAGATGGAAATCGATTTTTTGGTGGAAGACTTATCTAAGATCCTGTCTTCTATGCAAGTAGGAACCGAGCGCATACGCCAAATAGTTTTGTCGATGCGCAATTTTTCGCGATCGGATCAATCTAACATCAAGCTCGTTGACATTCACGAGGGACTCGAAAGCACTTTGTTGATTTTGCAGCACCGGCTCAAAGCTCACGGCGGACATCCATCTATTAACATTATTAAAGAATACGGCAATTTGCCTCAGATCCAGTGCTGCGGCGGTCAGATCAATCAGGTGTTTATGAATATTCTTGGCAATGCTATTGATGCTTTGGATGAAGAAATCCAGAACGGGCAATGGGCTAGGAGAAATGCGAAAAATTCACCGCCGTTAAATTCTACTTCTCCATTGACTCTTCCCACTATTACAATTCGCACTGAAGTTGTTGGCGGTGATTTTGTGGCGATCCGCATTTCCGACAACGGGCGGGGCATACCGGAGGAGATTCGCCGCCAATTATTCGATCCGTTTTTTACTACCAAACCCGTCGGCAAGGGTACGGGGTTGGGACTGTCTATTTCCTACCACTTAGTTGTGGAACAGCACGGGGGGCGGCTCGACTGCGTTTCGCAAGCTGGAAGGGGTACTGAGTTTGCGATCGAGATTCCGATAGTCAGTTGTCACGAGTCAGCAGTCAGCAGTCATTAGTCATGCGGCAGAAATCATAATCTCCCCATCACCCCATCTCCCACTCGCCGCCAATTCCTAAATATTCACAATTTTTTACAAAACACCAGAAACCCCAGCAAAATCAATCTTTCCCCATCTTAAATCTCACATCTCAAATCTCAAATCCTATAACTTTGCCCTCCCCAGACCCAAATCAGCCCAACTCACTTGGAGTTTGCCTCATCCACCAGGCCCTTTGTGCCCCTTCAAGTTACCCGCACAAGCCATCAACTGCCTGCATCCTAGCCCCAAAGCCAAAAGCCGAGATTGTTTGAGAAGTTAATTTTTGTTTTATTTTTGTACCTCTTTATATTAAGAAAGTATTCTAAAAACAATTAAAAATCTAAAAACATTATAAAAATAGATTGATAGGTCAAAAAAAAAGCTAATATCCCCAAAGATGGAAAATACACAAATTTACTAGCATTTTCATTTGGTCGCCCCCTTTCTTTTCCTCGCAAGTTAGCTAATAATGCTTTCAACGAGCTAAGTTGCGCCGACTCCCAAATTCACAGGAATGGCATTGCAGTCGGGGACTGCAATTGGGCTATTGCAGTTGGGTGCAGTTGGGCGATCGAAAAAAAGCGTGAAACCCCAGCCCCGATCGTTTTGATAGAAACCTATAGGAGAACAAAGAGTGAAACTCGCAGTTTACGGAAAAGGTGGAATTGGCAAATCGACAACAAGCTGCAACATCTCCGTTGCCCTAGCCAAGCGCGGCAAGAAAGTTTTGCAAATCGGTTGCGATCCAAAGCACGACAGCACATTTACCCTCACTGGCTTCTTGATCCCCACAATTATTGACACCCTTCAGCAAAAGGACTATCACTACGAAGACGTTTGGCCCGAAGATGTCATCTACAAAGGCTACGGCGGCGTTGACTGCGTAGAAGCAGGAGGTCCTCCCGCAGGAGCTGGCTGCGGCGGCTACGTAGTAGGCGAAACCGTCAAACTGCTCAAAGAACTCAATGCCTTCGAGGAATACGACATCATCCTGTTCGACGTGCTCGGCGACGTAGTGTGTGGCGGTTTTGCAGCCCCATTGAACTACGCCGACTACTGCATGATTGTTACCGACAACGGCTTCGACGCTTTATTTGCAGCCAACCGCATCGCCGCCTCAGTCCGCGAAAAAGCCCGCACTCACCCGTTGCGGCTCGCCGGTTTAATTGGCAACCGCACCTCAAAGCACGACTTGATCGACAAGTACGTAGACTCCGTACCCATGCCAGTGCTCGAAGTGCTGCCCCTGATTGAAGACATCCGCGTTTCTCGTGTCAAAGGCAAAACTTTGTTTGAAATGGCCGAGACCGATTCTTCCCTAAACTACGTCTGCGATTACTACCTCAATATCGCCGACCAGATTTTGGCAAGACCCGAAGGAGTAGTGCCCAACGACTTGCCGGATCGCGAATTATTCTCGTTGCTTTCAGATTTTTATCTAAATCCAGTTCAACCTGTGGTCAAGAAGGAGGAAGATGAGCTAGACCTGATGATGGTTTAATAGGTCTAGCGATCAGGATGAGGATAAAGAGGTTATGGCTTTTTTTGATACTTTTTCAGTTGCTCTCAAACAGAAGTGGTTGGACTACTACCAGGTAAATCGGGCTTGGCTGCTCCTGCACATGACGGCTGACAACACGGTCGCCACACCCGACGGCGGGAAAAGGCCTGTTTCTTACCTCATCCTGGGAATTGCGGCTGCCCTGGAGCCGGAACTCCAGCAATTAATGCTGCCCTTCTCAAAACTCAAGCCGGATGCAGACAGCCTGATCGAAGTGTTGGGGCTAAATTTTGACCCCGACCTGGCGCTGGGTATGCCCTCAAATATCGCGCCACAGACGGCCGGCCAATCTCCCACAACCGCAGCACCGCCAGCGGCAGCCACAGCACCCCCCGCAGCCACTCAAACTGCAACTGCTGCACCCGCAGCCGCTCAAACTGCAACTGCTGCACCCGCAGCCGCTCAAACTGCAACTACTGCACCCGCAGCCGCTCAAACCGCAACTACTGCACCCGCAGCAGGTATCGAGCAAGCTGCACCCGCAGCAGGTATCGAGCAAGCTGCACCCGGTGATGCCAAATCTAATAAATTGGGCGGTGCGGCCTTAGCAGCAGCCGGAGTAGTCGCCGGAGTCGCCGGATCCGCCGGTCTGGCAGCAGCAGCGTCAGCACTGAGCTCCGAGGAGGAATCCTTTGATGAGTTTGAGGAAGAAGCTGACTCCGACTTCGACCTGGGCGATGACGAGGAAGAAGTTGTCTCCGACTTCGACCTAGGCGATGACGAGGAAGAAGCTGTCTCCGACTTCGACATCGACGATGACGAAGAAGAAGCCTCGGCTTTGGACGGTCTCAATCTCGAAGACGATGAGGAAGACGCCGTATCTGACTTCGGTCTCGAAGACGATGAGGAAGACGCCGTATCTGACTTCGGTCTCGGCGACGATGAGGAAGACGCCGTATCTGACTTCGGTCTCGGCGACGACGAGGAAGACGCCATATCTGACTTTGATATGGGTGATGACGAGGAAGAAGAAGCCTTGGCTTTGGGCGGTCTCGACCTCGACGATGACGAAGAAGAAGCCTCGGCTTTGGGCGGTCTCGGCTTCGGCGATGACGAGGAAGAAGAAGCCTCGGCTTTGGACGGTCTCGACCTCGACGATGACGAAGAAGAAGCCTCACAATTTGGGACTTTGACCTCTGGGGATCTCGAATCGGGAATATCCGATCCGTTTGGGGAAGAAGATGCAGAGTTTGTCGCCGAAGAAATACCCGATCCGTTTGGGGCACCGACCTCAGATGACCTAGATATGGATCTGGGCGACTTGGACGAAGACGGTATTGACGATTTCTCTGTATCGGATGACGATGACCTCGACGATCTCGGACTTGACGATCTGGGGGAAGCAACTACCGGAGATCCTGACGAAGATGATTTAGATGCTCTAGGTCTCGGCGATTTGGATTCCGACGATGAGGATGAAGAAATTTCCGGCTTTTTATCTGATTTTAAGTAAGGTTGTTGCGATCGCCCGAGTCTCTCCTAGTGATGAAGTTTCCCGCTCTATTTGTGAGTTGTGAGTTGCGAGTTGTTAATTTTTAATTAGCTCAAACTCACAACTGCCAAAAGGCTTTTTGCCGGAGCGAGTGGAAGAAAACTAAATCCCTGCTGTGAGGGATTATATGCCCTCGCGCAGAATTTTTCAGCTCAAATTTTGGATGCTGCGGCTGCGGAAATATTGAGCTTGTTGCATCTATTTTTCAGAGGAATTAGCCCAAAATCAGGTATTTCTATTATTGTTCGCTGCGAAAGCGCGAACGCAAAAAACAGATTTTTTTTCGCTCCTTTGCCTGTTCGCGTTTGAGAGGAAAAACAACCTATTTCTCTCGTCCGCGAGAGCAGCGAGGCGATCGCAAAATACAGGTATTTCCTCGCTTAGCGAGCCTGTCCTGTTCGAGACGAAAAACAATTTAAAGGGAGAAGATTTGAGATATGACTGCTATTACTACTACTGAACCCGAAGCTTTAAACTTTGAATGCGAAACTGGTAATTATCACACTTTTTGTCCGATTAGCTGCGTAGCTTGGCTTTATCAAAAAATTGAAGATAGCTTTTTCTTGGTTATCGGTACTAAAACTTGCGGCTATTTCTTGCAAAATGCAATGGGCGTGATGATTTTTGCTGAGCCTAGGTATGCGATGGCTGAGTTGGAAGAGGGCGATATTTCCGCTCAGTTAAACGATTATGAGGAGTTGAAGCGGCTGTGCTTGCAAATTAAGCGCGATCGTAACCCCAGTGTAATTGTCTGGATCGGCACTTGCACCACCGAAATCATCAAAATGGACTTGGAAGGGTTAGCGCCCAAGCTGGAAGCCGAAATTGGCATTCCCATCGTCACTGCTCGCGCTAACGGCTTGGATTACGCTTTTACTCAAGGGGAAGATACCGTTTTAGCAGCGATGGCTGCTAAATGTCCTGAGAAAGCGCCCGTGATGGAATCTCAGAAGCAAGAACGCAATGCTATCTCTCAACTGCTGAATTTCGGCAAGAAAAAAGAGGAAGTTGCAGCAGATGAATCCGAATATGTCAAGCACACACCGCTGGTACTTTTCGGTTCTTTGCCCGATCCGGTTGTCACTCAGCTAACCTTAGAATTGAAGAAACAAGGAATCAAAGTTTCCGGTTGGCTTCCTTCCAAGCGCTACACTGAATTGCCAGTCTTGGAAGAAGGTTATTATGTATCGGGCATGAATCCCTTCTTGTCGCGTACTGCTTCTACGTTGATGCGCCGCCGCAAGTGTAAGCTAATTGGTGCGCCATTCCCGATCGGCCCTGACGGAACTCGCGCTTGGATTGAAAAGATTTGCTCAGTGTTGGGAATTGAACCAAAAGGTTTGGACGAACGGGAAGCGCAAATTTGGGCGGGTTTGGAAGATTACCTGCAAATAATTCGCGGCAAATCTGTCTTCTTTATGGGCGACAATTTGCTAGAGATTTCTTTAGCACGTTTCTTGATTCGCTGTGGCATGACTTGCCCGGAAATCGGCATTCCTTACATGGACAAGCGCTATCAGGCGGCAGAATTGGCTTTGTTAGAAAAGACTTGTCACGAGATGGGAGTTCCTACTCCTCGGATTGTGGAGAAACCGGACAATTACAATCAGCTTCAGCGGATTTACGAGCAGAATATTGATTTGGTGATTACTGGTATGGCTCACGCTAATCCTTTGGAAGCGCGGGGAATTAATACTAAGTGGTCTGTTGAGTTTACTTTTGCTCAGATTCACGGCTTTGGTAATGCGCGGGATATTTTGGAGTTGGTGACTCGTCCGCTGCGCCGGAATAATTCGCTGAAGGATTTGGGTTGGGGTAATTTGGTGAAGAATGAAGCGAAAGTTTAATTTGTGAATTTCACCTGACTCCTAGCGAGGGTGGGCAAGGCCCGCCCTTTTTTATTAGAATAGTACAAGCATCTGTAAAACTTCATGGGCAAGTTAGGGAAACTGGTAGAACAATTTTTAGCAAATCCACCAGAAGTGCGCTTTGACGATGTGTGCTATCTTCTCAAAGCTTTTGGATTTGAAGAAAAGCGATCGAAAGGAAGTCACCATTCTTTTGTCAATGCTGATGGATTAAATATTACAGTTCCTAAAAAAGGCGGTCAAAAGGTAAAAGGAATATATGTAAAGCAAATTGTTGCGCTATTAAAACTGGAGGAATGGAGCAATGAATCAGAAAATAGAAGTGAAGAATAAATCTTTAGAGTATTACTTGAGCCTGAGATATGCTATAAGTTTTTACCCAGATCCAGAAGGAGGCTATACAGTCCTCATCAAAGACCTTCCAGGTTGTATGTCTGTAGGAGAAACTTTGTCAGAAGCAATGGAGAACATTGAGGAAGCTAGGGAATTGTGGATAGAGACTGCTTATGAGTGCCGACATGAGATTCCTTTACCTGCAACGGAGGTTGAGTATAGCGGAAGTCTATCTTTACAGATTCCTAAATCTCTACATTTGAGTTTAGCAGAAAAAGCGGAAAGGGAAGGAGTTAGTCTTGACCAGTACATTCTGGTTGTGTTAAGTAAAGCAGGTTAAAAGATAATCAGATAAGGACGATCGAGTTTGAGGGAGGGTTAAAGGGCGATTCCCTACCCTTCGGGAACGCTTCGCGAACGGGATAGCTTCGCTTCACGCTCTTTTATTTTTTTATGAACCGCTGATGCAGGCAGATTAACGCAGATTAACGCGGATGAAGAGTGCGATCGTACTTTTCAATCAATTTACAATAAGGATCTAAGGTCATATTAACAGCTTGAGATATATTCAAAAATAGTACCACTTTAATTTCTATGCAGTCAAGAATTAAAAACTGGCGATTCCCTTTGGGGTAGCCTCCCTCGCGCGGACTTTTCCCCAACCTTTCCAGAATCTCAGGCCACGCGCCCGTAACACGATCGCAGGTACGATCGCCTATAATCGAAACTAGCCCAACTCTCATCAGTTGAGAAACCGCCATGAGTCAAGACAAGGAAGAAATTAGCTATTCAGAGAAAACAGAACGTCTCAGAGTTATCGGTCAGTTTATCAAAACTGTGACACCGATGATTTGGACGATCGTAATTTTAGTAGTCATCATTCCCCTATGCGGTAACTTTCTAATTTCCCAGTCACTAACAAATACCGGAACCACAGCAGTTGTAGTCTCGCCGCCGCACGATTTTAGCAAAGTGAATCAAGACGTTAAAAACGCCATCCAACAATCCCATATAACTGCCGAAACTTTCGCATCTAAAGAGTTGGACAAATGGGAAACAGAAGTAATCGCGCGGGTTGACAACAGTTTCCTCGATTGGTATTTCGATTACTTCAATCAAAAAAAGATGGAGTTTACCGTACCTTTCAATTTCGTGAAATCTGCCGTCCTCAACAGATTTGATATGACAGCAGCTTCTCAAGCTGTTTCCGAAAAATTAACCGAAGACTTTCAAAGAGAATTTGCTAACCGAGTGCTGGTACCCAAAAACGCTCAACTGCGATTTCAATTAATCACTCAAGATACTGCTAACTTGTATATATCAGAAGTTAGCAAGAATGTGAAAGTAGTTCAAAACAATTATAACATACCGCAAGTACAGTGGGACAAATACCTGAACGATATTGCCACCACCATTAGCGACAAAGGAAACGTCTCGAATCTATCATTAAAAGTATTAGTTGGCGGCAGCGGCTACTTAATTGCTAAACCCTTAATTTTGGGAGTAGCAGCTAAAGTTGGCAGCAAAGTTACCGCAAAAGTTGCCAGCAAAGCTGCCGCCAAGGTAGCCACAAAAACAGGCGGTACAGTGGCTAGTCAATTGGGAGTAAGTTTAATCGACCCTATTGTCGGCATCGGGATTATCATTTGGGATTTGTGGGATTACAATCACACAGTCAAAGTAGAAAGACCGATTTTGCGGGAACACATTGTAGAATACTTGAAAGATGTCAAAAAAGCTCTTCTAAAAAATCCTGAAAGCGGAATCATGGCAGCAATTTATCAGTTAGAAAGCGGTCTTCTCAAGTCACTTTAATCATTTGGCGTTGCTTAATACAGGTATAATTGAATATTTCACAATTGCCATAAGCCAAGTATGGTTAATTTTGTTGTAACTTCCGAAAAAAGTAGGTTCATACCGTTAATCAGCAACGCCCCAAAAAAGATAGGATAGAGGAATACCTAGAAGAGTTGCACGCTTTTATTACTATAACAAATATCATCATCTAATGGAAGATTGTTCAAACTATTTAAATCGGATTAAAATAATTTAGTTATCGATAAATAAATGGAAACAAGATTAGAAGTTTCAAGAAGTTGTATTGCACAAAATAACATAAAATACTTAGCCTGTAATCGTGTAATTAAAGTTAAAATATCAAGGTTCAAAAAGCTATTAAACGGCCAAACAGCTTTCCGCAACGCATCCAGTCCCTATCTCAACCCCAAAACCAAAATAGCTGAGAACTAGAAAGATTTTTGAGGTTAAATTATTATTTAATATTTAAATGCGGGTCAAGTTAGTATCGAATCTTGAAAGCGGTTAATTAACCTGCCAGAAAGCCAAGGTATAAAAATCATCGATAAAACAACGATAAGTTATTCATAAAAAATGCTATTTTTCCCAAAAACTATTATCCAAGTATAAGCCATGCACTAGCAGTAGGATAACTGCTAGTGCATGGCTTAGATGAGTGTCAGTTCCAAGGTAATGGTATTTGTAACTACTTATGGGGCTAGCGTCAATAAAAGATCGGGAGTCAATCTGGATAATCAACGAGATCAAAAAACTTACCGGAGGTGCATTAAATCTAGTGAGTCCATAATTTATTGTGAAGCTATGTAAAGCGGGAAATATAGAAAATACCGTAAAATTTATTGAATAACTTAAAAAAATCCACCTAAAAAAATGTTGTTAATCTGGGATGGTGCTAGGTAGCAGAGAAATCAAAAAATGCAGCAGCTATTAATCGCTCAGGAAAAACGAGGGTAAATTACAGTCGGAATGGTCAATAACTTGTTGTTTATTTAGCCATTATGAATCAGCAGAAAATTATGTATAAACTATTGGGCTACAAGGTAAAAACATCTTAGAGGTTTTTACGATAGCTGTCAAAATTTTAGCATGGTTAAGAAACTATTGCAACTTGGATTTAATTTTATTTTTTTCAATCCTCTTAAATCCTAAAAAAATATGATGGTTGTACACAAATGATGGAGATTTGCTATAGTTTATCGACCGTCGAACTCCCCGAAAATTATCCGTTTAGAAGTGATGGAGTTTCGAGAGGAAGAGGGAAAAAATGTTGATGTCGATTATGGATTGCTGGACTTTTGGCAGTTGCAGTAGAACAATGTAAAAGCTCTCATAAACCGAAGTAGAGTTAGAGGGTAGTGAGTTTTACAGGCGAAGCTCGGCGGCACGGTTATTAGAAAATTTCTGAAGTATTGGACGGAGGGGTGGGAGTTCAAAATGGCATAACTTCTAAGCCGGAAGTTTTGTCTGTTTGGTCGAAATTGCGGCAAATCCAACCGTCGATCAAATACTCCAAAGGAAATGATCGAGTCGGCAGTTGCGATCGCCCTCTTCGAGTAAAATCAAGTAAATTTGCAAGTATTGGTCGATCGACCCCCGTTGCTAGACTGTATTTGGATTCAAGGTTTGCTATACTCCAGAAATAGACACATATTAACCTTTGGAAAATCAATAGGCCGGAGCTATGACATCCTATGCAACCTCTACAGCAAGAGCCGAGATGAGTGAGATCCGGCGCTTGAAAAATATACTGCCCCCAGAACTCCAAAGTTGGGTAACAGTAGAAAAAACAATAGAAGTTAATCCCACCCTGATCCGCAGCGAAGAAATAGGCAAAGACCAGGTAGAAATCCAAATAGACCTGATCCGCTGGGAACAGCTAGCAATGGATCAGCGTAACCTCCTGTTTTGGCACGAAGTTGCCAGAATCCAAAACGACACCATCCCCAGAGACGGTTGGGAAATGGCAGCCCTCGCCATTGGCATGGGCGGTGCCGTCGGCGAACTTTGGGTGCAAGACGGCTTGCTGCTGATACTGGCCCTCTCCCTCTGCGGCGTCTCCGGCTGGAGACTTTACCAAAAAAATAACGGAGAGAAAAGTTTAAAAGAAGCAGTAGACGCAGACGAAAAAGCCCTCGCCCTCGCCACCCGCTTCGGCTACACACTCCCAAACGCCTACAAAAGCCTCGGCAGCGCCTTAAAAACTTTAATCGAGCAAACCTCCAAAAAACAGCAGCGGGCTAAATACGAAGCTCGTCTCCAGGCGCTGAAACGCAACGCAGCCAAAGCCAAAGCCAAAGTCAAACCCATCACCCGCGAAACCTCCCAGTCAGAAAACGTCTACAATTCCTAATCTTATCCCCCGACGCTTGGTACGGGGGTTTTCCAGTTAACAGTTAACTTTTGACTTTCCTATTAACTGTTAGCTGTTAACTGCGGTCGCTATCCCCTGCACGACAGGCACGAAAATTATTAACGACCAGATTAATCGGCCTGAATCCCCAAAAATCTTGATTCCGATGTCAAAGTTTGGCAGCGATTGCGTTCAAAAATCTTTGGACCAAAACTTTGACTGGTAGACTCAAGTCTATCTTTGGCTGTGATATCACGCGCGGCGGGCGAGTTTTAAGGCGTTTTTGTAAAGTTTGTATAAAGCTAGCCTAAGGTGGAGCTGCTAGGACAGAATAGGCTAAAGACATCAGCTTGAAATTTGAAACTAGGACTTCATGGTCAGTCAAACCCCAGAGGCAGATTTTCGGGTTACGTACTTGGACGAGATTCCCTCAGTTCACATACCCGTGCGCTTGAGCGTACTTGAAGCCGTAAACTTCAAGACAACCTGCCAGCAACTTTTCTCTGGAAGCACCGTTCCCAGCAAGATTGTCCTAGACTTCAGTCAGACGACATTCATCGACAGTAGCGGGATCGGTGCTTTAGTTAGCAATCTGAAATTTGCCAAACAGCGGGATAGCGACTTAGTGCTCCGCAGCCTTAAGCCGCAGGTGATGGCAGTATTTGCTCTCACCAGTCTAGATCAAGTGCTGACGATCGAGCAGCCCTCTGCAACCTCAACTCCCACAGAGACCAACCCCTCGGACAATCAGCTACCGATGACCCACCCCTCAGTGCAATCGTGGGTGAAGCGGCTGATAGACATCGTTGGGGCAATAGTCGGTTTGGTGATTACAGGAATTTTGCTTGTACCCATAGCTGCAGCTATCACTATCAACGATCCAGGCCCGATATTTTTCGGTCAAACCCGCTGTGGCTGGATGGGCAAACAATTTCGGATTTGGAAATTTCGCTCGATGTGTACCAACGCCGAAGCAATGAAAGCCCAAATCAAAAACCAAGCTTCTGGCGCATTTTTCAAAAATGACAACGACCCGCGGATTACCAAAGTCGGGCGCATCTTGCGCAAAACCAGTCTCGACGAACTGCCGCAGTTTTGGAACGTGCTTAAAGGCGAAATGAGTCTAGTCGGGACTAGACCGCCTACCCCAGACGAAGTGGAGCGCTACGAAGTCCCTCAGTGGCAGCGTTTGGATGTCAAACCCGGGATGACCGGGGAATGGCAAGTCAACGGTCGCTCTCAAGTCCGCGATTTTGAAGATGTCATCCGTTTAGATTTAAAATACCAACAAAACTGGAGCCTGATGTATGACTTGAAACTAATTGTTAAAACCGTAACAGTCCTGTTTAACAAAAATAGCGGCGCTGTGTAGGAACGGTCAAAAACCCACCGCTCAACTTTCAGGTCCTGTTGCCGACGGGTAGCGGGAACTCGAACTCGATACTTACTCAAGCAGGCGATCGGTAGCGATACCTACGCTAGGATTAAGTGTTAAAATTCACACCGAAGAAAATGCGTAGCTAGTTGCCAGCTCTGCAATCAGAGCATTAATTAGCAATTTGCGAGTTCGAGGTCGTACTCGAATAATCCCAGCATGGTTTTTGAGGACGACCCTAACTCAGGTGGGTTTAGAAAAGTACCGACTGCTAACGCGGTCGAAGCTCAAACCAATCCTCGCAAGCTGACTCTGGAATTTTCCCTATTTATACGCCCTACCGAGGCGGTTTACAGTATCGGAAGTCTCTCATTTCCTGTGCGAGTAAATGGTGCGAAAGGAATGCTCACCTTGAGGCAAAACGGGCTTCTTCAACTCAAGCTTGACTTAACTAATATGTTGCCAAGACCTTGCCCTCCTTTTCCTCTCCCACCTGCGCTGAGTACAGCGGGGGTGGGAACCGACCAGGGGGAAGAAAGATGAAAGACAAGCAACCAAAGGCCGAGTCGCACCTTCAGGTTGAAACTGACCTGAAGGCTTTAACATCCGTTTTGGAATGGTTGGAGAATATCGTTTTGCCGCTGCTGCCAGCGGATTTCTGGTGGCAGTGTCGGCTGATAATCAACGAAGGCTTTACAAACGCTGTCCGCCACGCTCACCAGAACTTGCCCCCCGCGACGCCGATCGACATTGAGGTAAAAGTGTTTGCCGATTACTTAGAAATTAGGATTTGGGACAGGGGTCAACCGTTCAACCTCGAAGCAAAGCTGCACTCGATCATGCAAGAGCAGCGCGATCCCTTGGACAGAGAAGGAGAAAGGGGACTGGTGTTCATGTACAAGCTCACAGACGACCTTCGGTATATCCGTACCGACGATCGCCGCAACTGCCTGGTAATGCGCAAAAACCTTACCTGATGGCGCGAGACCCGCCCGAGCCAGGGCGGTTTGTTTCGCTCCCGTGGAAGGTCACAGCGCCGCCCCCTGTTGTGCTACCAGGAACCCAAGCACATCCTGTGCAATTCTGCGGGTGCAGGCTCGAGGCACGCGGCGGCAGGACAATTTGCTTCAAAATAAATATTATGCGTATTTTAATTTATTCCTATAACTACTATCCAGAGCCGATCGGCATTGCCCCCCTGATGACAGAACTAGCGCAAGGCCTAGTCAAGCGCGGCCACCAAGTCCGAGTCGTCACAGGAATGCCCAACTATCCGCAGCGCCGGATTTATCCGCAATATGAGGGCAAATTGTACCTCACCGAAGAACACAACGGCGTCACAATTCAGCGCAGCTATCTGCGTGTCAACGGCCCCCACCCCAGCCTCCTAGACCGACTTGTGCTAGACGGCAGTTTTGTCGTCTCCAGCGCCGTCCAAGCCTTCAGAGGCTGGCGTCCCGACGTGATTTTCTCGACCATGCCCCCTTTACCGATTTGCGTCCCAGTCGCCTTTTACGGCTGGATTCGCGCTTGCCCGATCGTCCTCAACGTTCAGGATATCGTCTCAGAAGCAGCCGTGCGCGTCGGCTTGGTCAAAAAAAACGGACTGCTAGTTCGCATTGCTGACGCTTTGGAAAAATTGGCATACTGCACAGCCAGCCAAGTCAGCGTCATCGACAGCGGTTTTATCAAAAAATTGCACTCTCAGGGAGTACCCCCGGAAAAAATAGTTTGCGTGCCCAATTGGGTTGATGTCAATTTCATTCGCCCCTTACCCAAGGAAAATAACTCATTTCGAGAAACTCACAAACTCAAGGGCAAATTTGTCGTTCTCTATGCTGGCAATATTGCCCTCACTCAAGGCTTGCAAACAGTTGTCCAAGCAGCCGCTCGTTTGAAGCACATACCGGAAATCGCTTTTGTAATAGTAGGGGAATCAACAGCACTCGCCCGCTTGCAAAAAGATTGCGAAACTTACAAAGCTAATAATGTAATGTTGCTACCATTTGAACCGCGAGAAAAATTGCCAGAATTGTTAGCTGCTGCTGATGTTAGTTTAGTAGTACAAAAGCGCCGCGTTACTAACTTCAATATGCCTTCAAAAATTCAAGTAATTCTCGCCAGCGGCCGGGCAATTTTGGCTTCGGTTCCAGAAACTGGTACGGCCCAGAAAGCAGTGCAGCAAAGCGGTGGCGGGGTGGTGGTAGCGCCGGAAGATCCGCAGGCTTTGGCCGAGGCTGTTGAGGATTTGTACTTAAATCCCGCTCTCGTGGATGCGTTGGGCGAGCAAGGCAGAAATTATGCTGTTGAGAATTACGGATTTGAGGAAGCTTTGAATCATTATGAAGGTTTATTTGCGGCGGTTGCAGCCAGCCATGCTCAGAAAATATTGGCAGCTCTGCCAAAATAAATAATATAAGCGATTGAAACCGCTCGTGGTGACAGTGCCAAAAGATGTTCCAAGCTGTACAGAAATAACGCTCGTTAAGATAAACAAAAAAAATGAAATACTGAGGAGCGATTGATTTAATTCCCCAATATACCAGAACCGGAACTGTTACCGAACCATCCAGACAGACATTACTGCACAAATTAAAAGTAAAACAGCAATAAATTAATAAAGATTTTTGACTGCCAATAACAGCAATTATGATTAAATTTTTTATCGAACATCCCCTAATTTTATCAACAAAAGGGTAATCAAAATTACCATAGAAGCCAGAAGTCTAGCAACTATAAAATAACCTTTGATGGCACTGACTAAAAATATAAAAAATGAGATAATTACCAAAAATACCAACTACATTAGACTAATTGTTCGGGTATGGACTCCCAAACAGCCGATCGCCCGGAAGCACCGCAGATGTCACGAAACCGCCGTTACGCCACACAGCAGTCCATTAAAAGAAAACGCTAAAATAGTAGATCATACAATTTTGGAGTTAATATTTGACACTTGCACCCGCGCGCGAAAACGTCCTAGCTTGGCTCTGTGACCGCGTTCCTGCTGCCCGCATCAAACATATTCTGGGAGTCGAACAGGTAGCAGGTGACTTGGCTCGCCATTACGGTCTGGACGAAGCAAAAGCCCGATCGGCCGGTTTGTTACACGATTTGGCAAAATACTTTAAACCTCAACTGCTGCTGCAAATGGCCTCGGCGGAAGGTTTAGAGTTAGACTCAGTGTTGGAAGCGCACCCGCATTTGCTGCACGCAGATGCCAGCGCGATCGTCGCTAGAGACGAATTCGGGGTGGTCGATCGAGAAATTTTGGAAGCAATCGCCAATCACACCCTCGGCAGACCAAACATGAGCCAGCTCAGTTGTACCGTATTCATAGCAGATACCATAGAGCCGAGCCGCGGCAACACAGCCCAACTAGAAGCACTGCGCGAGGCAAGCTTGCAAAATCTTTATGCAGCCGTGTGGCA
The DNA here is from genome assembly GCF_036702515.1 of Microcoleus sp. BROC3. Taxonomy (NCBI): domain Bacteria; kingdom Bacillati; phylum Cyanobacteriota; class Cyanophyceae; order Oscillatoriales; family Microcoleaceae; genus Microcoleus; species Microcoleus sp. BROC3. Next base: position 124,162 of record NZ_JAUBTQ010000007.1, read on the forward strand.
AACTAGCGATTATTCTCTTAAATATTTGCTAGAAACTCGCTGCTACATCCACCCCCGCACCGTACTTACGCGGAATTGGGCGCTGCTGATGGCTCGATCGCCGGAAACAGGAAATTCGACCCAGAAGTCGATCGAACAAATCACAAGTTGAAAGTAAAATTCACCAGAAATTCTGTCCTTACTTTTGGCTTCAACCTAACTCCTATTTCCCGTCTCAAACTGCCAACAACCGATCGCGAAAGCGCACCCATTTCTCCTTACCCTATCAATTAGGAACTTAAACACTGAATGTCAGATCTAACTCAACTCGAATACTCCAGGGCCCAGTCTACAGCAACCGACGGCACCTCCTCAGACGAAGCCCGCGGCATGATCATGACCGTTGCCCAAGCAGCCGATGACCGCAAAGCAGTAGATATTGTATTGCTCCGAGTGGCAGAAGTATGCTATTTGGCAGACTACTTTGCGATCGTCACCGGATTTTCCAACGTGCAGGTACGAGCCATCTCCCAAGCGATAGCAGACCAAGTGGAAGAAGAGTGGCAACGCTTGCCACTGCGTACACAAGGCCTATCAGACGCTAGTTGGGTAGTCATGGACTACGGCGACGCGATTATTCACATTTTGAAGCCTCAAGAGCGGGAGTTCTACAATTTAGAAGCGTTCTGGGGACACGCCGAACGCATTGACTTTTCCCCCGCGCCGTGAGGATGGCTAATGTGAAAAACGTTTCTGCTTCTATTTGTCCCGTTCCGCAAGAACAGCGACCGATCAATGAATACCAAGAACTTAAAGAATCCTGGTTTTTTAGCTGGGTAACACTCAATTGGCCCGGATACCTGGCAAAACTAGCTTGGGTGTGGGCTTGGAGTTGCTTGGTATCGGGGCCGATAGCTGCTTCTAGCTTTGCTCCTGTCAAGTATCCAGCTCAGTTTGTCCTCAGCAGTGCCGCAGGTGCCGGTTTTATTCTAGGATTAGCTTTGCTGCGACTCTACTTGGGTTGGTTCTACGTGCGATCGCGCCTTTCAAATCCCACGGTCGTCTACGAAGAGTCTGGCTGGTACGATTGTCAATCTTGGCCTAAAACTCCCGAAGTTTTGCTTCAAGATCAGTTGATTGTCAACTACCAACTAGAACCAATTCTCAGGCGTCTGCGGCAGACATTTTATGGTTTGACAGTATTGCTGGTTGCCGGGGGACTAATTTGGAGTTGTTTGTAATCGGAAATGCAAGGAAGTTTTGAGTTTTGAGATAGCCGCGCACAGCCAACAACACACACGGGGTGCATGAGTCAGAAACGATCGCACAAAGATTAACTTTACAACTCGTAACTGCCAGCTCGCAACTCATAACTTCCTGAACCCCAATCTAAAATCTAAAATCTAAAATCTAAAATTGATATGACAAGGGGAAAACGAACCCAAGCTGCCGAATTGGAAGTCACACTGCTGCGCGAAGGTATTGTGGAATCGAGGCACCGCGCCCAAGCTGCTGTCTGTGACAACCGCGGCCGCGTTTTGTCGGTTGCTGGTAACTCGGAAACGGCCTCATTTGTCCGTTCTTCACTCAAGCCTTTTCAAGCTTTGGCGGTGACGGCGACTGGCACTTTAGAACGCTACGAATTGACCGATCGAGATTTAGCGATTATTTGCAGTTCCCATCAAGGTACGATCGAGCAATCGCGCCAGGTATTTAACGTACTGTGGCGCTGCGACATTGACCCCTCTAAACTTCAATGCCCCATTCCCGAAGGCAAAAAGAGCCCCCTGCAATACAACTGCTCCGGGAAACACGCCGGAATGCTGGCTGTCTGCCAGCAACTGCACTGGCCACTGGACACTTATTTACGCCGCAAACATCCTGTCCAGCAGCTTATTTTGGGCAAAGTGGCTGAGTTGCTGGCAATGCCTGCCGAAGAGTTTATCAGCGCTCGTGACGACTGCGGCGCTCCTACCTATCTGTTGCAGTTGGGGCAAATGGCCTCTTTGTACGCTAAATTGGCTTCCGGCGACAATGTGGAGATGGAGCGGATTGTCCGCGCTATGACTCATCACCCGATGATGGTTGCCGGTGAGGGCAAATTTGACACGGAACTGATGCGCTTGACTCAAGGGGAATTGGTGAGCAAGTCCGGCGCCGAAGGGGTGCAGTGCATTGGCCGCGTTGGCGAAGGCATGGGCTTGGCAATTAAGGTGACGGATGGAGGAAAGCGCGCTCAATTTGCTGTGGCGATTCACTTGCTCAAGCAGTTGGGGTGGATTACTCCGACGATCGCCGAAACTCTGGCGGAGACTTACCTAACTCTCAGTGACTTCAAGCGCTTGGAGGTAATCGGGGAAGTTTCGATGCTTTAGGGCGATCGAGACTCTGAGCCGATTTGAGCAACCCCTCCCATAATCTAAAAAGTTTTTTTGATTTAGGGGTTGCAATTTTCAGAAAGATATGTTTATACTAGATGAATACAAAAAGCGACGCGGGATAGAGCAGCCTGGTAGCTCGTCGGGCTCATAACCCGAAGGTCAGTGGTTCAAATCCACTTCCCGCCACCAAATTAACTAAGACAAGCCCCGGTAGCCTAAAAGTTGCTGGGATATTTGTTTTATACCCTCTGTTTGATGCCGTCTGCGATCGCCTCTTCGACAGATTGAAAGCAGTTTATTTTAGGTGGCAACAAAAATGAGGACACAGCAGTGCTGTGTCCCTACCGTATATTTGTATTTTTATATGGGAAAAAATAAGACCCACCCTCAACCTAAACACTTAACCCTATACTTTTCGACGAGCGTTTGTGCAAGCTTTATTTGTCAAAAATTTGCAATCCGAGATCCATATTTTTTAACTCTCAATTGGAAATTGCTAAATCGGCTGGGCTTCCATCCAATCAAAAATCAGGTTTAATTGTTCCAGGGTAACTAACCCGTACTGCCACAGAACCATAGGCAATTGGCTGCCATCTTGTTCACCGTGGCGGAGAGCCACGGCGATCGCCGAATTCGATATCGCCAACTCTCCCCGCAAATAATCGATCAGTTGAGCTTTTCCCATCACCTTCACCGCCAGTTGTATGCGCTTTTGTAAAGATATGTAGCTAATCAGGCTGTATCGGAAGTTTAATAGTCCTAATTATCTGTTGAAAAGCGGCGATGTGGTGTGATGGAAAACGCACGCAAATTGTGATAAAAATCATAAAAAAAGGCGATCGCAGTCACAGGTCTGAGAATCAAAAATTGGGTTTTGCGATCGCTTGCTTCAAATGAATTCATTTAAAATTGCTAAAGTCCTAGCTGAAGCTGAACTCCCGCTTCTGTGCCACTGTCGGTTTGTTTTGGAGGTAAAGGATTTCCTTGACGCTGGGCGTCCGAAGGAGTAGTGATAAATTCCAATGGGCCATCGATTCTGAGGCGAAATGTCTCGCCCAAGCTGCTTTCCCTTCTAGCAGAATTAGCCGCGGTTTCAGATTCACCAATCAAGTTTTGGTAGTCCGAGTCTACGGTTCTGTCCTCCACACTCCTGAGGGAGTCCCCAGATAAAGTCGTTTCCGAATTTTGGGGCGCTGGTTGCAGCCTTGGTTGGGCGAGAACCGCCGGGGTCAAACCGATAAAAATTGAACTCAGTCCAAGAGCAGTGCCAAGAGTAGCAATAACTGCGTTCATCATCCATGCCTCCGCTAGTTGCATCCTACTATGCTTATTGTACCGAGCCGGAATTAAGTTGTACTCTATCAAAAGTAGCTGCTTGTGGATATATCAATTAAAGTTTCTGTGAAAACTTATAACTTTCGATCGCGCTATCGGAAAAACAGAACTGACCCAGCAACCCGGTTGAAACCCCAGAATAGGTCATTTCAGGAATGAGTCAACCAAAAACTCGATTTGTTTGATTAGGGCGGGTCAGGAGTGGAAAAATAGTTAGTGGTGGATGAACGGGCGGCTATTCACCAATTGGTTTTTTCACGAAAATAGTTAGTTGCAGCCAGCCAAAACGCTAAAAAAACCCGGTTTCAGATACCAGTAAAAAAAAAGAATGCAATAGCAGGCAAGTTCTAAACCCTTACAGAATCTGTCTTTCCCAATTCTTTAATTCTTTAATCTCAAATCTATAATATTATGAGCGTGTAGAGTGCATTCAGGATTGATACTGCATTCATCTCGATCGCCAATGTTCCCAGAGCTCCCGAGCGCGCTAAGATGGCGGTGGCGGTCGTTGAAAATTCCGTTGCCAGCGGCAGATTGCGAGTTATTAACAGCACTTTGCCTACTAAAACCATCTCAACTTCAAAATCTGCGCTCATCAGGTTGTACTTGACCAATAATTTCTTGATGGTACAAGCCCCCGGATTTATCCGTGGTGTCAATCTAAAATCCAAAATCCTTGCATCCTCAAGCCCCCGGATTTATCCGTGGTGTCAATCTAAAATCTAAAATCTAAAATCTAAAATCGAATGACCGGAATGTTGTGGGTTCATAATCGTTCTGCTTTACCATGCCAATCAAATATCTGACCGACCCGATTTTAAAAATGTCGGGCCAAGTGCCAATTCGCATCGTCCTTGTTGTGCCTTTTGCCCTCCAGACTTTCGCTGCGGTAGGGTTGACGGGGTGGCTGTCGCTGCGGAACGGGCGGATAGCCGTTAACGATGTTGCTGCACAACTGCGAGCAGAAGTCACATCGCGCATCCAGCAACATATTTATACTTATCTCAAAACACCCCACCAAATTAATCAGCTCAATGCCGATGCCATCCGTCTCGGCATTTTGAACGTGCAGGATACTGATAATTTGCAACGCTACTTCTCCCAACAAATCAAAACCTTTGATAAAATTAGCTACATTCAATTCGCCTCTCAAGAAAAAGATTTTATTGGAGTTGAACGCCTAGACGATGGCAAGCTGCAAGTTCAGATTTCTAATCAATCTACTGGCTATAACTTTCAAAGCTACGCGCCCTCAGAGTTCGGGGAAGCAACCAACCTATTAAAAACTACTCTCAACTACGACCCCCGCGTTCGACCTTGGTACATAGCTCCAGTGCAGGCAGGGAAACCGACTTGGAGTAAAATTTATACTTATTTTGATGCTCCCAAACTAGCGATTACGGCTGCTCAACCAGTTTATAGCGAGGATGGTAAACTGATTGGCATCCTGGGTTGTGATTTGGCACTTTCCAAGATCAATCAATTTTTGGAAACTCTAAAAATTGGCAAATCAGGACAGACTTTTATTGTAGAAAGGTCGGGGCAATTGGTGGCTAATTCTACTCTGGAACCGCCATTTATTGTTAGCAACGGCGTTCCGAAACGGATTGTGGCAACGAGCAGCAATAATGTTCTGATTCGATCGACAGCCCGCTATTTGACAGAACGCTTCGGGGACTTGCGCAAAATAGACAGTTCTCGCCAGTTAGATTTTACGATCGACGGTCAACGGCAATTTCTACAGGTGACGCCGCTCTCAGACAGCAGGGGTCTCGATTGGTTGATTGTGGTGGCTGTTCCTGAAGCCGATTTTATGGAAAGGATTAACGCCAACACTCGCTACACAGTGTTGCTGTGTTTCGGTGCTTTGGTTGTGGCAACGGCGATTGGCGCTCTGACTTCTAGGTGGATTGTTGTACCGATTCAGCGTCTGAGCAAGGCTGCGGAGGCTTTGTCGCGAGGAGAATGGGACGGGATGGCCGTAGATCCCGGCTTGATGGCGTCTGTAGACCGGGAGGATGAGGTGGGTGTCCTGGCTCGCTCTTTTAATACGATGGCCGGTCAATTGGAAGAGTCGTTTACTACTCTAGAAGAGCGGGTAGAATCTGCGATCGCCGACAAAAATGAATTAATTCTTTATTTGCAAAAATCGCAGCAAAAACTGGCTCTCCATCTTCACCAAACTCCTTTGGGGGCGATTGAATGGGATCTAAATTTTGAAGTAGCGGAATGGAATTTGTCAGCAGAAAGAATTTTTGGATACAACCGCTTGGAAGCAATGGGACGCCACGGAGTCGATCTCATAGTTCCTGAAAGCGCTAAGGAGTATGTCAGGCAACTATCTATCACTTTGCTAACTAATAAAGGAGGAATTAGTAGCATTAACGAGAATATCAGAAAAGACGGCAAAATTATTCTTTGCGAGTGGTACAATACAACTTTGGTTGATGCTGACGGCAGCATTATCGGGGTGGCATCGCTGATTCAGGATGTGACTGAATTTCACAGTGCTGTGGAGAAGTTGCGGGCTAGCGAGGAGCGGTTTCGTCAGTTGGCAGAAAATATTCATGAGGTATTTTGGATTAGAGAACCCAATCAAAAGCGGCTACTTTATGTGAGTCCTGCTTGCGAGAAAATATGGAATTTGAGCTGTCAGAGTTTGCAGTCAGAACCGGAGGCTTTTTGGGATGCTATTCACCCGGAGGATCTCGATCGCGTCAAGGCTGCTTTTGAGAAACAGGTGCGGGGTGATTATGATGAAGAGTATCGGGTAGTGCGATCCCCTACGGGGGCTACGCCAACGGAAGGTTCAGTTTGCTGGGTGCGCGATCGGGCTTTTCCAGTCCGCAGCCAAACCGGAGAAATTTACCGAATCGTCGGTATTGCCGAAGATATTACCCAGCGCAAATTAGCAGAAGAATTCCAAAAAGTCGCTCAAACTGCTCAAGCTGCAAACCAAGCCAAAAGCGCCTTTTTAGCTAATATGAGCCACGAATTGCGAACTCCCCTCAACGCGATTATTGGTTACAGCGATATGCTCAAAGAAGACGCCGAGGATTTAGGCTGCGAAGATTTTATCCCCGACTTGGAAAAAATTCAAACAGCGGGCAAACACCTGCTATCTTTAATTAGCGACATTCTAGATATTTCTAAGATTGAAGCGGGTCGGATGGAACTTTACTTAGAAACTTTCAATCCGGTTAATTTAATTGACGAGGTAGTTTCTACTGTGAAACCCTTGGTAGATAAAAATTCTAATAAGTTTGAAGTTGATTGTGGTAGCGACTTGGGAGTGATGTATGCTGACATTACCAAAACTCGTCAAATATTGCTCAACCTGCTGAGCAATGCAGCCAAATTTACGGAAGGTGGCACTATTACCCTCTGCATTGAAAGAGTTAAACATGACAGCTTAACCACTCAAGAAATAGCAGAACCTTCCGACTCAATAATTTTTCGCGTAGCTGATACGGGCATTGGGATTTCCCCCGAACAATTGCAGCATTTATTTCAAGCATTTATGCAGGGCGACGCATCAACTACGCGCAAGTACGGCGGCACGGGTTTGGGATTGACTATTAGCCGTCACTTTTGCGTGATGATGGGTGGCGATATGCACGTTGAAAGCGAGTTAGGTTCTGGTTCGGTTTTTACTGTGTGCTTGCCGGCCCGCGTTGAATTATTGGTCAGCAGTTAGTCTTGCTGTCGGCGACGCAATTATTACAAAAGACACCTGGTTTGTTGACCAAAAACCTATCTTTTCACAGAACTTTGGGGCAATAAACCAAGGTGATGATACTCTGCACCATAAGTCCTAATCCTAGCTAATTTGCCGTTTCTGCCGCCCCAAAAGTTGGGCTGTTAATACGCCACCGACAAAGCCAAAGAAATGCGCTTGCCAGGAAACTCCCGGCTGCGAGGGCAAAACCCCCCAAATTAAACTGCCGTAGAAGAAACCAACAATTAAAGATACCAAAATAGATGTAAAGCTGCGTTCAAAATAGCCCCGCAGCAGTAAGAAGCCGAAGTAACCAAAGATTAATCCGCTGGCACCAATGTGAACGGAATAGGGCGCGCCAGTCAGCCAAACTCCGAATCCGCTGACTAGCACGGTTACGGCACTCACTATAAAAAAGTCGCTAATTTCTCGCAGCATGATCAACCAACCCAATGTCACTAAAGGGAGGGTATTGGCGGCTAAGTGAGCAAAACTGCCGTGCAGAAAAGGCATCAACAGGATGCCTTGAAGTCCGTCGAGGCTGCGGGGGCGGACTCCGTAGGCATTCAGCCTGCCTCGGAATAGGAATACATCGACAATTTCGATAATCCAGAGGAGGGAGACGAAGCCACCGAGAATGGCGGCGTGGCTTTGCAATTCGCGGGTGATAGCTTTGGTTTCTGGGTTACTCATGGGTTGTGAGGGCGGTGATACCGATTATTTCTAATTGTAGGAGTTTCTGGGCGATCGCGAGCAAAGATAGTTGGGGCGAGGTTTCAGGGTTTTTTGCAGCAGAGCTTATTTAGAAATATGATAAGTTTTATTAAAAGTTCCGCATTTTCACGTATAGGATAATTCACCTGGATGCCTCACAATAGTAATTGAACTACAAAAGGAGAGTCAACCGAAGGTTGAAGCTAAAACGTAGAAGACAGAATTTTTACCCTATCAATCAATTGTTGGGCTTGAAATGAGGACACTTTTTAGAGCGCACACCGCCTTTTAAAAAAAATCAGGAACTACTTTTCTCGCCCTAAGTCATTAATTTAAGAAGTTCAATCCGGTAAAGCAAAACGAGATGCTGTAGATACTGATTGTAGATAATATCGCACAAGCTCTACAGAGAGTTCTTGGCACCTCGTTATAAAAGAGGAACAGAGCAAAATGAACGTATTTGAGCATACAGTCTCCTACCGAACTCTGCCAAATTGGGTAGGATTTGGTAAACAAGAAACCGCCGTTAATGTCGCTACAAATTCTCACCCTTACGGTCAAAAGCCACACTTTGACCCCTTGCATCCGCTAAAAGAATGGCTTGATAACACTGCAATTAAAAGTCAAAAATTGGCTCGGTTGCTGTGTAAGTTTATTCCCAGCCAGTGTCCGTTTGAGCGAGAAGTCAAAATTGGCGATCGCACTTTATTATCCATTCCGCCGCTGTGCAAGTTAAATCCGCTTTACGAGCAAATCGTTGGGCTGCGCTTTCGAGCTTTGTGTTATTTGGCTGACGAGTGTGGCGAAGATGTAACTCCTTATTGTTAATTCTGCAAAAACTTAAATTTCTCACTGTCTTTTCACCCTCCCTTCTCCTTGTTGGGGAGGGTTTTTGTTTTGTGTCGGCTTTCCAGGAACAAAAGTGCGGTCAATTTCTCGATCGCCCAGTAAATCAGTTTTGAATCAATTCTTTTTTTTCGTGATTGATAGTTATCTCAAGGGTGGTTGTTTGGGAGGCTTTTGTAGGGAGGAGTCCGGTTAGGTAAAACAACTATCAAGAGAGGATAATAGGTAGAGCGTCAACAGAAGCGTGAACTGCATTCGTAGGAGGAGTGGCTATGACCCCTGAACAAAAGGAGCGTTTTAAAGCTTGTGCTAGCTTAAAACCGGGATGCTGCTGGTTCGCCTCTTGCCTAACTTTATTGGGTAATCTCCCAAAAGATGTACGGTTTTATCCCCTCTAGAGCGCTATGAGCTAGATACCATGAGAAAAGTGTCAAGGACATCACCAATTTATGTAGGTTGAGCCGTGGAGTGAGGCAACCCACAATTAAAGTTCTGTTTTACTCCCTACATTTTTCCCAAAATTGATAGATTAGTAATTGAGGCAAATATTTAAGCTATTTCAAGAATATAAGTAAAACTCAATGTTAAAATCACGAACTCGGTAATTATCAACACAAATTATCAAATATTTTACGAATCTAACTAATACCAAGTGTTAAAAAGAACTTTTTTTGCAGTAATTATTGCGCTTTTATCTTTTATGGTTTCACTCATGCTATCAGCTCAAACTTCTGAGGCTGTCAATGAACTTTATGTATTTGGGGACAGTCTTTCGGATATGGGAATGGTGTTTCGAGCAAGCGGGGGTCAATATCCGCCTCGTTCGACTTACTTTCAAGGGCGTTACTCGAATGGTAAGGTTTGGGTAGAATATCTTGCCGATCGCCTGAAGTTGCAGCCTGAACGAGTCACTAATTTGGCTTATGGAGGTGCAACAACGGGGAGCGAACGCAATAGCCTTGTCCCTGGTTTGTTAACTCAAGTTCAGTCATGGACTAACTCGCAAAAACAGGCAAATCCTAATGCGCTGTATGTACTGTGGGCGGGGGCGAATGACTATTTGCAGGGGGGAAATAATGCGAATATTCCCGTTGAAAATGTGGCGAAGGCGATCGCATCTCTTGCTGGTGTGGGTGCCAAAAATATCCTGCTAGCAAATTTACCCGAGTTGGGGCAGTTACCGGCGACCCGAACAGGCACTAATTCTGCAAGGCTCACTGCATTAACACAAGCACACAATCAGGGTTTGAGGCGAACGGTTAAGGTATTAAGTCAACAGCATTCTGACTTAAAGATTGCGACTCTTGATGCTCATGCGCTTTATCGGGAAGCCATTGCTTCTCCGGCTAAATATGCCTTGACTAATGTGACGAGTGCGTGTTTATCGGGTGGAGGTGTTTGTGGTAGTCCCGATCGATTTTTGTTTTGGGACGGCATTCATCCGACGACGGCTGCACACAGGATTTTGGGGGAAGCGGCGTCGGCTGTTGTGCAGGAAAGCGGGATGATTAAATCGGAATTGGGGATGCTTCGGTAAATTATTATTAGGCTTTCGGGGCGCCACAATATCGGGATGCTGCCTTTTCGTAGAGGTTGACATAATTTTTTGCATGAGAGCAAGATTGGCTCATCTGATATTGTAGAAATTTTCCTCGTGGGCGATCGCACTTTATTTTCCATTCCGCCATTGTGCAAGTTAAATCCGCTTTACGAGCAAGGGGTTGGGCTGCACTTTCGAGCTTTGTGTTATTTGGCTGACGAGTGTGGCGAAGATGTAACTCGTTATTGTTAATTCTGCAAAAACTTAAATTTCTCACTGCTTTTTCACCCTCCCTTCTCCTTGTTGAGAAGGGTTTTTTTATTTTGAGATTATTCCGCGGTTGCAACCTGTTAACCTCAAACTCAAATGTGGCGAAGAACCGGTCATTTGAGTTCGAGGTGAAATTACACAAACTTTCGTCTGCCTCAGCATAAAAGCCAGATATTCTGTTAGATCCCCAGCTTTTTGAAGAAGTCGGGACTTGAAAGAGCGATCGCATTTAAATACTAAAGGGAGCGAATCACTCGTTGTTCGAGAATGCGTTTGCCTTTGTTATAAATACTAAGGCTGGCTCCTGTAACAATGTAATCGTAGGTGCCATTTTTGGCCACGTAACCAGTCCCCTCTTCAGTTCGAGCACGCAGGGCGATCGTGCTGCCGTTACTCTTTTTAACGCCGTAGTAATATAGTTGATTGGCGTGGTTGTAGCACAGATAAATCCGAAAGTTGCTGGTCTCGAAATAGTTTTCCACTTTCTGTCTTTTGCGAGCACAAAAATCCCTCACCAGTTTTTGGGGAGTGGATACATTAGCTATTTGTATGGTTTCAATCGGAGACTGAGTGCGAGACGCTGTTGGTGCAGTGCTTGTGTTCGATTGTCCTAAAGCAAAGGTTGCCGCTGGATTGCTGGCAAATAGCATTAAACCGAGTAAGCTGGTTTGTGTGAGTCTTGCTGTGAAGTTCATAAGTCATTCCTTTAAAATATGTTGATGCGTCTAATCTAGGTAAGTTGGATTGATGAGGGCGATCGAACTGTACAGTTTTCACAATTGGCCTCAAGGAGGAAATCCTTGGATGAAATTTCCGTTTCCCCTGAGATCGGGCACTATTCTCAATAAGCTTTTAGGGGCAGGCTAGAAGCCCGCCCCACAATAGGATTGAATGTATAGTCGAAATCTCGTTACTGAGAATGATATTTTTCTGTGAGTTTCCCTGCAACTGACTAGCCGGCGGACAATTAAATAACTGGCACTTTCGATTGCTGAGAGGACTTATGTACTAATAGGCGATCGCGAGGACAAAGCAGAGAATTATTTTAAATATTGTGCGCCAACTGCGGGCGCGGATGCTAATTTTCATCAATTTCGATAAGTGCGGGGCGACACGCACCCGCAACCCAGGAGGGAAGTCTTTACGCGCCGCTTTTGGGCTTTTCAGGTTCAGAAGGTAAATCTCCCTTTTTTTTCGCTTCCAAAACCGCCGTTTCAACGATAAAAGCGATCAAACTAGCTGTGGGTCTACCTTGCCGGTCGGCCCACAGTTCTAAGGATTCATAGATGTAGTCGGGGAGTGTGATGTGAACGCGCTTGCTCACTGTCAATATTTACTGTTTGTGAACGCTCCCAATCATACAAGTTTACGCCGATCGCGGTGTTATAACGCTATTTTAGTAATTTTCTGCTACCAATGAGGGCCTTTTGTGCAATAATTTGTACAGCACACCACAGGTGCAAAGTCAAAAGCCAGTCCCCCGCCGTGGAAAAGCAAGGACTGGCTATGGCTCCCATTAACAAAGGAGATACCTTTACAAAGGAGATACACCTATTATGCCGTATGAGAAACGTCTCAAGCCGTGGATTGTGGTTCGTTTGCTTCCGAATCTACAAAAGGTCGTTGTCGGTCGCTTTCGCAGTTGGTCTGATGCAGATGGTCATTTGCGAGTTCTCAAACAACTGCTTCCGGCTGCTCGATTGACTCTAGTTTTCGATCCGATCGATTAATTTTGGTTGTGAGTTGATTAAGTGCGATCGTCCTTGGTTTGAGGAGGGCGATCGCAATTTCGCGCAATGTTAAACTGGACGCAAAATATCAATTGAGTTGGGGAAAAAACCGTGACAGCTATTCTACAAGCAACAGAACAGCCAACAGCACAAAGCTACTTCACTCCAGAAGAATATTTAGCCCTGGAAGAAGCAGCAGAGTACAAAAGTGAATATCGCGACGGAGTAATTATTCCAATGACAGGTGGAACTACAAATCACAATCGCATTGCCCTGAATATGAGCATAGCATTACGTCTTGCTCTTAAGGGACTTGACTATGATGTTTTCATGGGCGACGTGCGTCTGTGGCTGCCGAAAAAGCGAACTTATACTTATCCCGATGTGATGGTAATTCCGGGGAAACCTGAGTATTTCAATAATCGCCAGGATACGGTGATGAATCCTCAAGTGATTGTGGAAGTTTTATCGAAATCTACGAAAGCTTACGATCGCAGTGATAAGTTTAAGTTTTATCAAACGCTGCCGACATTTCAAGAGTATATTCTGATCGATCAATCTCAGGTTTATGTAGAACAGTATTGTAAGTTGGCAAATAAGCGGTGGTCGTACCGTCAGTATGATGAAGAGGATGTGGCGCTAGTTTTTAATTTCTTTCAAGTTGAAGTGCCGCTGGCAGATGTCTATGAGAAGGTGGATTTTGAGGCGGAGAATGAGCCAGAAGAAAGCGGGGAGGAATAAGGGCGATCGCTTTTGTGGAAATGCAGGTTATCTTTTAAGTGAGCGATTCCCTTCGGGATAGCTTCGCACGCGCGTACTCAAAAGAAATATTTGTTCAACATCATTGTGGGAGAACATCAGCATGACAGGCACTTTGCAAACAATCGAGCCACGTTACTGCACAGAAGAGCAATATTTAGCACTGGAAGAAACAGCAGAGTACAAAAGCGAATATCTCGACGGGGAAATTATTCCTATGACAGGCGGATCTACCAATCACAATCGGATCGCAGGAAACGTTTACATTGCTTTAAATTTCGCTCTTCCAGAACAAGAGTATGATGTCTTCATCGGTGACGTGCGTCTGTGGATACCAAAAGTGCGACTGTACACTTATCCCGATGTAATGGTAATTTTTGGGCTACCTGAGTACCGCAACAATCGCACAGACACGATTACCAACCCTCAAGCGATTGTGGAAGTTTTATCAAAGTCTACTAAAAATTACGATCGAGTTGACAAGTTTGCATTTTACAAAACTATTCCTTCTTTTCGAGAATACATTCTGATTGACCAAACAAAAATCAAAATCGAGCAGTATTCTAAAACCGAGAATAAAAGATGGTTGTATAGCGAATATGATGAGGAAGATACGGCTTTAGTGTTTAATTCCTTCCAGTTAGAAGTTCCTCTATCTGCTATTTATAAGAAAGTGAATTTTGAGCAAGTTGAGCAAGAAGATAGTCAAAATGAGGAGTGAGGGCGATCGCACTTGGTTTAAAAAGGGCGATCGTTACTTAATATACTTCATCATGCGTCCCAATATCAATCAAGACGATCAATTCCTCTTGCGTTTCATTATCTTGCTCAAAAGTATAGATAATTCGGCAATCGGACTCAACCCAACAAGCCCAAAGTCCTTCTAATTGCCCCCGCAGTTTATGTGGCTTCAATGGAGGAGAAAATGGATCGTTCACTAACAACTCCAAAACCGAAAAGATTTTCTCACCTAATTGCGGATTTCTCTTGATAACCCGTTTAAAAGCCCGTTTAAAACTGTTGTTCCAAACTAGAGTTTTCATTCTTCATCCAGTAAATCAGCTTTTAACTGTGCAAAGTTGCCTCGCTTTGCTGTGCCGGCTTTTAAAGCAGCCAAAACCTCTCTTGCATTGCTCGCAATTTCGACTCGCCGATTTTCAATTCGCCGTTTCTGAATTAATTCAATTAACAAATCTTGCTCTTCAATTGCCAGAGATTCTACATATTCGATCGCGGTCTGGAAAGCAACAGAATTAGCCATAAAGAACTTTTCTATGTTTGAAAAGTGACAGTGCATTTCTATTTTACTAAGTGAGGTGGGCAAATGCCCACCCTACCAATAAACTACGCGCCGACAGATTCCTTCGCTGCGTAAAGCACCTCAACGGTAATCTTATCAATCCCCCGATCGCGCGCGAACTTCTCAGTATTCCGCTTCACCTTACCCCGCACAAAACCAGGGATTTTATTCAATTCTGCCTGTCCATCCTTCGTCCAACCCATATCAGAATCAGCCGAAATACCCTTCGTAATCACTTCCTTGGTATCGTGGCCGCCGAAGATTTCCAGCAAGTGGTCTTCCATTCCCAAAGTGAAGGAATTGTAGACCAAATCTACGCACTGATTCGTGCCTTCATAACCCAAAAATGGCTTGTAGCCGATCGGGAAATTTTGGACGTGAATCGGTGCAGCAATTACGCCGCAGGGAATATCCAAGCGCTTACCAACGTGGCGTTCCATTTGGGTGCCGAAAATCGCCGAAGGTTCCGCTTTGGCGATCGCATCTCCGATCGCCCCGTGATCGTCCGTCACCAGCACTTCATCGCAATACTCGCTAACCTGTTCCCGGAACCAGTCAGCATCGTGTTTGCAGTAGGTTCCTGCCCACACAACGTGGATTCCCATCTCGCGAGCCAAAATTTTCGTCATCGCCGCAGCGTGGGTATTATCGCCAAATACGACGGCTTTTTTGCCGGTTAAATTTTGGCAGTCGATCGATCGCGAAAACCAAGCAGCCTGCGACACAAATCGAGTTTGTTGGTCAATAAAATCTTCGTAATTAACATCCGCACCTTGAGCATTCAAAACTTGCTGAATCTTGCGGATACAGCGCGCCGTTTCCACCACACCCATCGGCGTAATATCCACCATCGGCGTGCCGAATTCTTTTTGCAAATACTCCCCGGCCATCATCCCCAATTCCCGATAAGGAACCAAGTTAAACCAAGCGCGCGGCAGTCTTTTTAAGTTGTGAACCGAAGCACCTTCGGGAATAACTTCGTTGACTTCAATGCCTAAATCTGCCATCAAACGCTTCAACTCGGTGCAGTCGTGCTGGTTGTGGAAACCCAGCGTAGACATACCGATAATGTTGACCGATGGTTTTTCGCTTTTACCTTCCAAATCGCCTTTTTTGCGGGCTTTGTTAATGTAAAATTGGACGATTTGATCTAAAGTGCGATCGGCTGCTTGCAGTTCGTTGACGCGGTAATGGTTGACATCCGCCAGCATTACATCGCCTTTGGCATCCAATTGAGCTCGCTCCACGAAGTTTTCCAAGTCTTCTTGCAGAATGCTGGAGGTGCAAGTCGGGGTGAGCACGATTAAATCTGGGTGCTCTTCTCTGTCTTTGCGGGTGATGTTGTCCACCACCCGTTCCTGCGAACCCCGCGCCAGTACGTGTCTGTCAACGACGCTGGTAGTTACTGGGGTAAAGTCCCGTTCCCTCTCCAGCATGGAACGCATAACGTTGAAGTAGTCGTCTCCAATCGGTGCGTGCATGATTGCATGGACGTTTTTGAAGGAAGTGGCAACGCGCAAAGTGCCGATGTGGGCTGGCCCTGCGTACATCCAATAAGCCAATTTCATAGGTATTTTTCCTGGTGCTGCTTGAGAATTGCCCGATCGGGCGATTACTGCTAAATTTTAAGGTTGTTTCTGATTTTCTCACCGGATGAATCCTTTAGAAATAGTAACTTTCTGAGGATTTACAGATTTGGGAAATGCTCAAACGCTTTTGCTGCTTGGGATTTGACTCGCAATTCCAACAACTTTACTTCGGTTTTAAGGCAATAATTCTTAATCTTTCGTCAAATTTTCTTAAGAGTTAGGCAAATTTGATTAATGTAGGGCTCGCTGCCGCCCACCAGACAAGGTGCAATAATTCTGCATTTTTGGTCAAATTTACTTTACTTTAACTGTCAGTTAGTATTGTTAATAGATGAGCCAAAATAGATATAATTGAGGGAAATTGCCGCTCCCGAAGCAACACTTACTTCCCTCAGCGCCTCGGCCCCGAATTGCAGTTAAGACTTGCACCGCCCGGTTTTTTTAGCACCCACAATTCGCGCCTTGTCACCAAAAAAATAAATCTTTCAGCACTTGCGTATTTTCACGAGATGTGGTGGCGAGCGGCTAAAATCAAGCAATTGCTTGGAAGCTGAGATGATTTAGTTGTCAGCGTGGCGATCGAGTATTAGAGTAAATCCTTGCACAACTACTGTATTTGCGATCTTGTTAACCTAACTGCTGAGGTAACGAAAGCCCCAGCGCGGTTTTGTCAGCAGCTTTTGCTGTCAAGGGTTGCCTTCCCACACATCCCAAAAGATAGCTCTTGAGCGATAATGAAGAATAACATAGGATTTACGAAAAGAAACCCGGTTTATACGAAAAAATCTTGGGTTTGTCAACCACTAGCAACGAAGAAACCCGGTTTCTAGCCCGCCGCGCGTCAGTCCTGTAACATTGACCAAGCACACCTAATTTGAGAGAACCCAACTATGATGGCAATTCCCGGCGTTGCAGTTCTCGCTCTCATTTATGAAAGCAGCACTTCCCTGGTTTACCGGGGCCACAACGAGCAGGACAATCAACCTGTTATTATCAAACTTATCAAAGAAGACTATCCGACTCCTGAAGAACTGAATAGATACAAGCGCGAATATGACATTACTGCCAACTTAAAGCTGCTGGACGGAGTTGTCAAAGTGTACAAGTTGCAGCAGGTTAGAAATAGTCTGGCAATGATTTTAGAAGATTTTGGTGGCGAATCTTTAAAAATTTTTATGACCACCCAGAAGTTTACCATTTTAGGATTTTTGACTACGGCAATCAAAGTTGCTGAAACTTTAGGAGAAATTCACGCCAAAAATGTAATTCATAAAGATATTAACCCCTCTAATATAGTTTTTAATCCTGCTACCGGACAAGTTAAACTCATAGATTTTAGCATCTCAACTGCATCAAATCTGGAAAACGTTACGAATAAAAATACAAATTTTTTAGAAGGCACTTTAGCCTATATGTCGCCAGAACAAACTGGCAGAATGAACCGGATAATTGATTACCGCACAGATTTTTATTCCCTCGGCGTCACGTTCTATGAAATCCTAGCAGGACAGCTCCCTTTTACCACTACAGATCCAATGGAGTTAGTTCATTGTCACATCGCCAAACAGCCAGTACCTCTCGCTGAAATTGCACCGGAAATTCCTAAAGCTATTTCAGATATTGTGATGAAATTGTTAGCAAAAACTGCTGAGGAGCGCTATCAAAGTGCTTGGGGACTGAAAGCTGATTTGGAATCCTGTCTGTTTCAGTTGCAAACTTCTGAATTTATTTCCGAGTTGGCTCTCGGCAGCCAAGATATTTCCGACAAATTTCAAATTCCTCAAAAACTTTACGGCAGACAGCGAGAAGTTGAAACTCTTTTAGCTGCATTTGAACGGGTAGCAGCAACAAATAATCGAGGCTATCGCATCGAAGATTCCCAAATTTCCGTTATCAAGAAAGAGATCAAATCGAAAAAAGAAACTTCCCTGTCTGTGCTGGCGAGAGGACAGCATAAATCCCGCAGCGAGATGATGCTGATTGCCGGTTATTCGGGCATTGGCAAATCTGCAATGGTGAAGATTTTAGACAAACCTATTACCCGCAGGCGCGGCTATTTTATTTGGGGAAAGTTTGACCAGTACAAGCGGACTATTCCTTACTCGGCAGTTGTCAGCGCTTTTTCGGAATTGGTGCGGCAACTGTTAACTGAAAGCGAAACTCAATTAGCCGTTTGGCGCGAAAAACTCCGCAGTTCCTTCGGTCAAAACGGACAAATTATTATTGATGTAATTCCCGAAGTTGAACTAATTGTCGGATCTCAGTCTCCTGTAGCTGAATTGGGCCCGACGGAATCTCTGAACCGCTTTAATTTAGTATTTCAAAATTTCATTCGCGTATTTTGCCAGCCAGAACATCCGCTGGTAATTTTTCTGGACGATTTGCAGTGGGCTGATTCTGCTACTCTCAAGCTGATCGAATTGATGATGACAGATGAAGCTACCCAATATCTGTTTTTAATTGGCGCTTATCGGGATAATGAAGTCAGTCCGACTCATCCTTTAATGATGACTGTGGAGACGCTGCGAAATCAGGAAGCCATCGTTAATCAGATTGCTTTGTCGCCGCTGGGAGTGGAAAACATCACTCATTTGATTGCCGAGACTTTGCACAGCGATCGAGAATCTGTCAAACCCTTAGCTGAACTGGTAGTCAGCAAAACCGACGGAAATCCTTTTTTTGTCAATCAATTCCTGCAAACATTGTATCAGGAAAACCTGCTAGTTTTTCACCCGCCCCAGTCGGGGAGCAAGGGCGGCTGGCATTGGGATATGACTCAAATTGAGCAGTGCGCTATCACTGACAATGTAGTAGATTTGATGGTACAAAAATTGAGAAAACTGCCAAGTTCAACGCAGCAGGTTTTGCGTTTAGTGGCTTGTTTGGGCAACGAATTTGACTTGAATACTCTTTCTTTAATTAATGAAAAAGAAGCCTCGGAAACTTTCTCTCACCTGTTGCCAGCGATTAAGTCTGGACTGATCCTGCCAACTTCGGAATTGGAAAGCAAGTCATTAGATTACGTGCTGTTTCCGCTGTTAATTCTCAATTATAAATTTTTGCACGATCGCGTACAGCAAGCAGCTTACGCTCTGATCGACGACTCGCAAAAAAAGGCAGTTCACCTGAAAATAGGCAGGCAAATCCTCGAAAACACTCCCGCTGAATATCGCGCTGACAGAATTTTTGAATTAGTCGATCACTTGAATGTGGCTCGATCGCTAATTAGAGACGATCGAGAATTAATTGAACTGGCAACGCTGAATTTAGACGCGGCCCGTAGAGCCAAAGATGCCACTGCTTATGTTGCTGCCTTGCAGTATTTGACCGCAGGCATGGACGGTTTGACCGCCGATATTTGGGATTCCCACTACGATTTAGCCTTTGCCTTGCACATGGAGCGGGCCAATGTTGAGTATTTAAACGGCTATTTCGAGCATTCAGAAGAATTTATCAACATAACTTTGGAAAAAGCGCGATCGGCCTTAGAAAAAGTAGAAATTTACAACCTGCTGATCGTGCAGTATACCCTCCGGGCGAAGTACGAGGAAGCCGTTAAAGCCGGAATCAAAGCTTTGAACTTGCTGGGAATTGACTTGCCGCTAGACGGGCTCCAAAAAGTCATATCCGAAGAATTTGCAGCAGCCACTAACTTTTTAGCAGGTAGAGAAATAGCTTCCCTGATTGACGCCCCCGAAATGACTGTACCCGAAAAAAAAGTTGCAGTCAAATTAATTACAAACTTGCTCACATCGGCGTACCTCAAAAATCCCGACTTGTGGAAAGTCAGCGTTTTAAAAGGAGTCAATCTTTCTCTACAATACGGTTTAGTACCCGAAGCCTCTCTTTGCTATGCTGGCTACGGTATGTTCTTAAACGCAGTTTCGGGAGATTACAAAGCTGCGTATCAATTCGGCTTGCTGTCGCTGAATCTCAGCGAAAAATCTGGCAATATCGGCTTGAAGTGCAGAGCTTGTTCATCCCTGGTCAGTATTTTTTATTACTGGTTCAACCACATCAAAGATTCCCACACGATTAGCAATGAAGGATATCAAGCAGCTTTAGAATCAGGAGATTTAGAGTATGCAGGTTATATTCTATCCAACCGCATAGCCAATTACTTTTTTCAAGGTAAAGAAATCTCGCAAATTCTGGCCGACACGAGCAGGTATTTGCAGTTCAGCCAAAAAACCAAAAATCAGCTCGTAACCGATATATTATTAGGGGCAGACTTAATTCTGCGCAACTTGAGCAAACTCACTTCTGAAAAGTTTGTATTTGAAAGCGAAGATCTCAGCGAAGCTGAATACGTACACAACTGTCAAGCTCATCAAAATTTGTACTCGCTGTGCCTTTATCAGATTCGCAAATGCCAGGTAATGTACTGGTACGGCAATTTCAACGAAGCACTGCAACTAGCTTTAGAAGTAGAAAAACAGCTATCTTTTATTACCGGAGCAATACCTGCTACCGAATGGAATTTTTTCTTTTCTCTAGTTTTAGCTGCTGTTTTCCCAAATGTTTCAGAAGAGAAGCAAAAGCAATACCTGGAAAAGTTAGAGACCAATCAAAAACAGATGAAAATTTGGTCAGACAACTGTGCCGAGAATTTTCTGCACAAGTACCTTTTAGTACAAGCAGAAATAGCCAGAATTTCCAAGAAAGATTCAGAAGCTGTAGAACTGTACGATTTTTCTATAAATTTAGCCCAAGACAATGAGTTTGTCCAAAATGAAGCGCTCGCCAATGAACTAGCAGCTAAATTTTGGTTGAGTAAAGGCAAATATCAATATGCCAAAATCCACTTGCGCGAAGCTCACTCGTGCTACTTGCGCTGGGGCGCAGTCCGCAAAGTTGAAGATTTAGAAGAGAAGTATCCGCAGTTGCGGGAAATGACCCCGCTCAACGGAAGTTTTAACAACAATCAAGCTACAACAACTATTCA
Source organism: Microcoleus sp. BROC3 (assembly GCF_036702515.1). Classification (NCBI taxonomy): domain Bacteria; kingdom Bacillati; phylum Cyanobacteriota; class Cyanophyceae; order Oscillatoriales; family Microcoleaceae; genus Microcoleus; species Microcoleus sp. BROC3. Next base: position 145,268 of record NZ_JAUBTQ010000007.1, read on the forward strand.
TACTTCTACTGGCAGCGATGCGAGAGTGCTGGATTTAGCAACTGTAATGAAAGCATCTCTGGCCATTTCCAGCGAAATTGTACTCGACAAGTTGCTGGCTTCTTTGATGAGGATATCGCTGGAAAACGCGGGCGCACAATCCGGTTTTTTAATCTTGCTTAGAGATGGAAAACTGTTAATTTCTGCTAAAGCGTCAGTAGTTGCTGAAGATGTAGCGGTGCTGCAATTTACGCCTGTTGAAGAATGTCAGGATTTACCTGTGACGGTGATTAATTATGTGGAAAGGACTCGCTCGGACTTGGTGTTGAGCAATGCGGCTGCTGAGGGACGATTTACTGCCGATCCTTACGTAGCCAAACACCAGCTCAAATCTCTTTTATGTACGCCGATCATCAATCAACGCAAACTAATCGGTATTCTTTATTTAGAAAATAACTTAACTGTCGGGGCGTTTAATTCCCACAGATTGGAAGTTTTAAGGCTACTTTCTTCCCAAGTTGCTATTTCTTTGGACAATGCTCTGCTTTACAATTCAGTGGAGCAGAAAGTGCAAGAGCGAACCCAGGAGTTAAATGAAAAAAACGAGCGTTTAGAACAAACTTTGCGCGAGCTTAAACTAACTCAAGCTCAGTTAATTCAAACGGAAAAGATGTCGAGTTTGGGTCAAATGGTGGCTGGTGTAGCTCACGAAATTAATAATCCTGTAAGTTTCATTTACGGCAATCTCAATCCGGCTAGCGAATACGTTAAAGACTTGCTAAAATTGATCGCTCTTTACCAGCAGCACTATCCCGAACCTGCTGATGAAATCCTAGAGGAAATAGAAACAATAGAACTGGAATTTTTGACCGAAGATTTGCAAAAGCTTCTGGATTCCATGAAATTAGGAGCGGAAAGAATCCGGGATATTGTGCTCAGCTTGCGGAATTTCTCGCGCCTCGACGAAGCGCAAATGAAGTCGGTAGATATTCATGAAGGCATCGACAGTACGGTGATGCTGCTGCAACCGCGCCTGAGAAAAGAGGGCGGCCGTTTGGGGATTGAGATGATTAAAAAGTACACCAATCTACCGCTAATTACTTGTTATGCGTCGCAGTTGAATCAGGTGTTTATGAATATTTTGACAAATGCGATCGATGCTCTCCTCTTAGCCAGAGATTGCCCGGAAAGCTCTCAGAAACAGCCTGCTATTACAATTTCTACAGAGGTGACAGACAGGAATTCTGCTATAATTAAAATTGCTGACAACGGCCCTGGGATGAGCACTGAGGTGCTGCACAAGATATTCGATCCGTTTTTTACAACTAAGCCTGTGGGTTCGGGAACAGGTTTGGGATTGTCTATTTCTCACTCGATTGTTGTTAGTTCTCACGGCGGAAAGTTGACTTGCGTGTCTGCACCGGGAGAGGGGAGCGAGTTTATTATTGAAATTCCGATCGCCCCACGGCATTTTTTGTAAGTAAATAAAAAACAAGGGCGAATGGAATTCGCTTTTTGTCAAATCAAGTCCGCGCAACGCGAGACTAAGAAAATTGTACTTGGCGGTATAAATCTGCGATCGCAATTTCTACATCCACCGATTCAAGTTGCAAAGAATGGCCCAAACCATACTCCGAGAGCACCCATTGCCCCTGTTGATTGCGGCGAAACATCTCTACTCCTGGCTGTTCAACTTGCATCAATACATACTCTTGTAGCGTTGAAAATTGGCGGTAATTAGCAAATTTGATACCCCGATCTACTGCTTCTGTTGAAGGTGATAAAACTTCGATAATCAAGCAAGGAAATTGCACCAATTGCGGATCGTTATCACGATCGTCGCAAGTTACGACAACATCAGGATAAAAATACTTTCGTCCTGGTTCCACTTGGACTTTGATATCTCCGATGTAAGGTTCGCAAGGGCGATCGACAAGGGCGTCATCTAGGATTCTGAAGAAATTGCCTGCAATCCGATTATGATTGCGCGTTGTGCCAGTCATGGCGACGACTTCGCCATCCCAATACTCGTAGCGTTCCTCTTGGGTGGGTTCCCAAGCCAGGTATTCTTCTGCGGTCATCAATGTGCGATCGGGTAAAGCAACCATAATGCGATCGGGAATGAAGTCTGTTTTTATAATAGCTCGAAGATGGCGATCGCCCTTTAATTAAACCGAGTTTTGCTAAGATGTAATAAATAAGCTAAAAAGCAAGCAGGTAGCCATGACAGCCACCCTGATTCAAACCCCACAACCGGGAGTTGTGCTGAAAAATATTAGCTGGCAGACTTACGAATCTCTGGTAAACGAGTTAGCGCAACAGCGGGGAATTCGTTTAACTTACGATCGCGGAACATTAGAAATTATGACTCCATCAGATCCACATGAAGGTAACAAACAAATCTTAGGACGTTTTGTAGAAACAGTAACCGAAGAGTTAAATGTAGAAATTCGCAGCTTGGGTTCGAGAACTTGCAAGCGCGAGGATTTGGCTCGCGGATTAGAACCGGAGCAGTGCTACTATATCGAGAATGAGCGACTTATTCGAGCTGTAAATCAAATTGACTTAAATGAATATCCGCCACCTGATTTAGTAATCGAGATTGATATTACTAGCAGTTCTATCAACCGCATGGAATTGTATGCGAGTTTGGGCGTGCCAGAGGTTTGGCGTTATGACGGTTCGCGTTTAATATTCTATCAGTTAGAAAGTCAGCAATATGTAGAACGCCAGGTTTCTCCTCACTTTCCTTTTTTGTCGCCATCTCAGATTATGGGATTTTTGGAAACGCAAAAAGATGTGGGGGAAACATCGATGATTCGAGGGTTTATGCAGTGGGTGAGGAGTCAAATTCAGTCAGGGGAATGAAATGGCGATCGCCTACGAGATAGCTGCGCTTTACGCTCTTTTTTGAATCGATCTATTGCACAGGCGAGACCCCCGTGCGTGGGCACAATAGTTTCCTAATCTGGCGGTTGAATAAGTTACTTTTGAGGAGTCACATACTTGATTGCGATCTCCTCAAAAATTAATAGTAGAAGGGGTTGGGAAACTTTCGGAGATGTCTCAGGAACTATGGTCTAGTTAAACCACGTTTAAAATGATCGCTACTACCAGGGAGATCGGGTAAATCTCCCACACCCATAAGCTGAAGTCCATTAGGAGCAGTTAAAGGCACTGAAGTTCCCACTGCACACTTGGAGCTACGTCGTCCTTCTAAATGAATGTGGGCATATTTATTACTCGCTAGTGTGTAAGAAAGGGTTGTACCTAGGACTTGACCTGCGCTCACTCTTTGACCATTAGCAACACTACGATTTATATGACCAATCAAAAGACTACGATTTTGGTCAATAGATAAGCAAACTAAATCTGAGGTTCCAGCCACATGATAAACTGTCCCAGATGCAGGAGATAAAACTTGTTTATTTGCCGATTTATTGACGTTGCTGTCAGAGGCATAACAACCATTTGTACCAAAGTCTCGATTTGAGAAAGTCAAATCTAAACCATAGGTACTGCCAGTGTTAACGTTATGACTGATGGTGCTATTTTGATAGCCTTGACAAACATACCAAGTTTGACCTCGACCAAAAGGTAAATCAATGTTACCGCTTACACTACTAGCACTGCTTTTCCAACGCTGGTTCGCATTATTAGGATTGCAAGTAATTAGATGAATCCTGCCATTATTACTACGAGTAGGAGAGTCTATACAAAAATTAGTTCCAGTACGGCTAATTAATAACTCTCCATTACCAACACTCTGTAAATTCCAGTTTTGATCGGGATCGCCTGCGTTGCAAGACCAAACATTTATTTCTTTGTTTTGGGCGGGCAAATAAGCATTTAAGCACTTTCCTGTAGAACGATGACGTAAAAGTGTCCCCGATTTACCAGGTAAACGATCGAATTGTTGGTCAGGATCGTTGATATTATGCTGATAAAGAGACATCCGAGGATTACCGTCAATTAACCGAAAAGAGTTATTTGTATTCAGTGCATATCCACCATTTACCTGAAAAGTTTCCCATGCTTGAGCTGCCTGTGCTGTAGCTACTAAAGAAACACTAGCAATGGCGGTCGCAGCAAATTTTTGAACTTTTTTGAAATTCATTGTCAGACTCCCCTAATGATGAGATGAGTAATTTAGATTAATTACGTTCAGGAATATTCCAGCCCAATTTTCTAGCAGTATCAGATCGGAAACAGGCAGTATCGCCAGCTCTGTCCCGACAAACTTGGGCATTCAACCAATAAGGTTGACTCCATTTATCCCATTTAATGTTGGCAGTAGCATTAATTATTTTTGGTCGATTTTCTGATTCTGAATCAACAGAGTCTGAGTCTCCACCTCCTGCTTGTGCTTTTGTACCTAAAAATAAAATAGTCAATTGCAAAGCGATTAAAAAAGTTAATCGCCATAAAAAAAGTGCTGACTTTGACATTGGAATGAATTTAGCTAAGAATGTGATCGATTTTCGTTATTGCCTTGGTTATTCCACAATTGGCTTCCCATATTTCTAATATCTCAGATACAAGTTGGCTTGACGGCTCAGTTTGGCTCATTCTTTTAGCTCAGTAAATAGCTCACTAAATGCTTCACTGCTTCTGTTACTGAACCAAAGTGAGCTAAAATTGGCTCAGAGCAAGCAATTTTAGGATAATGGTGAAGTATGGCTGATAAGCTGAGGGCATCAGAACAGGGGCTAAAAATTGTTAAGGAGGCTAGACGCAAGAAACGCTGGACTCAAGAAAAGTGGCGGCAAGCTGCTTTTACCTCAATCTCAACGTTGAAGCGGTTTTTGAAGGGAGAGCGGATTGATCGAGATACTTTTATAAATATTTGTGAGGTGGTGGGTGTTAAATGGGAAGAAGTTGCTGAACCCAGCGAAATTCAGGAAACAGATTTACCTGTGGTATCTGTTGCCAGCACAACACCTTCACTGGAAGACCAAATTAACGTATTACCACTACAACCAATTGACGCTTACAGCAAAAACCAGCGTGGGATATGGATTCCCAATTTACGATGCCGAAAGGTGTGGGGAAGAGAGAGTTTCAGCGAAGATGTGTTACATCGGCTAAACGACCCGCAAGAAGCACCTATCCTCTCTCTATGCGGTAGTGCGGGGTACGGCAAGACAGAAGTAGCCTGTAAAGTTGCTATGGCAGCAGTGCGTAACAATCTCTTTGCGGATGTGCTATGGGTTAAAGCAAGAGACACTGAATTTTCAGATGGTAAAATCAGCCAGTCAGCACGAGATGAGGCGCTTAGTTGGAATCAGTTACTTCAAGAGATTGCCCATCAACTAGATGGCTGTTCGGTAAAGCGAGTTCACCAGCGCATTAAAGAAGAAAAGAGGCTGATTGTACTAGACAATGCTGAAACCGCACAACTTGAGGAAATTTTACCCAAACTTAATGAAATGCTTAACCCTAGTCGGGTATTACTAACCAGTCGCTTCCAAACGAATGCTTCTTATGTTGGACTGATTAATATTCCGCCCTTGGAAGAGAACAGCTCTTACCAGTTGTTGCAAGATGAAGCTAAATACAAAAATGTACCTGCAATACTACAAGCAAACACAGAGCAACTTCAACAAGTCTATCATTTATCTTGCGGTGCTCCGCTTGCATTACATTTTATCGTTGGGCGTGTCTTTGACGATGGTACATTGGAGCCTGTGTTGTCGGCACTAGAACAAGCTGGCGGAGATGTTGAAAAAATTTACGAGTTTTCCCTAAAGACAGCTTGGCAGCGAATTAGCAATGTAACTAAGAACGTACTCCGTTACATGGGGAACTCTGATGCAGGTGTGACTTGGGAAGAATTGTCTGGTGCTAGACAGGTACAGGAATCTGACTGGATTGTAACGCGGCGCGAACTGGGGCGGTGGTATTTGATTGAAAAGGAAACAGATGCCAAAGGTAAACCGCGCTATAACTTGCATCCTTGGGTAAGACGCAGCCTGCGGGGAGGATTGGTAGATAAGTGGCAACTATCACTTCAGGAATGGGAACAGATCGCAAAATGGAAGTACGATATTGACTAATCCAGACAATTAAATGGAAAGGTAATTATGAATATAGATTTAACATTACAAGAAGAGAGAACCAATCTATTTAGTGCTTTGAGTCGGTGGACCGAGATGTGTTTATCACAAAATGATGAAAGTGAACATTCATTCAACTTACTATTTAAGGTGTGGGAAAAAGTTAGTGGAAAACTATGGTTTGAATGTTACTGGAACGATTATTTTCGCTGCGGTAAGATCGTTCTTAAAGCTGCTAGACATATAAATGATGTCAAGATTCAAGCACAGCTATTAGGTGAAGTGGGCTACGCTTGCATGGAAGGTGAAGATTTTGTCCGGGCTGAGCAAAATTTCCAGGAATCGCTACAGAAGTATCAATTGCTTAAAGAATTTTCAAAAGAATGTAAGTTGCTACGCTATTTGGGAAATTTAGCAAATCGGCAAAAGCAGTATGAACTTGCTTTAGAGCATTATCAACAAGCTTGGGATATTTTGAATACCAAGCGCAGTCAAATACCTATTGACGATCAATTGGCTCTTCATGAAGCAGAGTTACCAAATGTTATTGGATGCGTGTATCTTGAGTTGAGAGATTTTTCTGCGAGTTATCAGCAGTTTAATCTATCTCTAAAAAACTATCAAGTTTTGCTAGAAGATTATCCTCATAAGAGAATTCGATATCGCTACTATCAAACCGAGCTAATAATGAATTTGGGAAAATGTCACTTTCTACAAGGAGATTACGAGCAAGCTAGACGTTGCTATGAAGACTGCCTCCTAGTCAGCAGAGAAATTAGTCGCAATGATACAATAGCTAATTTACTACTAAGTTTAGCTGAGTTAGAAGAGGTAAAGGGCAACAAGGAAGAGGCTATAAAACTTGCAGGTGAAGCCGAGAATGTTGCTGGTACTGAAATTACCTCTGTACGGGAGCGAGCTGCTATTTTCAAGGAAAAATTGCTGTCAAAGACAATCTTTTGACCTTGGAATAGTGAGACTATACCGGATTTACTCTATTTCTAAATAGATATGGAATTAGATTTACCTACTAAACCAAAGCTTGCCGCTGAGCCTCCAACAATTCCTGAATCCCAGTTTCTGCCACATCCAAAATTTGATTTAACTGACTCCGACTGAAACTTCCTGCTTCCGCAGTTCCCTGAATTTCGATGATATTCAAATCTCCATTCATTACCACATTACAATCAATTTCCGCCGCCACATCTTCAAGATAATTCAAATCTAAAAATGGCTCGCCTTCCAAAATTCCCACAGACACGGCCGCGACTTGGCGAATCAGGGGCGATCGCACTAAATCACCTTTTTGCACCAACTTATTCAAAGCATCAGCCACAGCCACAAACCCGCCAGTAATTGAAGTCGTGCGAGTCCCCGCGTCCGCTTGCAAAACATCCGCATCGACAAGTATGGTGCGTTCTCCCAATAGTTGCATATCCAAGCACGATCGCAAACTGCGCCCAATCAACCGCTGAATCTCTTGAGTGCGTCCCGATAATTTCATAAATTCCCGCTCTTGTCGCTGCGGCGTAGAACCAGGCAACATTCGGTATTCCGCTGTTAGCCAACCTTGTCCGGTATTCTCCAGAAATCTCGGCACTCCCGGCTTGATTGTAACGCTGCAAAGTACCTGAGTATCGCCACTTTTCGCTAGCACCGATCCGCTAGCAAATTTGGTAAATTCTCGATCGAAACTAATCGGACGAAGTTGATTTGGTTGTCTGCCGTCAGGACGCTGGAAAGACATAATATTTAGATAATTGGTAATGGGGAATTGGGAATTAAAAATTTGGAATTGGGGATTAATCTTTCGGATTTTTTTGATTCGTTAAATATGCAGTCATTCCCATCTAAAATCTAATATCTAAAATGCTATGACTATTTGACCTTAGCCTCGATCAATTGGAGAATATCCTGCTGGACTTGTTCTGGGGATTGGTCGCCATTGACAGTTAACAGTTTGTTGCGGTATTCGTAATACTCTAAAAGAGGAATAGTGCGTTCGTGGAACAAATCGAGCCGACGCTGTAAAATTTCAGGATGGTCATCCGATCGATCTCGTTCGATCGACCTGCTCCGCAAAACCTCGATCGGCACTTTCAGCCAAATTGCCCAATCTAGTTCCTGGGCCAACTCCTCTAATAAAAAATCCAATTCCTCAGCCTGAAACGCCGTTCGCGGATATCCCTCCAACAGCCAGCCATTAAAGACATCCCACAGCAGCAGCCGGCGACCGATAAATTTAATCAAAATTTCATCGGGAACTAACTCTCCTTTTTCGACATAAGGCACCGCCAATTTGCCCAAGTCTGTTTCACCTGCGATTTCCGCGCGGAGAATGTCCCCTACTGCAAGCAAAGGAATGCTCAAATTGCTGCACAATTGCTGTGCCTGAGTTCCCTTTCCCGCTCCTGGCCCTCCCAGAATCACCAATCTCACAGTACCTGCTCCTAGTGCCGCGACATTCAAATTTTACGCGATGTGCGTACATTTTCTTGAGAGTCCTGGACGCAGCAAGACTCTCATCACCTTGGTTTTTCACCCTATGACTGTATAACTGTCGCGCTCCCGGCGGATTTTGGTAAAAAAAACTGGTTTCTGCGTAAGTGGTAATTGAGTTCCCAAATCCCACAAACAACTGCGAATGCCACTGGCACTAGCTTTTGACAACTTGTATATCTAGCGTTCGATCGGATATGCACTCGGCCCAGTACACTATATATTGTCAAGCAGGCTTCAGGCACGCCAAGGTCGGAGCTGCACTCAAGACTTAGTTGCTGATTAAATATTGCCCTATGGTTGCTCAGTTACAAACCCCTAAACTCAATTTAACCCACAGCTTGCCCTACACAGTTCAAGGGCTGGTGCAAGTCTTTACAGGTCCGCACCGCTGCTTTTTTACCAGTGTCATGGCTCAGGCGCTCCGAATTGCAGGACAGGGAGCTCCGGTGCTGGCGGTGCAGTTCCTCAAAGGGGGAATTAATCAAGGGCATCAGCATCCGGTGCGGCTGGGGCAAAATTTAGATTGGGTGCGCTGCGATTTGTCACGCTGCATTGAGAATGCTGATTTAGATGAGCTGGAGACGCGATCGATCGAACAATTGTGGCAGTACGTTCAAAATGCGGTGCGGGAAGGCCGTTATGCGCTAGTTATTCTTGATGAATTGAGTTTAGCTGTTAATTTGGGCTTGATTCCCGAAGCAGAAGTGCTGGGATTGATTGACAGCAAGCCACATCATTTGGATATGATTTTTACCGGGCCATCCATGCCCCAAAGAATTTTGGATGTTGCCGACCAAATTACTGAAATTCGCCGCAGTTAAGGACAATGATTCCATTTGCGATCGCCTTTTTTGCGGTCGCATTTTGTATGTAAAAAAAGAGGCGATCGCTTAGCTCAAAGAGCGATCGCACGCCGCTCAATTTAGCAGCGACATTACGCTTGAACTACCGGATCGAACACAACAGTCAATCGATCCGCCGGAACCATCCGCTTGAGAATTTTCAAGTGACCGTCTGCATCAGACCAACTGCGAAACTCACCCACAACCACCTTTTCCACATTTGGAAGCGAGCGAACTACAGTCCACGGCTTGAGACGTTTTTCTTGCAACATAATAGATATATCTCCTTGGTAAATTGGAGCCAAAGCCAGTCCCCATGCTTTGCCATGGCCGAGGACTGGCTTTTGACTTTGTAAACTTGCCCTTCTCTAAGAACATAGCACAAAAAAAATAGTTTGTGATTATATCTTATTTGCCGCTTTTTTTATACCTAATTTCTACATAACCTATGATTAAACTCAAAACTTGTTAACTCTTTAATTCGCAACTCAAAACTATTTAATTATTAACACTTCGACTTGGCTTGGGGTGCAGCGTGACTAATAAATTCTGCCTTCTGCCTTCTACCTTCCTTCTACAAATCCCGCCGCGACAGCAGAAACCAGACCCCACCCAAACCTAAAACACCGCATAAAACCCCGCCTTCCCACCCAAAAACAGTCCCCCCTGGCAAATGTCCAGGCTTGGCCTTAGAAGTAAAATTCAGCTCCGAATAGTATACCCACTGGCTGTTAACCCGCCAACCCACTCGATCGCCAAACTTCTCCCAAACATTAGCATCATAAACACCAGCCCTTCCCCCCGACTTTACCCACAAACCCTTTTGCACAGAAAAACCGAATCTGCGGTGACTGTGCCGAACCCAAAGTTGATCGATAGTCTGCAAATCCTTAGCTGGAAACTTCCTAATATCTTCCTCGCTCAAATAACCCCGTGAAATTTGCTGCATAGCCTCCAGCATTTTTACAGAAGTTTCCTCATCAGCACCCCGCCAATTTTTAGCCGCCAGCAGCCTTTCTAACTGAGAATAATCAATCCCTTTTTCCGACTCTAAATTTACAGAAACTACCGGAGTCTCAGTCACAATTTGAGTCGAAACAGAAGAACTAATAACAGTTGCCTGCTGCAACTTTTTCGGCGGTCGGATAACAAGAATAGGAGGTTTTAAAGCCTCCAAAACTTCTACGGCAGACTTGTAGCGGTCTTTAACATATTCCTGAATCAATTTATCCAAAACCTGACCTAAATCCTGGCTAATTTGCGTTCCTTTCGGCAAAGCCTCCCTCCAAAGCCAGCGACCTTCAAGCGGGTCGTAAAGGTCATCGTGAATGTCCCCGTAGATATCGAGATAAGGCATAACAGAAGTCAGCAAGCGAATGCACGTCACCCCCAAACTGTAAAGGTCGCTAGCAGGAACCGCCTTACCGTGACGCTGTTCGAGAGCCGCATAACCGGGAGTTCCTAACTTAGTTCCCGTTTGGTTAGGAGAAGCTGTTACTACCTGTTTGGAAACTCCAAAATCTATCAGTACCAACTTGCGATCCCGAGATCTGCGGATCACGTTCTCAGGCTTAATATCGCGGTGAATTACATTTCTATCGTGAACAAACTTCAACAAAGGCAACAAATCTAAGAGCAGTTCCCTAGTTTTGACTTCGCTATAAGCACCGTAGTTTTCTAACTCATCTTTTAAATTATTGCCATCAATAAACTCTTGTACCAAATACAAGCGCCCATCTTCCTGAAAATAAGAAATTAACTGAGGTATTTGCGAGTGTTTCAGTTCATAAAGCCGCCTTGCCTCTTGTTCAAACAGTCGAACATACTTTTTAAAATGACCGGGTTTCCGCTGAAATTCTTGAGGGGGCGACAACTGTTTGATCACGCACAATTCCTCAAATTTTCCATGATTAACAGCTCGAAAAGTCCTGCCAAATCCTCCGTCGCGCAGCGGCTCAGTTGCTGCATAAAGGTCTTTTAGCAGCAGCTTTGAACCACAATTAAGACAATACTTTGTGCCTGGTGGGTTCTGACGCTTGTCTCTTGGGCAATCGAGATTAAGGCAGTATGTCATATATTAAAAAAATGCGAACAAAATTATAGTCAGGATTTCATATTATTCAAGAGTCCGATCGCGAGCTGGTTTTTTGTTGAGGCGAGACCCCGAACCTTACCGAGGCGGCAGCCACCCTCGCCCTCTGAGAAGGCGCTCTCGCCAGACTGCCCCTGAGCAAGTATAACTCTCTTGAGGGTTTGAGCTCAAACTCGAAGTCCAAATCTAACCTTAAACTTCGATAGGTGCAATACATTTGATTTAGCGGTCAAATAGCCAGGAGATTAAACAGAAATAGTAATTTATTCTCCGCCTAGTTAGCTTTGCAACGCCGAAAAAAAACTTAGGATTCCACCTGAGATATAATTTTATTGCTACAGAGAAGCAGACTGACGGGAGCTGCTGCTTCCCTCAAGTTCAATCGACCTTAATATTTTACCCGTATAAAATTTTACCTAAGCCCGCCCAATCAACAATCCAAAATTCCCCAACAAACCCACGTTAAAATAGATACTAGCTGGCTCGATCGCAATCCGAGCCAGACAGAAAATTATCCCGTTTTTTCCTGTTTCCTTTGTTCAGCTATTACCAGTTACATTTATTTCGCTCGGTCAACTTAATTAGGAACTGCCAGTGACACCAAAATTACAGCCCTCTCCAACTTCCAAATCCCGCAAAGAATCGCCAAAAGTACCCTGGTTTGAGCGGTTCATGGCACTGGTAGCCCTAGGAAATTTAAGCTTAGTATTATTTGACATAAGTTATGTCCCCTGGCGAGATTTCTACTTCCGGCAACTGCCAGTTCTAACTCAAGTATACGACCCATTTAAAGGAATTAAACCCCACCGAGACACCCAGAAATATCTAGAAACCTTAGAAGAATTAAAAAGTCAAGTAGTGCAAACAGGCTTGCCCTCTCCCCAAGTAGCAGCCAAATTGCAGGAAATAAACAATCTGAGCGCGAAAATGATCGAGGAAGATCCCTTTCGAGTAGCATCAAAAAGCGGCACCCTTGAAAAAATCAAAGACCGGATGCGCGATCGCGCCCCGAATCCCCAAGACTCCGCCAAACAATCATTCCAAACATTTTGGAGCCAAGACTATTTAAACAAACAAGGCTGGCAACAAGAAATCAAGTGGTTTGACACCAAAATCAAGCCATTAATCGCCACCAACTATTACCGCGAGATCGGAGACAACGGCGAATTTACCGACAATTTCTGGCAAATAGACCTGCCATTTATTGCTATATTCGCGATCGAATTTCTAGCCCGCACCTACTTCATCAGCCGCCGCCACCGCAGCGTTACTTGGCGAGCAGCCATGCTCTGGCGGTGGTACGACATCTTCCTGCTCCTACCATTCTGGCGCTTGTTGCGAGTATTACCCGTCACAATTCGCATCCACCAAGCCAAAATCCCGGATCTCCAATCCATACGCACCCAAATCAGCCGAGGTTTCGTCGCCAACTTCGCCCAAGAATTGACCGAAGTAGTAGTAATTCAACTCATCAACCAGATGCAACAATCAATTACCACAGGCGAACTAGCTCGTCAACTATTTCAATCCCAAAAACAGCGCTATCTAGACATAAACAATATCAATGAAATAGAAGCGATCGCCACGCATCTAGTCCAAGTAACCGTCTACAAAGTCCTCCCCCAACTCCAGCCCGACCTAGAAGCCCTCCTGCGGTACAATATAGAAATATTTCTCAAACAATCCCCCCTTTATCAAGGATGGAAGCAAGTACCCGGACTGGGAAACCTGCCCGCACAGCTAGCAGAGCAATTAGTTGCAGAACTATCCAAATTAGTCACACTCGGCCCCCAAGATGCCTACGAAGCCTTCAAAATCGCCAGTGAAGACCCCATCGGCACCAAACTCTCAAGCCAGCTAGTCCAACATTTCGGGCAAGCTTTGGGAGCCGAACTGCAACAGCAGCAAACCTGGCAAGAAATACAACTGCTGCTGTGCGACTTCCTAGAAGAGTTTAAAATCAACTACATTCAGCGGTTGAGCGAAGAAGACTTCGAGAAAATTTTAGAACAAGCCAAAGAACTGCAACGGATAGCCCCGCGTTAAGCTAACCGATATTGAAGGAAGTTCGGCAACTGATTTAACGGATGGATTTTCAGGTTCGAGGTTCGAGGGAAGTTCGCTAACGAAGCAGTGTAGGGGATTTAACTGATTTATGTAATGAATTTAACCGATGGATGTTGAGGCAAGAAGGAAGATTTTCCCAACTTTCCTCCTCTGTTCAACTCCCCCACTCCCCCAGTCACCTCTTCAGACACTCCCCCCGGCGCGATCGGTTTGTCAGTGGGCGGGCGATCGAGCTAAACTGAGAAATGAGGCCTGCCTTCGATCGGAGGGAGTCCTCAAACTTCTTGGAAGAAAGTGTTTTACCTAGGAGTGGGTCAAGCCCACTTTTTTTGTTGCATTAGTCGCAGGAAAAGAACTCAGGGCGTCAGACTTGCAAGTTGAGGACTGCTCTAGTAGGGGTAATCCCCCCGTGATAGCCCCGGCAGGGATGTTGCGTAAAGTCCCAAAGTTGAAGACAAAAGTCGCAGCGACCCCATAAAACCACCTCAAAGCCAAGCAATCTCAACACCAAATTTTTCCATGCCCGTGTCCGAGTTCAGGAGTTTTAACTTAAGTATTCGATATGACTCATCCTCTAATCCCACAAATCATTGACTTAGCTACCCCCGTTGCGGAAACACTGGGATTGGAAGTAGTGGGAGCAGTGTTTCACACCAACCAAAATCCTCCCGTCTTGCGGGTAGATATTCGCAACCTCCAGCAAGACACAGGTTTAGCCGACTGCGAGCGGATGAGCACAGCCCTCGAAGCCGAGTTAGACGCATCCGAAATCATACCCGACGCCTACGTGCTAGAGATTTCTAGTCCCGGCATATCCCGATTGCTCAGCAGCGATCGAGAATTCATTACCTTTAAAGGTTTCCCCGTGACAGTCAAAGCCACCGAACCTGACTCGCGAATCAAAGAGTGGAAAGGACTGCTCGTGGGCCGGGATGAAACAGCGGTTTATCTCAATCAAAAAGGGCGACAGGTTAAAATTCCCCGCCCTCAGATTGTCAAAGTTGAACTAGACGAAGGCAAAGAGAGGTAAAGGGAAGTTTTGAATTTTGAGTGCGTGAGTTGGGAGTTATAAAAACTATAACTACGGGTTAAAGTGAAACAAAAAAAGGTTATAACGCCTATTTAACCCAATTGAATTCTGTAACTAATTCCTCATCACTCATCACTTACCATCCGCAATTACCAATTACCAGTTACTTATTACCCAAGCAAAAAAGGAGTGTTTTATATGTCAATGGTTCCCCTGCCCGGACTAAAAGAAATGGTCGAAGGTATTAGCAAAGAGCGAAATTTACCCAAACACGCCGTCCAAGCAGCCTTGCGAGAAGCCCTGCTCAAAGGATACGAACGCTACCGCCGCACCCAAAAACTCGACCACTTCAGCGAAGAATACTTCGACAACTTTGATGTAGAACTCGACGCTGAACAAGAAGGTTTCCGCGTTTTAGCAAATAAAACTATTGTCGAAGAAGTCATCAATCCCGATCACGAAATCTCACTTTCCGAAGTGCAAGAAGTAGCCACCGAAGCTCAGCCTGGGAGCATCGTACTCGTAGACGTAACACCAAATCAAAAAGAATTTGGTCGCATGGCCGCTATCCAGACCAAACAAGTCCTGGCTCAAAAACTGCGCGACCAACAGCGCAAAATGATTCAAGAAGAATTTAAAGATTTAGAAGAAACCGTTCTTCAAGCAAGAGTGCTCAGGTTTGAGAGGCAGTCGGTAATTTTAGCAGTCACCAGCAGTTTCGGTCAGCCAGAAGTAGATGCCGAACTCCCGAAGCGCGAACAGTTGCCCAACGACAATTACCGCGCCAACGCTACATTCAAGGTTTATCTCAAAAAAGTAGGCGAAGGTTCTACTAGAGGGCCGCAGTTACTTGTTTCTAGAGCCGACGCAGGTTTGGTGGTTTACCTGTTTGCTAACGAAGTACCAGAAATAGAAGACGGGGTGGTGAGGATTGTCGCCGTAGCCAGGGAGGCAAATCCGCCATCCCGGCACGTCGGCCCCCGGACTAAAATAGCAGTTGATACTCTCGATCGCGACGTAGACCCCGTAGGAGCCTGCATCGGAGCGCGGGGATCGCGGATTCAGGTAGTAGTCAACGAATTGCGCGGCGAAAAAATCGACGTGATCCGCTGGTCTCCAGACCCGGCAACCTATATTGCCAACGCTCTAAGTCCCGCTAGAGTAGATGAAGTGCGTTTAGTTGCTCCAGAAGGCAGGAGAGCTCACATTTTGGTCGCTGAAGACCAACTGAGTCTTGCCATTGGCAAAGAAGGTCAGAACGTCCGCCTCGCAGCCCGCCTCACCGGTTGGAAAATCGATATCAAAGATATTGCTAAGTACGATCGCGCCGCCGAAGACACCAAATTGGCAGCAGAAGCAACCAGGCTCGAAGAACTAGCAGGCGACTACGACGCAGACGAAGCATCAGACTTCGACGGCGACGAGGAAATAGCAGAATTTGAGGAAGAGGAGGCAGCCGCCACCGAGGAAACCGAAGCCACAGTCTAACAACTGCGACATTCACACACACGATTTTCCCGATCGGGAGACAATCAGGACTTGTCCCCTACTCCCCCCCTCTCCCCCTACTCCGATGAAACCGAACTACCGGTGCTGTGCAAGTTGTAGAAAAATAGCTCCTAAGGAAGCTTTTTGGCGAGTTGTCAGGCTCTATCCTTCTCATCAGGTACAATTAGATCGCGGCCTCGGTCGTTCCGCTTACCTTTGTCCGGAAGCAGAATGCCTCAAAGCAGCTCAGAAAAAAAATCGACTTGGGCGATCGCTCAAAGCGCCTGTGTCTGACGAACTGTACCAAACACTTTGGCAGCGTTTAGCCACATCTGACTGTACATCTTACTCTGGCCGGGCCGGACGAAAAACCGACAAGAGTTCGGCATCGACTGTATAAACCCTCTTGGCAGCCCTACCAGTAATTACCGGTAGCGCCAGCTATAAAACCCCAATCCGATCTGCCCACCAGTCTGGAAAGATTTGTGTCAGATTAGATAAGGGTAGGGTACTAGCAGAGGTATCCTCAAGGTGGAAAGGTAAACTTTGAAGCTTGATTTGTGGCTGTTGCCAAAATTCAGACTTTAGAGTTCCAAGTTCCAAAACAGACTTGAGAATTCTCCAACCGCAGACTTCAGCAAGTTGCATCTTTTAGATAAAATTGCTGAGCGAGTACCAAAACCCCGATTCCTGACACTGAATCAATCACAGCGAATGATGTCGTCATTAGAACAAAAAATCAAAATGTAAAAACTGGTTGGCACAAAAGAGGGCAGAGTGGATGAACAACGGCAAAGTAAGAATTTACGAATTATCACGGGAACTAAATTTGGATAATAAAGACATCTTGGCAGTTTGCGAGCGGCTCAATATTTCAGTCAAGAGCCACAGCAGCACAATTACAGAATCCGAAGCAGAACGCATTCGCAAAACGGCGGAAAAATACGTAGCCAGCAGCCACTCTTCCCCCGGCAAGCCAGCTCCCCCCGAAAGAGCAGCAGCGCCATCTAGAGAATCTGGCCCTCACCCTAACGACCAACAAAAAAAGCAGCAAATTTTAGAAATACGCAGTCCAAAAGTACGGCAGGCTGGTGCAAACTCCCAGCCTGCGGGCAACGAGGAGAAAAAAGACCAGTCGGCGGCAACCGTGGCAACTCCTCCCAAATCGCCCGCAGCTCAACAACTCCAGCCTCCCGCTAAACCAAATATCAATCGACCTGTACTGTCGAAGCCAAATGTGGCTGTCTCGGCTGCTCCGTCAGAAACAGTGTCGGAAACAGGGTCGGAAACTGTAGGTGCGATCGCCCCGGAAACCAGCGCCCAGGCTCAGACACCTGCGGCACCTCAACCGCCGTCGGAAAAGGCTCCGGAACGCACCCAGCGCCAGCAGGTACCCCCTCCCGGGCCCTCGGCAAAACTCACGTCGCCGCCAGTCAGACCGGCGTCTGAGTCGGCTAACCGCACCCCACAAAATCTGGGAAACAAGCCGGTACTCAAACTTGCCAAAACCGAGCAAGAGCAATCAGAACAGGCAGAAACTCTGGAAGCGCCGGCTAAACCGAGTCGCCCCAGCAGACCCGCACCGGGAGCTACCGAATCTCGCGACGCGCAAAGACCGCGCCGAGAAGGCGCTGGCGGCCCAGTAAAAACTCCACTTGCCGATCGACCCCAGCCCGGTGGCCCGCGCCGGAGCCTGGCCCCCGCAACGTCAGCTACCGGGCTGCGTAGCCGCGGCGGTGACACCGGAGCCATAGGGGATGACACTGATGACAATGAAGAAGATAATACGCCGTTGCTGGAGATTCCTCTCCTCGAAAGGCCCTCCCTCCCTCGTCCTGCCAAAAAGACATCGGTCATTTGGGAAGAAGATGATGACGAAAACTCAGATGCTGCCAAAGCTGCCAAGGCAGTTAAGGCAAAACGTTCTCGCCTCAAACCCATAGACGAGGATGACGATGACTTAGAAAACGGCTTGGATCTGCCAGCACCAGTCACGGTCAGCCTGTCCCTAGCCCGCCCAGCTAAAGCGAAGGGACAAGCAGCACCCAAGTCAACACCAACTCCCGGCGCACCCGGAAGCAGCGGAAAAAATAAGAGACCAGGCCCTTCTCACGATAAGAGTTCTTCTTCAGGTTCCAGCGGGGGACGCGGCAACCGGGGCAAAACAGCCGAAGCTAAGGTAGAACGTCCAGAAAAACTGCTGCTGAGCAGGCCGATGACCGTTCAAGAACTAGCAATTACTTTGGCTGTTCCCGAAACCGAAATTATTAAGCGGCTCTTCTCTAAAGGCATTGCGGTCAACATTACCGAAACCCTGGACATTTCAGCGGTGAGAATGGTAGCCGAAGAAATGGGCGTAGAGGTGGAAACCCCAGAAAAAGCAGCCCCAGCACTCAAAGTGATCGAGATGCTGGATGCAGCCGATTTGGAATACCTCGAACGCCGTCCGCCAGTGGTAACGATTATGGGACACGTGGATCACGGCAAAACTACCTTGCTTGACTCGATCCGCAAAACCAAGGTGGCTCAAGGAGAAGCTGGGGGGATTACCCAGCACATCGGTGCTTACCACGTGGATGTGGAACACGAAGGCAAGAGCCAGCAGGTGGTATTTTTGGATACGCCGGGGCACGAAGCCTTTACAGCGATGCGGGCTCGGGGAACTCGGGTTACGGACATCGCTATCTTGGTGGTGGCGGCGGACGACGGGGTGCGACCTCAGACAATTGAAGCTATCAGCCACGCCAAAGCGGCGAAAGTGCCAATTGTCGTTGCTATCAATAAAGTAGACAAGGAGGGCGCTCAGCCGGAACGGGTGAAGCAAGAGCTGACTGAGTACGGCTTGGTCGCAGATGACTGGGGCGGCGATATCACGATGGTTCCAGTCAGCGCTATCCGAGGCGAAAACCTGGATACGCTGTTGGAAATGATTCTGACAGTCGCGGAAATGGAAGACCTCAACGCCAACCCGAACCGACCGGCTAAGGGTACGGTGATTGAAGCTCACCTCGACAAGGCAAGGGGGCCTGTGGCAACTCTGCTGGTGCAGAACGGTACTCTGCGAGTGGGCGATATTGTGGTCGCAGGCTCGGCTCTGGGCAAGGTGCGGGCAATGATCGACGACCGGGGCGATCGCGTAGATCGAGCAACTCCATCCTTTGCGGTGGAAGTGCTGGGGCTGCGGGAAGTTCCTCGCGCGGGAGACGAGTTTGATGTCTTCCAAAACGAAAAAGAAGCAGCGGCGATCGCCTCTGGAAGAGCTACATTCCAACGAGATTCGCGCCTCCTGCAAGGCGGCCGGATCAGCCTCAGCGGCTTCTCTCAACAAGCTAAAGAAGGCGTTCTCAAGGAACTAAACTTGATCTTGAAGGCAGATGTTCAAGGCTCGCTCGAAGCAATTGTCGGCGCTCTGACTCAACTTCCTCAAAAAGAAGTTCAACTCAGACTGCTGCTATCTGCTCCTGGGGAAATCACAGAAACGGATATTGACCTCGCCGCAGCCAGCAATGCTGTGATTATCGGGTTCAATACTACTCTCGCCAGCGGCGCTCGCCAAGCGGCCGACCAAGCGGGCGTAGACGTGCGGGAATACAGCATCATCTACAACCTCTTGGATGACATTCAAGGGGCGATGGAAGGCTTGCTGGAACCAGAACTGGTGGAAGAACCTCTGGGAAGCGTGGAAGTGCGCGCTGTCTTCGCGATCGGTCGCGGGGCTGTGGCTGGATGTATGGTACTCTCTGGTAAAGTCATCCGTAACTGCAAGGTGCGGGTGCGCCGTAGCAACAATGTCGTTTACGAAGGCGTCCTCGACTCCCTGAAACGGATGAAGGAAGATGCCAAGGAAGTCAATGCTGGCTTTGAATGCGGCATTTCTTTGAGCGGGTTTAGCGACTGGGCGGATGGCGATATTATTGAAGCCTACCGGATGGTTACTAAGCGGCGGACTCTATCTCAATAGTTTTGAGCTTTGAGTGTTGAGGTGGAAGAGAAGTTTTGAGCAAAGGCAATTAAATTGCCTCTACCTCCCAACTATTCTCTTCACTCAATACTCAAAAAGTCATCACTCGCAACTTTGGTTTTTAACTTAAAATTCAAAATTCACGCATTCAAATAGGACTTACGGAAAGAAACCGGGTTTCTTCCCGTAAGTCCTCGGTTTGACAGCTAGATATGTACTCCTCACACCGGGTTTCTGGGTCAAGAGTGCGTCCGAGACTCTCAAAACTAAAAATTCAAAAATCAAAACTCATAACTATTTAAAGTGCGTTCTTTTTGGTCAGATCCTTTCTTGTGGATTCACCTTTCTGGGGCGGCTGCACTGCCGATTTTCCTGGGACTGTGCTTGCTGGGACTTGCAGTGGGTTCTCCCCTGCTTCCTGTATGGTTAGAAATGTTTTTAGTGGCTGTAGCAGGTATTGTTCCTGTGCTGTGGATGCAGTGGTTCCGCCCTTTTTACATTTTTAGTATTTTAGTTGTGGCGGTGAAACCGCAGAATTTAACTAATGCGCAGCACCGGATTCTGACTCGGTTTAAAACTAAGTTAAATCAAGGACTAGCTCTTTTTGTCGCTCTTTTACTGGCAGTAATTTTGTGGCAGCTCTACCGATTCGCTCCCCTCGCTGCTTCGGTGGCTCCCTTTCCTCCTTCCTGGCGGTGGGCTGGATTGTTGTTGGCAGCTTCTGCTTTTTTAGCTAGCAATTTGTTTTTGCAGGTGTCTGCTAGTGTCATCGCTGTTTTGCTGACCCCGGAATCGGAATTTGCAGCCACAAAGCCTCATATTTTAGAAAAAATTCGGCAGGATTTTACGATCGCGGGTTGGCAAGTCGATCGACTTTTGCCGGCTTTCGCCGTCGAGACAACTGCCGCTGTGGCTCCACCCGCAGAGTCAATTGAACCAGCATCGGGCATAGGGAATTCGTCAGCCGGCAGTATTGTCAGCCCAAAAACTGCTGACACCAACGGCGTTACATCCCTACCCGAACAGTCGAGCGAAAAAAAGTGAAATAAAAAATTAAGATGGGTATAATTGTAGTTTAAGCTACCTTCATTTGGACAGATGTATGCTCTACAAAAATAGGTAGTGTCAGTCCTCTGATTGAGATTATTAATAGTCTTAATATTTAATTTTTAATCGCAGGGTGTGGATATTTTATATGGGCTATTTGGAGAGAAGAATCTATAATAGAGAGTGTCAAAGTAAGCTTTCAATCCTTACAGGGGATTAAAACAGAGGTATAACAATATGGCGAATTATCTACCGCTCGCACAAGAACCTAACGCCGCAGAGCCGATCGAGCTGTGCGCAGATTCTGAAATCTGGGGCAGTCTCAAATCCGCGATCGGCGCAAGTTCAGGATTTCAACGCTGGCAGCTAGAACTCAATTTTGAGCGCCAACAGGAAAATGCCACCATCGATCAGCAGGTTCGCTCCTATCTGCGGGAAACTTTAGAAACTTTGGCTTACTGAATGCCCTAAAAACCAAATATTGTAACGGTTTGTGAATTTTACAGGCAAATTCTGCTGGCATCCCCTCCAATATGGTATGTGAGTGCCGACAGTGAGTGCCGATCGCAACTTCGGACATCAAATTGCAGGGGACAGTATTTCTCGTTACTTAGTCGGGATTAATTCCGCATTCTACTTGCAACACACTCTCAGAAAAATCAAGATAAAATTAGCTTGAAACCCCCCATACAAAGCGACTGCGGCCGCTATCTATTGACGTGACTGTTGCCAAAACTATTTATAATAAGGCTGAAGCAAAATAAAATGAACAGTTTTAGAGTGGCAGTACATCAAACCGTCCACATAAACCTGATTACAAATCTTTGGCACCGTAAGTCTTATGAATACTTTACAATCAGAGTTGAGGAAAATGCGCTTAGTCATAGTTCAGTATGCCGGCGATTATGCAGAAGCCTTTGAGCGTTTAGCCAAAGGTGGAAGCGAAACATACTACGCTCAAAAATATTCTGTTGATGCCGTTACCGAGATGGCAAAACGAGCGGAGTCAGTAACGGTTATCTGCTGCATGGCACCAGAATTTAACGAGCAGGTTCTAGAAAACGGCGTACGAGCGATCGCTTGCGGATTTAGTTATCCAATTAATTCCCAAAAATTGATCGAATTAATTGCTGCACAAAATCCGACTCACTTAATCATGCGGACTGTCATTCCAGACGTTTTTAAGTGGGCAATTAAAAATAAAATTAGAACCCTCGCTGTATTTGCAGAATCTATTGCAACAACAACTTGGCGCAATAAAATCCGCAACTATTTCTTCGCTAAGTTGTTGAATAATAAGCAAATAGAATGGGTTGGGACTTACGGCATTACTTCATCTTTATTGTTCAAGGAAATTGGAGTAAAACCCGATAAAATAATTCCTTGGGATTTTCTGATAGAGACTAATCCAGGCTCTTTGTTGCCGAAAACAATTCCTGCTGGCATCAAAAGTTTGAAACTATTTTACGCAGGCTTGTTAATACAAAGCAAGGGAGTTGGCGACATCCTAGAAGCCGTAGCAAAGTTAAGAGAGCGGAATATATCAGTTCACTTAAAAATGGCAGGGAAAGGCGAAGAAGAGTTTTTTGCCCAGCGAGTCGAACAGTTGCAAATTAAAGATTCTGTAGAATTTCTGGGAATCGTGCCAACTCAGACTTTAGAACCTTTAATGAGAGAATCAGATCTCGTTTTAGTTACTAGCAGGCACGAATATCCCGAAGGTTTTCCGCTGACAATTCAGCACGCTTTACGCACTAGAACACCGATAGTAGCTTCGGATCACCCGATGTTTAAAACCCACTTGAAACACGGTATTAATTCGATGATTTTTGAGGCGGGGAACTCTCTGGCTTTAGCCGAATGTATCGAAAAAGTTATTTCTGATTCAGGGCTTTACCACAATATTTCTGTCGCTTCTCACTCAACCTGGCATCAGTTGCGCCTGCCTGTCAAATGGGCGGATTTGATCGATCGCTGGCTGGAGGATTCTCCTGAAAGCAAGCAGTCGTTATTTGAACAACGACTAGGTTCTGGAGCCTACAACTCAAGATAAAGTTAATAATTAGGTGGCGTTGCTTAATCAGGGTATGAAAACATAAGTTTAAAATCCAGAAACTGTGTCGAAAATGGTTTCTATGACTTGCATATTTTGCCTTGCATACCGTAAATCAGCAACGCCAATTAGGTCAACCTAATTAAACTTGAGTAGGACTTATATGTAGTCCTGTCATATAACCACCATCAGGCAAGTAGTGAGGACGAAGAGTCGTTTCTTAAATATTTTAGTAAATCACGACTCTTCGTCAGTCCTGTCCTATTTAGTTGTCATTTTGCGTTCATTTTTTGCAGAATCTGCTCTCCGCGCCTAGCAGCAACTTGTGGCCAAGTGAATTCCAAAGCTCGCTGGCGGGCGACGGCTCCCATCTTAGCACGCAACTCAGGAGAATGAGATAGTTTTCGCAGTCCCTCCACCCAGGCGTCTGTATCGTAAGGATCGAGAATTATGCCGTCAATACCATCACGCACAACACCGCCTCCTCCCATCGGGGAAGCGAGAATCGGCAAACCGTGACCCATTGCTTCATAGATAACGAGTGCGCTACCTTCCTCCAGACTGGGAAAGGCAAAAAAGTCAGCTTGGCGATAGGCAGAACTGTAGTCCAAGGCATAATCAAAGTGAACTACATCAGGACGTTCCAGCAAATGGCTGCAAGTTTGAGCGATCGCCGGTTCGAGTTTGCCAAAAATTGTCAGTTTTCCCTTAATCCCTGCTCGCTCCCAAGCCTGCAAAAGCAGGTGAGTCCCTTTGCGGACGCAGGCAAAACCTAAGAAAAGGATGTTAACTTCCTCTGACGGCGGTTTTTGGGATTGATAATTCGGGAAACGCTCTGGCGACCAACCTTCTGTCGTTAAAAGCAGTTTCTCTTCAGGCACTCCGGCTTCTTGAAACGATTTTACTACTGCCGGACTGGGACAAAACAGAAAGTCAACTACCTTGAGTTTTTGCTCTTCAATCTGAATTGTTTCTGGGGTAATTTGGTGTTGAGGTTGCAATTCCAAGCGAGAGTAAGCATCGTCCAGAATACTCTTAGCTTGCCTTTGACAAGTATTAACTCGCTCCCAAAAAATTGGCTTACTTTGCTTGTTAACGCTCTTTACAGTATCTAATGAGATACCGGGCCACAAGTAGGCAGCATCAAAATTTTTGATATCTTTGAGAAAACGCTTCTCTGCCTTGATTTTGGGAAGACTAGGGCTGAGGTAATAAAGTTTTTTCAGAAATGAGGGAATTGCTTCAACTATATTGGAGTCGCGGCACGAGCGATCGCAACTCGGGACAACCATGCGAGCCTTCAGCTCAGGGTCTTGCCATTCTTTGCACACTGAAAAAAATACGTGGCTGATGGCTCGGTCATTGCAATGGATTGGAAATAAAGCACTCAGTTTTAACATAGCGTTAATCTTCCGTTCACTAAAGTTTTTCTGCTTTTATCTAAACATTGAGATCGGACATGGCTCCTCGGTTTGGCGAGCAGTCTCGTTTTATTTAAAAGGAGGTTCCGTAACCTGACAGTAATTGTACTCTGAAAGGATAACACTTAAGTGAAATCACTGACAAGGCCCTAAAAAATAACTATATATTTTCGTTATAAATCATTAAAAAGTAGCATCTAAAACGAACTAATTTTTTTAAATCTGTTTAGTTTCCTACTAAATATGAGTTTTCAACCATTTGTTAAAACTTGGAGCTTAAAATTCCTGCGACACATACTCAACCCCGGGATATTACTGACTAAAATAACTGACGCAAAGCAATTGGGTTACAGCCCCCCCGATCGCGGTCGTGGATCAGCTCTCACTCCAGGGGGGGTGACAAATATATAGCAGTGCTCAATAAAGTGAGGTATGCCCTATGCCCTAGATTCGAGAGCACCTCATGTTACTGAGAAAGGCTCTAGCTAGGAATCATGCCGCTCGCCTGGTTGCCGCCCGCTCGACCCCGTTGATAAAAGTAACGCTGATTACGATACGAGTTAAATTCATTAACTCTTCTACAGGTGAGTATATTTAGCAGTTCCGTCTTTAGTATGGTAAATGTTTAGGAAACAGCCAAAAAAGCAAAGCTCGAATTTAAAAAACATGAAAATTGCTAAACCCAAATGCACTGCGTTTTATAAACTTTAACTTATTATTAATTCCCTAAATACTTAGCGCAATTATTTGTTAATAATAATAATAAACCCTGACTAATCTAGTTTGCATCGGCAGGTTTTTTTTCGATATGCGCTCGCATTTGACTCATGTAAATTTAGGTAAAATCATATTATAGCTGGCGATCCCTCGCACCATTTTTTTTTAGAAGTCTAATAAATACTCTAGCTCTTAAAAAAATAACCTCAAAACTTGATTGGCAATACATTCTTTTATCGAAGGCTATACCCATGCACTTAAGTTGTAGTCTCGGGTATATTCTAGGGGCAATAATTATTAATAAAAGTTAGGCAATTATGTTTCATTTTTTTTGTACGTTCGTCTTACTTTTGATGACAAATAACATTATTAATAACGTTCGCTATTTTCGCTTTTTTTAGGAAAACTTACTGCGTAAGTACCTGCGTATGTTTTTATGTATCAGCTATTAACTATTAATAATTTTAGAATTTTTAAACTAAAAATAATTAAAAATACAAAATATATTAATTAACCTTTTTTATTTAAATTTCTCAGCTATTCCATTAAGTTTAATCTCCTTTTTATTTAAAATTTTATGACATTTTTTAGCGTTTTTTTATACTATGTCTTTCTTATTGTGACTTTTAAACTAAATATAGTCTAGTCCCAAAACGATATCGGCAAATATTTATAAAAATTTTTTCTATTTTTAAGATTTCTTATTTTTTATTTAAATGCTGTTCTTTTTTCGTGATTTATCTTGGACTCCAAGCTCTGCTATAAGTTTAGCAGACACGATCAATAACTCAACTTTTTTGTAAAGTTTTGCTAACAATCTAGCACTACTTAAGTGATACTTGCTATAAAAGTATCGTCATACCGAATTATACCTAGAGTGATTCTAGGTAAGCGCAATCTCAAGAATGTTCTAACTGCGGGAAGGTGGCCTGTCAAAAGTCTATCCACACCTACTCATGTTTGTGAGTGTGGATGTATTTTAGATAGAGATCACAAGGCCGCGAAGAATATCCTGAGTCGGAGATTAAGTACCGTAGGGCTTACGGGCAATTGGGGGTGAAGCCCTACACGCTTGTGGAGAGCTGACCGCTACTAATGTTAAAGCAATTCGCTTATCGGCAAGTTGGCTCTATGAATCAAGAATCCTCGTGCCTTTAGGTCGGGGAGTGTCAATAAATAGGTTGCTGAAGTCAGTAATTGCAACGATGAATCTTAGAGGAGTGGGGGATTTATCTCATCAGAGTTTTTACTGATACAACTCTTCAGTGTCAAGGTAAAAATTTCTTGTCAAGGCTTGTATTAATTGAGCTTGGCAATTTTAACATCTGAGAGTTATTCACAGCCATTTTTTAGCCTGCAAATTCACATCTAATGTACTGAAATTTTTCAGGGGCAACTATCATGGCAAATTTATTCGGAAACAATCTTGCTAACAACCTTACTGGAGGTGTAGCAGCGGACAATATTTTTGGGGCTGGTGGAAATGACATCCTCAATGGGGGTGGTGGTAACGACAATATCTATGGCGATTCGGGAAATGACTTGCTAACTGGTGGCGCAGGTCTAGATTTCATGTACGGTGGGGAAGGCGACGACACCTTTAATGCAACTGGAGAGGGTAATGACAACCTCTTCGGTGGAATTGGTAACGACGTTTACCTGGTCAACAGGACCACCGACAATCTGGTTGAGGATTCCAATCAGGGCATCGATATTGTCCGGTCTTCTGCCAGCTATACCCTCGATGCTAACGTGGAAAACCTAGTCCTCACCGAAGCTGCCAATATCAACGGTACGGGTAACGTCCTCGGCAACCAAATCACGGGTAACAGCGGCAACAATACCCTCAATGGTTTAGCTGGCAATGACAACATAGCTGGGGGTGCTGGCAATGACAACATAGCTGGGGGTGCTGGCAATGACAACATAGCTGGGGGTGCTGGTATTGACCGATTCCTCTTCAATACGGCTCTTCCTGGGGCTGGTGTAGATACAATCAATGACTTCGTGGTTGGGACCGATAAAATTGTCCTGGACAAGACAGTTTTCGCAGCTCTCGAAACGGGTGCTGGTAATATTTTGCTGGCTGGAGACTTTTCGACAATCAATGCGGCTGCCGCAGTCGAAGTCGGCGTAGCAGGAAACAGCTTGGATGAGATTGTTTACAACCGTCAGACTGGCAAGGTGTGGTACAACCAGAACGGTAATGCGCCAGGCTTTGGGGTAGGTGGTGGTCTGTTTGCCACAATTGTGGGTTCTCCGGATAACCTCTCCAATACAGACTTCCTCGTCGTGGCGTAGTCATAAGCAGTGAAATAGAAGCCCGGTTTCTTCAAGAAACCGGGTTTCCGAGCTTGGCTTTAAACAGAACGACCTCAAAAAAGAGCTTTTGAGGCCGATCGACTGCTATGAGCGATCGACTGCTATGAGCGATCGACTGCTATGAAAATATCGACTGCTGTGAAAATATCGACTGCTATGAGCGATCGACTGTTGTGAAAACATCGGCTACTGTGAAACGATCGACTACCATACGCGATCGCTAAAAGAAGTCAAATAGGTTCTATAAATTCAAAAAACCCGGTTTTTCAAGAAAACCGGGTTTTTGAGTCTAAAGAGTTTTAAGTTAACCTGCTAACTCAATTCGATCGCCGACTGTTAGGTGATTCGTAGTAAACTCCAGAACCTGTATCGGAGACAAAATGACAATCCCAGTAAGAGCGAATAAAGCTCTTCCAAATTGGATCGGTTGACTTGCGATAATAATCGCCCAACACTGGCTTGATGGCTTCCGTTGCTTCCTTCAAGTGATAGTGCGGCATCGTCGAGAAAATGTGGTGGGCTACGTGAGTCCCGATGTCGTGATGGATGGAATTGATGATTCCGTAGTCGCGATCGATCGTAGACAATGCACCTTTCAAGAAATACCAATCTTTACCGCGATACCAGGGAATATCGGCTTCTGTGTGGTGCAGGAATGTTACCAAATCCAGCCACATCACGAACACTACATAGGGAACCAAGTAGAACTTGAGTAAAAACAGCCAACCAAACTGATAGGTTAGCGCGCCTAAAAAGCCTACCATCAGTACCAAGGATGCGGAACTCGTCAACACATCCCATTTTTCGGACGGACGGAAAAGCGGGCTACCGGGCATGAAGTGAGAACCTGGCCGCTCGCCCGATCCGCGAAACAGATAAATTGGGTAGGCAAATAACATCAAATAGAAGCGTCCCAGCTTTTCGTACCAGCGCATTTGTTCGTAATGGCTCTCCGACACGGGATACCAGCTTTCATCGTTATCTAAGCTGCCTGTATTCGCGTGGTGGGTTCTGTGACTGATCCGCCAACCGTGGAAGGGCACCAGAATTGGAGCGTGGGAGAGGTGTCCGATCAGGTTGTTGAGCCATTTGCTCTTAGAAAATGAACCGTGTCCGCAGTCGTGGCCCACTACAAACAATGCCCAAAACATGGTTCCCTGCATCAACCAAAAGATTGGGTAAAAAAGCCAGGAATCGAGGGTGTAGGCGATCGCATACAAACCTGCGATGATGCCAATATCTAAAAAGAAATAAGCCAGAGATTTCCATGCCGATGGATCAAAACAGTGGGCTGGAATGGCTGCCTTGATATCAGCAAGAGTAAAAGGTAACTCTGTTGTACGAGAGAACGAGTCTTGATTGCTCGGGGGATTGAGAACAGTATTTGATTGCACGAAGTTTCCGATTTAAGCTGACTTGAGAAACCGCATTCCGCCTTGTAACAGTCAATCGATTTTAGATTTTAGATTTTAGATTTTAGATTCACTCCACAGATGAATCTGGGGGCTTAACTAAGATCTAAATTTTTTGGCTCTTCCCGACATGAGTCGGGGGGTTGTATCCCTATGCAGGTGAGGTAACATTCAACCTGCAAGGAGCCATATTTTTACTCTGCAAGGGTTTCTAAAGTTCTTTAGTTCGCAGGATTAGCCCGTCCGCGATTCTCAAGCAAGTTGGCTTGTGGAATACTTGTGTGGGAAAAATTAGTGCGATCGACCCTGTTATCTGAAAAAATCTCATGTGCCCGTTGTTGGTGCGAAATGCGACTTCCATCTGAGAGTGGACATCTGGAGGAACTACCTCCAGTCTGCAGGTAGCATACAGCGTTTCGAGCAGGAATTGTGAACGAGAGTGTAGGGAAAAACCATCGATTTTAGATTGGCGATTTTAGATTCAAGCACAAATCTCAAATCTCCAATCTCCAATTCTCCAATCTCAAATCTCCAATCCGAGGGTTGGGTTTCACACAAGTTCTACCCAAGCGAGTGTTCACTACAGTTCACCAAGTCTGCAAGAATTGCTAAAGCTAAGTTAATGTAACATTTCTACACACATTCTGGCAATGACTTACCAGAAAAACTTGAAAATCCCTAAATTGCGGAAAGTAACGGGCGATCGCTTTCTCGCTTTTTGATTTTCTAGGTTCCAGCTTTTTCTAATATGAGCTTAGACCGTTTTACCATTTCTGGAACGTCGATGGGATAATCACCAGTGAAACAGGCCGAACAAAAACTCATCGGGTCTTCGTTAGTCGCCTTCAGCATTCCATCCCAACTCAAGAAAGCCAAAGAATCAACCCCAATTTGGACGCCGATTTCTGCGACTGACTTAGTAGCAGCAATCAACTGATCTTGATTGTCGGTGTCGATCCCGTAGAAACAAGGATGTGTCACCGGTGGCGAAGAAATTCTCATGTGAACTGCCGTTGCGCCCGCATCCCGCAAGGCTTTGACGATTTTGCGACTGGTAGTGCCGCGCACGATCGAATCATCGATAATAATTACTCGTTTTCCTTCCAACACATCTTTGAGAGGGTTGAGTTTCATGCGGATTCCTGACTCCCGCATTGTCTGAGTCGGTTGAATAAAAGTGCGCCCCACGTAGCGGTTTTTAATCAATCCTTCGGCGTAAGGAATGCCGGAAGCTTGAGAAAAGCCGATCGCCGCTGGGATTCCAGAATCAGGAACGCCGATGACTATATCAGCATCAGCCGGAGATTCTGCTGCCAACAAACGCCCGATCCGCAGTCGGTAGCTGTATAAACTTTCACCTTCCATTTGGCTGTCGGGTCGAGCAAAATAGATCATTTCAAAGATGCAAAGTTTGCGCTTTTGTTGCTGACTCCAGTGGAAGGAAGCCATACCTTCCTCTGTAATCCAAACTAATTCCCCCGGTTCTACGTCCCGCAAAAATTCAGCACCAATAATATCCAAGCCACAAGTTTCCGATGCTAAAACGTATCGTACCGGAGTTGTGGGGAGGATGCCAATTACCAACGGGCGGACGCCCTGGGGGTCGCGGACTCCCATCACGCCTTTGGGGGTGGCGATCGTCAAACTAAAGGCTCCTTGGCACATAGCAAAGGCGCTGATCGCTGCTTCCAGCCAGTCTTTGCCCTTGTCTACCTCCGAACCGATCGCCACTGCGATCGCCTCTGAATCCGTCGTGCTGACAAACTCGCACTTCCGAGACAGCAATTCTTCGCGCAATTCTTTTGTATTGACAAGATTCCCGTTATGTGCTAGAGCCAGACTTCCCAAACGAGTTTCGACAACCACAGGCTGAGCGTTGACCACGCGCGAGGAGCCGGTAGTAGAGTAGCGAGTGTGGCCTACGGCTAAGTTACCGGGCAAGTGACCTAAACTCGATTCGTTGAAGACTTGGGAAACCAGTCCCATATCTTTGTGCAGGTGGACTTTTTCACCGTCAAAGGTGGCAATTCCTGCTGATTCCTGACCCCGGTGCTGCAAGGCATACAAACCGAAGTAGGTCAACTTGGCGACATCTTCACCCGGTGCGTAGATACCGAAAACGCCACAAGCTTCCTCGGGCTTGTCGGGTTTGCTAGAATGCTCGTCAGCCGCGAAGGAATGGTTGGGAATCATAGATGGGTGGGTTCCTAATGGGGAAGGTGGGTTAGGGGGACAGTTTCAGCGGGAAATCTTGTTTGCGAAAGCGTCGCATAACTTAACATTCCCTTAATCTTGCCACGGATCTGTCATTATTTCCAACTCGTGTAGCATTTCAGACAGAAGCGATGCGGCGTTTAATGGCATTGTAGTATCGATCGCCGCCAAATCCTATACTAACCTTGATTAACGGCAGGCGAGGGATTCGGTGATAGAAAAATACTGTTGGCGAATTCGCCAAGGGTGTTACCCCTCACATCTGGAATGCAGCATTTGGGTTCGCTCTTGCTAGTTAATAGCTATATGGTTAATTAAACATTTAGTCCCGAGCCACCATTTTTAGGGGTGAGGGGTGAAACCATTTTTAAATTCGCCAACAGTCTCTTGAAACCGCTTAAGAGTCAAACTCTCTTCCCAGCAGAGGGGAACGAAAAAATAGGCGATCGTGCAATGGCAAATAAATTAGTAAATTGCTTGAGTGGCTTTTTGAAATATTAGGATTTAAGGGCGATCGAGCTTGACTTATTCATAAAATTGACCTACTATATCATCATGGGAATCTGTGTGGTTATGTAAAGTCAATTTGGGCGCGATAGAGTATTAAGTAATGTCAATAGGAGTGAACCGTGGGATGGAGATTTGGCAGCCTGAAAAATTTTCCTAATCTACAAAGTCAATCAGCTTCATCTCCTGACAAAACTTCCTCTAAATCTCTCGCTGCGTGCAGAATTCTCACTACCTCAATATAGTTATCAAAAGACAGATAGAAAATCAGATAATTTTCAAAGCCCCTAACGGATAATCTTCGCAAACCCTCCAACCGTGGATTTTGAACCGGATACAGGCGACCCATTCCCGACATTTGAGCCAATTTCGCAAATGTCTGACGTGCTGCATCAAAAAAACGCAATGCAGCATCAAGATTATTTTGAGCAATATAAGCAAAATTTTCGTCTAAATCTTGACTTGCTCTTGGTGTAATGACAATCCGTTTAGTCATTGCTGCTGTCGGTCAAGTTTCTGCACCAACTGAGCGCGTTTTTGCTCCCACCAATCATCGGTAATCTCTATAGAACTGCCACTATCCAAACCAGCCAACAATAACGACTCAACCCGCGCGGCTCTTGCTTGTTCTTGGCGAATTAGGTGCAAAATGTATTCCGCTGCATTACTGTAGCCTCCGATTGCCACTTGTTCGTTAATAAAATTTTGAATTGAATCGGGAAGAGGAAGATTGAGGGTCATATTTTTTATCCTTCCTGATGTGTGACCTTGGCATATTTTAACTATTATAGGACTTATGCACGGGTGGTCAGAAACCGGGTTTTTTTGCCCAGAAGACGGGCTACAGACCACAAAAACTGCAAAAAACCCGGTTATGAAGGTTTTGATGCGTCCAGGACTATATTTATAAACCAGGTTGAAACCGCCAAGCCTTAAAAGAAAAATCCTCGCGGGAGACTACTGTACAGCAACGGAAACCGGAGACTAGGCGGAAACCAAAGCCACGCGAAAACCGATGTCTGAGTAACGATCGCCCGCCGAATTGCTAAGACGATACGCACTGCGACAATTCACCGCAGTGTCGTTCCAGGAACCGCCACACCGCACCGGGCGATCGTTGCGATCGTTGTCGAGATGACTGCACCATTCCCAAACATTTCCGTGCATATCATAAAGTCCAAAAGCATTGGGATCAAAACTCCCGACATCCGTTGTTTGTTTGCGGAAAAGTCCCTTCGATGCCCCAGCGTAGGGATTATTGCCATTATAATTAACTAAATCTGAGGTAATTGTTTCACCAAAAGAGAAAGGTGTTTTAGTTCCGGCGCGACAAGCATATTCCCATTCCGCTTGTGAAGGTAAACGATAAGTCTTGCCTGTTTTTTTAGAAAGCCGCTTGCAGAATTCCACAGCATCATTCCAGCTTACTTTTTCGACAGGAAGTTTCGCACCTTTGAACTCAGAAGGGTTATTTCCCATCACCGCTTGGTATTGTTCTTGAGTGATCTCGTATTTACCCATAAAAAAAGCAGGCATATTCAGGGTACGCTGCGGCCCTTCATAGCTACTTCGTCCGGCTTCCGTATCGGGGGAACCCATCAGGAAACTGCCGCCAGGAATTGCTACTATGTCTAGAGTAATACCATTCCCCATATTTTCTATAAAAACCCGTGCTTGTCCTTGACGGCGGTTGGCGATTTGCCCCGTTGAGTTGACTGTCACTATTTCAAAAGTAAAGCTTTTTAAAGCATTGGAAAATGGCTGAGGTTTTGGAGTTTCTGGTGCGGGTTTTGGAGATGGTTTTGGAGATGGTTTTGGCGATGGACTTTCTGCTACAGATTGTGGAGATGGTTTTGGCGATGATTTTTTAGCTGTAGTTTTTGGAGATGATTTTTGAGCTGATGATTTAGGAGATGGCTGCTCATTTTTGGATGAAGGTGGAAGATTTGGTGAAGATGAAGAAGATTTGTTGTTCAACAAACTTTGACTCAGCAGGGCTAATGCAAATCCTCCCCCAGCAAAACCCGCTAATTGCAATAAACCTCGCCTTGTTGTGTTAGTTTGTAACGGCAAAGAGTGTTGTGGAATCACAGGGACTGTGGGGTTTAGTATCGGTGCGGGAGTTGGTATTGACTGACGTTGAAAATCTATTAAAACTTCATCTGCTGATTGATAGCGCTGCTGGATATCTTTTGCCAACAACTTAGATAAAATCATTTCCAATCCCTTGTCTATGGGACTTTTCAAGTGTTGCTGCCAATTTCCTGTCCAACTATAACCGTGTTCCGTCCACAAACCATAAGGATGTACCCCCGTCAGTAGATGAAAAGCCGTCGCCCCCAAACTGAACAAATCGCTTGCTGCATAAGCTTCACCCCCTTGCATTTGTTC
>NZ_JAUBTQ010000008.1:0-170908 GCF_036702515.1 Microcoleus sp. BROC3
GCCCGTCCAAAAAAGACGGGCGGGACGCCCATCCCACAATAACAATTAAAATTGTAAGTTATTTAATTCGCGCTCCTTATTTAAATAATGTTAATATCGAAGCATGGATAGTGTGTACAGACTGCAAGGCGTTGAGTTTGAATAGCACACCAACAAATTTCAGATTAACCTAGAAAAGCATGGCATTAGCTTTGAAGAAGCCGCAGAAGTTTTCTTCGATCCATTCTATCAGGAGGGAGATGCAACGGCTAATGACGAACAGCGTAACTTTATCCTGGGTTACTCCCGCACTCAACGCCTATTACTGGTTGTTTATGTAGAACGCAGCTTGCGAATACGCATCATTTCAGCCCCTCCTGCTACCCGTACTGAAAGGAAATTATATGAACAATTCTGAAGAAGAAATAAAATTGCAATTGCGACCTCGTACAGCGGAAATAGTCTCGCTAAACATTCCAATAGATACTTTAGCATCACTTGAGAAAATAGCGGCAAATCGAGATATGTCTGTAGAAGCATTGCTTAAGTTTTATATAGGGCAAGGTTTACGGGAAGACTTAGCTAAAGTATTTTCAGAACGCTTGCTGGACAAAACTGCTCAAGTTTTGGCTAGACACCTGGAGTCAGCCGAAGAAATATCAACTATTATTCGAGAAATTCAAGCTGAAACTGCACGTTAAATGATGGGGCGATTTAAGTACCAAACTAAAAGGCGATCGCCCTTTCTTCCGAAAGTGCGTGAAGCGCAGCTATTCCGTAGGGAATCGCCCTTATCGAACCTCTCTTCTCCTCACATTACTAAGCAACTGCAAGTTCATATTGCAGAACTAAAATTTCATCAGCTTTCAACATAGCCATAGCATATTCACTCCCTTTACTATCAGCAAACTCCACTAAATACTGACATTCCTTTCCCGTATCATACACTTCAACAATAGTTCCCACAAGTCCAACTGGCAAACTAGAAATAGATGCGTATTCTGGTTCCACTAGCGCTAAGCGCGTATTTGAAATCGGCTTGAGAATCGCAATAGAATCCAAAACTCTAAAGTGTTCGATCATAGTTTAATAAAAGCTGAAATCCAACAACGGTTAGAATTAGGTGAAGTAATTTCCCAGAAGTACCTTCTCAAGGTTTTTAGGGGCAGGTTTAGTTAGGATATATACGCAATCGCAGCGAATTTACCCCTTTCACGCACCCGCCCTCCCCACGCTAGGATTTACCCCTTACTTTGGCCTTAAGTTCGCGCTGCTAAACTCAGAAGCAACAATCATCGACCCAATCCCCGCATCCGTAAATATTTCTTGCAGCAAAGCATGAGGAATTCGACCGTCAATAATGTGAGCACCCTTCACACCTTGAGCCAAACTCCGCACACAACAATTAACCTTCGGAATCATTCCCCCAGACACGACTCCCGACTCAACCAACTCTCTCGCTTCCTGAATATCTAACTTAGCAATCAGACTCTCCGGCTTGTGATAATCCTCTAAAATTCCCGCAGTATCAGTCATCAAAATCAACTTTTCGGCTCCCAAACCAGCCGCAATTTCCCCAGCCACTGTGTCAGCATTAATGTTGTAAGATTGACCGTTTTCATCCGCCGCCACGCTCGACACCACGGGAATATAACCGCTGTTTACCAAAGACTCCAAAATATTTATTTTCACGCTGCTGACTTCCCCAACAAACCCGATTCCTTCGCGGCCGTCAGGACGAGCTTGAATCAGATTGGCATCCTTGCCACACAATCCCACTGCTTTGCCGCCAGCTTGGTTGATTAAGGAAACAATTTCCTTATTTACCTTCCCCACCAAAACCATTTCTACAACTTCCATTGTCGCCGCATCAGTCACTCTCAAACCATCCTTGAATTGCGGCTCAATTCCCAGTTTTTCCAGCCAAATATTAATTTCCGGGCCGCCGCCGTGAACCACAACCGGACGCATCCCCACGCAAGCTAGCAGCACAATATCCCGAACCACCTTGTCTTTGAGATTGCTATCTTTCATCGCCGCACCGCCATATTTGACCACTATGGTGCGACCGGCAAAGTGTTGAATGTAAGGCAGTGCTTCGGACAGCACCTCTACTCGATTAGTGTCCGAATTCCTAACAAAATCGCTTTGTTTGAGCATGGGTAAATTACAGAAGACTAAAAACTTAATTCTAAACTTTAATGGCTAAAGCACATATTAACAGCCACAAAAATCACTTTTTCCCTTCAAGTTATCGACGCACAGGCTCGATCGCCCTTATTGAGCCCTATCCTCTAAATTTTCATAGGTTTTTTTAATAAAATAATTAAAAATTATGTATTATAACTTATACATTTTTTGCTAAAGTCAAGAAATGTATAGCTCCCTTGATTTACTTAACGTTTTATGTTAACTGTTGTAGCCCCGGACTCCGAAAACCTTCAGTACAAGCTAGCATCAGAGGCTGACTCGTCCCCCCGGATGACGGTATTTTGCGATTTAGACGGGCCGATCGTGGATGTGTCCGATCGCTACTACGCCACCTATCAACAGGGATTAGCCGACACTCAAGCAGCTTATCTTGCTAGGGGAATCAACCTCAACCTCCAAATCCTCAGCAAACAGCAGTTTTGGCAAATGAAACAAAACCGAGTGCCCGATGCTGAAATAGCCAAAATTTCCGGCTTGTCGCGAGAAGAAATTCACGTTTTTCTCGGATGCGTGAGTCGGATTGTCAATCAGCCAGACTTGTTGCACTTAGATCGCATCCAGCCGGGAGTGCAATGGGCGATCGCACTTCTTCATTCCCGCGGCGTGCGGCTGATTTTAGTCACCCTGCGGCCGAGAAATCAAGCCGTTCAACTGTTGCAAAATTACGGTTTAGCGAGACTGTTTACCTGCATTCGGGGAACTCAGATGCCGGATGCCGCCTATCACAACTATACAGCTTTAAAAACGGAATTGTTGGCTGAAGTTGCAGAAGAATTTGAGTCATCCCTGGGTTCCGCGTGGATGATTGGAGATACCGAAGCAGATATCCTCGCAGGACAAGCATTGGGAATACCCACAATTGCCGTTACCTGTGGCATTCGCAGTCGCTATCAACTGCAAAAGCACCAGCCTAATTTCATTCTCAGCGATTTAATTATTGCGGTTAATCACTTATTAGGTTCGGCACCACAAGTAATAGTTGACTGATTACACTTAAAAGTCATTAGTTAACAGTTAACTGTTGACTAATGACTGATGACTGATGACTAATGAATAACTAAGATTGTTCTAGATTCCTCGTCATTTCCCACAAGCGATGCAGGGGAAAATAAATCACCGGAGCCCAAAGACTGCTGAGAATAGCAGAACACAAAGCCACTCTCTGGTGCTCGCTCCAAATTTCCAGTAAAGCCCGATCGCCCATAGCCAAAAATTGAATCCCCATCACCGTTTCCGCTACCACTGCCATCCCAAACACAATTAACGCGATCGGAATCGGATCTCTCTCAACAATATCTGCCGGAATCGACCAGCTTTTCAGCAACACCACTGTTAAGACTCCGACAATAACTAGACTCACAGCGTGGGTGGGATGAGGAGCCGTCATCGCATCTTGAAGAAACCCCAAAACCAGGCCCATGCTAGCAGCTCCCCAAACTGTACGTTTGCGCTTAATACTCCAAGCTACCAACCAAATTAACAGCCAGTTCGGGCTAATTCCCAGCAATTCCATTCCCGGCATCCGAGTGGGCAATATCAGTATGCAGAGCATCACAGAAACAAATGTAACGCCGAAGTTGAGAAATTGGCGCGATCGCGAAGACATCCGAGATAAAGCCTTCATTACTGCTTTGCTCCTTCCGACAGTTCAGAAGATTGACCCTGCGAAGCCTTTTGTTCGATTTGCTTAGAGTGGGGGTAAACCACCGCCCACTCCAGAGAATTCATCGGTGCAGAGAACTCAACAACAGCTTCGGGAGCCGGAGTTTTATTCAGATCCACCGAAATCACTTTTCCCACCGGCAAACCAGGAGGGAACAACTGACTAAAAGAAGAAGTTGAAACCACATCCCCAGGCTTGACATTAGGAACATTATCAAAAAACTCCATCACAGCCTGATTTGGGCCTTTACCGCGCATAAAACCCATGTTACGAGTGCGGGTAATTCCCACACCTAATTGACTCGTAGGGTCGCTGACTAACAGCACCAAGCTAGTATTAGGAGTAACGCTGACAACCCGACCTACCAAACCGCCGGGACCCATGACAGTAAAATCTGTTTTGATGCCATCGTTACTGCCGCGCCCCAAGGTTACTTGCTGCCACCAGTGGTCGGCGCTGCGCCCAACAATAGGAGCTACAATCCCTTTCGGTTTCTTAGCCGAAACGTAACCTAAAAGCTCTTTTAGCTTCTGATTTTGAGTTTCTAATTCTAATAGCTGCGCTTGCAATTCTTGAGTACGCGCCGAGATGAGCTGCTCTTGCCCCGAGCCGTTGGCTTGAAACGGACGAGTTACCCAATTGTAAACTTCAAACAGTGGAGCACCTTGTGTTTGTCGAACTCCCCAAGCGGCAGTTACAGCTAAACCTAAAAGGGCAATTGGTAGTCGCAGATCCCACCACCTGCGGAGTGTGTGTTTTAGCATAATTTCAGTAATCTAAAATTGTTATGTCAGGATTTTAGATTTGAGATGGCAGCCCTATTTCTAAATCCAAAATCCCAAATTAGTTAACTACATATTGCGCGACGACTGCCCGCTGAAAACCCGTTCCAACTGTTTGTTTTCCAATACCCTACCAGTTCCCAAAACCACGCAACACAGCGGATCGGCTGCCACGTGAGTGACAATTCCTGTTTCGTGACTGATCAGAGTATCTAAACCTTTCATCAGGGCTCCGCCGCCGGCGAGCATAATTCCCCTGTCAATAATATCTGCTGCTAATTCCGGGGGGGTGCGTTCCAAAGTACGCTTGACAGCTTCCACAATTACTGAAAGCGGTTCCGACATACTTTCGCGAATTTCTGGGCCTTTGATTGTAACAGTTCGCGGCAGACCCGAGAGCAAGTGCAACCCCCGCACTTCCATGATCGCGTCGTCATCCTCTGGAGTTGGATATGCAGAACCCAGCTGAATCTTAATTTCTTCAGCAGTGCGTTCGCCGATGACCAAATTGTGAACTTTTTTCATGTATTGGACGATCGCCTCGTTGAGCTCGTCGCCGGCTACCCGCACAGACTCGCTGATTACCGTACCTTGCAAACTCAAAACTGCAACTTCCGTCGTACCCCCGCCGATATCTATAATCATATTGCCAGTCGCCTCAGCCACAGGCAGTCCAGCCCCGATCGCCGCAGCGATGGGTTCATCAATTAACCGCACTTCTCTAGCACCGGCCTGAGTAGCCGCCTCAATGACAGCACGCCTCTCTACTCCGGTGACACCGCTGGGGATGCCAATAATGATCCGCGGCGAAACTAAGGTTCGGCCTTCGTGAACTCTGCGGATAAAAGTCTTGAGCATCAGTTCGGCTGTGTCGAAGTCTGCGATTACCCCGTCGCGAAGCGGGCGCAGTGCTATCACATTCCCGGGCGTCCGCCCGAGCATTTTTTTAGCATCTTCTCCAACAGCCAGCGGTATTTTTAAGTCTTGGTCGATCGCCACTACAGAAGGTTCTTGCAGAACAATACCTTTGCCGGATACATAAACGAGCGTGTTAGCAGTACCGAGGTCGATACCCATATCTCTAGATAAGGAAAATCGATTGAGAAGACCCACTGATTTGTACCCCCCCCCAAACTAAAATACTATTGTGTGCAATAATGTTGTTACAAAAGTGTAACCGAGGTGGATTCTATTACGTTTTTCATCCTGAGTCTAGTCAGAAATCTACATTGTCGATCACAGGTTGAGCGCCGACTCGCCAATCATCCACAATCAATATGTTCTGGTAAGTGGGTGTAAAATCAGGATGAAGCCCTCATTGGCGCTGTTCCAAGTTCAGTTTGGATGCTAGCCCGCGTGTGGCAAGGTTTAACTACATCACGGGTCGACCACATTCCGGAAAAAGTTTATGAGTCTTAATGTTGTAACTTTAGTAGGCCGCGTCGGCGGCGACCCCGACGTAAAGTATTTTGAGTCGGGTACAGTTAAGTGCAAGTTGACGCTGGCAGTGAGAAAGCGATCGCGCAATAACGACGAACCAGACTGGTTTACTCTGGAAATATGGGGCAAAACAGCGCAAATCGCTGCTGACTACGTTCGCAAAGGTGCTCAAATTGGGGTGACAGGCTCTTTGAAGTTCGATCGCTGGCAAGACCGCAATACAGGAGCTAATCGCTCAATGCCAGTAATTAAAGTAGACCAGTTAGACTTGCTGAGTTCCAAACGCGATAATGAGTCCGGTATGTCCCAACACAACAGCGAATTCTAGTGTTTGGGGAATTTGGTAACTAATATTTGTGAATTGGGTGGGTGCTCGTGACTTCAGAAAAGTTAGAAATTGTTCAAACTGAGTACCAAGCTGGGCAAGTAGCTTTTGAGAGTGGCCGGTATGCTCAAGCTGTGCAGAGTTTAGAAACAGCTACCGGTTTAGTCGATCGAAATTCCCGGTTGGGCGGTGAGGTGCAGATGTGGCTGGTGACAGCCTACGAAGCCTCTGGCAATACAGAAAGGGCGATCGAGCTTTGCCGTGCGCTCACCCGCCATCCCCGCCAAGAAACCCGCCAGCAAGCAAAGCGCTTGCTGTTCATTCTCGAAGCTCCCAAACTCACTATCCCTCCTGAATGGATGGTAAAAATCCCTGATTTGGCAGCTTTAGATGAAAATCAATCAATCAGTTTTCAAGCCAATCCGAAGGCTGATATCAAGTACGCTAAACCCAAGCCCGCCGTACAAGAACCTGTAGATTTGAGTCAAGTTAATACGAAAGATAATAGGTTTATTTGGGTGGCGTTAATTGCGATGGGCATAATTTTAGGCTGCTTATTTATTAGTTATTAATCATTTTTCACTTCGCACAAAATCTATCTCTAGGCTGCGCCTCGGCGCACCTTACCCTACTGAGAGAAATTAAGCAATGCCTTTTAGCAATTATAAAAGTATCAGCGCGGTCGCCAAAGAATTCCAAATTAATTACCTGCGGGATAATTTCATTGTCGAAACTGAATTTGCAGTCAGCGAAGTTTTTCGGAATGAATTAGAATTGATTTTCAATGACGGAGTATTTGACAACTCGGAAATCGCCATTTGTGAAAATATCATTTATCCTGTATTAAAAGAAGTTTGGAAAAATTATCGAAGTAATTTTCTCCTCTGGAGTCACCAAACCTTAGTCTATAACGAGAATCTGTCAGGAATTCCCGATTATATATTGGCGAAGCGCTCCCCCCTTGGCACTGTAGTTTTTGACAAGCCCTATTTCATATTAGTTGAAGCCAAGAAAGAGAGCGCCTTTGATGAAGGATGGGGGCAGTGTTTGGCAGAAATGATCGCCGTGCAACGACTTAACAATGAACCCGAACAAACTATCTTTGGTATTGTTTCTAATGGGGCAATGTGGCAGTTTGGCAAGCTGAAATTAGAAATGTTTACTCAAAATAAATTTTTCTATACAATTCAGGACTTAGAGCGACTGTTTGCAGCCGTTAACTATGTTTTTAAACAGTGTGAATTACAATTATACGAGAATGAAGAAGTAAGGAACGACACTGATTTTGAGACGGATACACGGATTAATTATCGAGCATGAGGCAGGAGTCAGAAGTTGAATAGCGATAATTGCTAAAATAAAAAAAAGACCAACCTAAAAGGCTATTATTGTGAGCGATTCTACCATAGAACAGATTTTGAAATTGGCAAGTCAGCGAGCCTCGGCCGCTGAAGTATACTACCTGTCTAGCCAAGACACGCCCATCGAATTTGAAAACAATCGCCTCAAGTCCCTGCAAACCAAAGCACTGCAAGGCGTAGCACTCCGGCTGATTTACAAAGGCAAAATCGGTTTTGCTAGTTCCACAGATTTAACGCGGATAGACGATTTAGTAGATGCAGCGATTCAAACAGCCGAAATCGGCGACCCCGCAGAATTTGAACTCGCCTCCAGCTTCCACCTAAAAGGCCCGGAAACCACCTACACTCCGCCCACAACTCAAGAATTAGTCGAAAACGGCAAAAACCTGATCGAGCAAGTTCACGCCTACAATCCCGATATTATGGTAGATGTGGGCTTTCACGTCCGCAGCGGCAGAGTGAAAATTGCCACGACGCAAGACCTGTATGCCGAAAGAAGCAGCCAAATAGTCAGCGGCTCGATCGCGGGAAATTTGGTAAAGGGAGAAGATTTTATGCAAGCATACAGTTACGACGTAGCGCGCGATCGTCCCCTGGACACCGACAGCATCCTCCAATCACTCCTCGAAAAATACCGCCTCGCCGAACATCCAGCCACCATCACCAGCGGTTCCTACCCAGTATTATTTACCCCCAGAGCCGCCGCCAGCACCCTCGGCGGCTTGTTTGATACCATCCTTTCAGGTCAAACAGTAGTTCAAAAAGCCTCTCCCCTAGCCGACAAAATCGGCGAAACCTTATTTGACGAACGCTTTACCTTTTTTGAAGACCCCACTTTAGGCCCTTCTGCTTGTCCCTTTGACGACGAAGGTACCCCCACCACCCGCAAAGTCTTGATAGACAAAGGTACTGTCACCGGATTTTATTGGGATCGCAGATGGGCCGCTCGCGCTGGTGTACAATCAACCGGCAACGGTTTTCGCGGCGGATTGTCTCGCCCAGGCCCTGATTTGACTAACTTTTGCATTTCCCCAGGAAATACCGCCACTCAAGACTTGATTGCTAGCATGGACGAAGGTCTAATAGTAGAGCAGGTTTTAGGTGCCGGTCAGTCCAATCAGTTAGCTGGAGAATTTTCTGTCAATTTGGACTTAGGCTATAAAGTAGAAAAAGGCAAAATTGTCGGGCGCGTCAAGAATACAATGGTGGCAGGCAGCATTTTTGAAGCCTTTAAAAATTTGGCAGATTTGAGCAGCGAAGCCGAATGGGTAGGCGGTGCGGCCTATTTGCCGAGTATACTGTTTCAACAGTTGGGTGTAGCTTCGAGGCAATAAGTTCAGTGCGGTTAATTCCAGGTGACACTGATACTGTTGCTATAAAAATGTTAGCGCTCACGTCAAAAAAATCCGGTTTCTGCCACAAAGCATCTGTGAAATCGCCCTTCTGCAGCCCAGAAACCGGGTTTT
The DNA here is from genome assembly GCF_036702515.1 of Microcoleus sp. BROC3. NCBI lineage: Bacteria > Bacillati > Cyanobacteriota > Cyanophyceae > Oscillatoriales > Microcoleaceae > Microcoleus > Microcoleus sp. BROC3. Next base: position 9,228 of record NZ_JAUBTQ010000008.1, read on the forward strand.
TGGTAAGCGGTTGGCAAGTCCAGACATAGAAATAAAAACACAGAAACAGTGCAGGCAATTCAACACTTTGCTAATTCATCCAAATAGGAAAAAACAGGGAAAAAGGTACAATGAAAGAGCAAAATGTCAAGGATGGAACTCAAAAAAAGAAAAAGCACTTTTTCTTTTTTTTACCTTTGGTTTTTTGCCTTTTAACTCTAGTGACTGGATGCGTTCAGTACGATGTCGGGGTTAACTTTGAAAGTCAAACTCGCGGCGAAATCGTGCAGCACATTAAACTGGGGGAAAGGTTGACGAGCTTCAGCAGCGAAACTGTTGCAGAATGGTTGAAAAGCGTAGAACGCCGCGTGAGGTTGCTGGACGGAAAAACTAAACGGCTTTCGCCCACAGAAGTTCTAGTGAGGATTCCTTTCAATAATGGAGCCGAGTTGGAAGACAAATTTAACCAATTTTACAATCCGATCGCACAAACCGCAAAATCTCGGGTTGCAAGTCCCCTAGAAACCGATTTGCCGAAGTTTGAATCTCACCTGAATGTCAAGCAGAATAATTTGTTATTGGTGCTGCGAAATCGGTTGAGTTTGGAATTGGATTTGCGCTCTCTTTCTCTGCTTTCTTCTAACGGCAGTCTGCTGCTGAGTCCGGGGGGACTTTTGGAGCTAGACTTTAGCTTGAACACGCCTTGGGGTGCCGAAAGTATTGAAACAGTCGCCGGTGCGCTGGTTCCCGAAAGCTCTCAGCAGGGAAAGCAGTTAGTTTGGAAGCTAAAACCCGGGGAAGTTAACTATTTGGAGGCGATATTCTGGATTCCCAGTCCCGTAGGAATTGGGGCGCTGATTATTGCCTTATTTGTGGCTGCGGGCATTGCTTTGAAATATCAAATATTGCCGGCACTCTTAAGCGGCAACAAACCGCAAAACATCGGTCAAACCTAAAGAGAATATGTCCTGCCGGGGCGGGTTAACCAATCTCTTCAATCAACTCTCAGATCTCCCATCAACCCGCCCATCCCCGGATATTATGGTTAATAGAGCAGATTGGATATTATCAAAAAAACTCGATAGTCTGCCAAAAAACAGTTGACAAAAAGTAAACAATTTGCTTAAGAGGAATAGAGAATTAGGAACAAATAAAATGCGATCGCTAAATTTCTTCTTCATCTTTCTGATTTGCTTGGCTCTAGTATTGTTCAGCATCGAAAATACACAGCCAGTCGCGATTCAAGTTATCGAAGGCGTCCAAGTTAAAGCTCCGCTGTGCGTAGAACTAATTGTAGCGACCGGATTAGGGGCAACACTAGCGTGGCTGTTCAGTCTGTGGTCGAGAATGCAGCGAACCCTCGCGTTGCGCCAAGAGATTCGCCAAGTTCGCGAAAAAGAGCAGCGGATTCAGGACTTAGAACAAAATCTTGAACGCTATAAAGCCGAAGTAGAAGGCAAACAACCTTTGTTAGAAAGTGCAGAACCGATAAGTTTAGAAATAGCAGCCATTGAGGCCACAACTGCTGAAATAACCCCCAATTAACTTGATATGCTCTCTCGTTTTCGGAGAGGGAAAATCTAAAATCTAAAATCTAAAATCTAAAATCTAAAATCGAATGGCCGTTTCCCGAGACCAAAATGGCTTAGAAACGATTTCCGAGGGGATCGCAATTTTAATTGACCTAGCGGAACGGGGAGAAATCGATCCTTGGGACGTTAAGGTAATTGAAGTGTTCGATCGATGTTTGAGCAAGCTTACGAACGCCTGCGATACCGATGCGAGTAAGGATTTCTCCGATTTGTCCCACTCCGGCCAAGCGTTTTTGTACGCTTCTATGCTGGTTTTGCTCAAAGCAGAAAGTATCGTCCTCTCAGAATCCCCCGCGAATCCCGACTCTGCCGACGAGGAGGCACTCGAAGACGCAGAGCACTCAGGCGGGCGACAATTACCGCAGCATTTGGAGCGGCAATTGCGCCGTCGCGGTGTAGCTCAATTACCGCAAAAACGCCCGGTGACTCTCCCAGAACTGATCGAGCAGTTGCAGCTAATGAAGGCTGCAATGGAGCAGACAGTTGCCCCCCGCCGTCGCCCTACCTCAAAAATGCGATCGCAAGCCGCCCAGGCTATCTTTGAGCTAGCTCACCAAGAAAACTTGGTGGAAACTGCTAGTCAACTGGAGCGGTTTCTGGCAGAACGGGGCCAGGAAATTGACGAGGGTTGGCTCGACTTGGACAAATTGCTGGAACTCTGGCATCATAACGATTTGCACTCCCCTCTCAACCCAGAACTCCCGGTATCGACTGGGGAAGTTGACTTACCAAATCATGACCGCGTGGGTATTTTTTGGGCTTTGTTGCTGCTGTCGGCTCAGTCTAAAGTAGAGTTGCTTCAAGAGGAATTTTATCAAGACCTCAAAATCCGGGCGCTTTGAGCTTGCAGGGTATAGGTTCTCCGGCGAAACTAATAACTGTGACGCTGCGTCGGTTAAGATTCCAGGCAGAACCTAGCTCGCCGACATTGTGCGGCACAGTCCCGAATCCGGAGAGCGGGAGTGCAAAGTTCTTCCTGATTCCCGATTCCTGGTTTCTTAAATCCAGGTAAATTGGGAATAAATGATTGATAGCCTGGTACGATGTCGCCTATAAACAGGTCATGATTTTGCTGTGATCGATCGATTCGAGCGCAACCGCTAGCATCTAATTGTTCAGTTGATATCAATTAACAGAGGGTTGAGGAAGTTAATAATGAAAGCGATGATTCTGGCGGCCGGTAAAGGCACTCGCGTCCGTCCCATTACTCAGACAATACCCAAACCGATGATTCCCATCCTGCAAAAGCCAGTGATGGAGTTTTTGGTTGAATTGCTCCGCCAGCACGGATTTGACCAGATTATGGTCAATGTTTCCCACCTGGCAGACGTGATTGAAAACTACTTCCGCGACGGTCAAAAGTTTGGGGTACAAATTGCCTATTCTTTTGAAGGGCGAATTGAGGAGGGAGAACTGATCGGAGAGGCCCTCGGTTCGGCTGGTGGCATGAAACGAATTCAGGACTTCTCGCCGTTTTTTGACGATACTTTTGTGGTGCTGTGCGGTGATGCTTTGATTGACTTGGACTTGACTGCTGCTGTGAAGTGGCACCGGGAAAAAGGGGCAATCGCTACTATTGTTATGAAATCGGTTCCCCGCGAGGAAGTTCCCAGTTATGGAGTTGTGGTAACAGACGAGTCTGGTAAAATTAAAGATTTCCAAGAAAAACCTTCTGTAGAGGAAGCTCTGAGTACCGATATCAACACTGGCATTTACATTTTTGAACCAGAAATATTCAATTATATTCCCTCTGATACAGAGTACGATATCGGTTCGCAATTATTTCCCCACCTTGTAAAAATAGGCGCGCCTTTTTACGGGATTAGCATGGACTTTGAGTGGGTGGATATCGGCAAAGTTCCCGACTATTGGCGGGCCATTCAGAGCGTACTCCTGGGACAAGTTAAAAATGTTTCGATTCCGGGAATTGAAGTGCGCCCGGGCATTTACGCTGGTTTGAATGTAGCTGTCAACTGGGATAAGGTTGATATTACTGGGCCTGTTTACATTGGCGGGATGACGATCATTGAGGATGGAGCAAAAATTATCGGCCCGACAATGATCGGCCCGAATTGTTGGGTGTGCAGCGGGGCGACTGTGGAAAACAGCGTGATTTTTGAGTATTCCCGTTTGGGCCCGGAGGTGCGGTTGGTTGACAAACTGGTGTTCGGGCGCTACTGCGTTGATAAAACCGGGGCTGCGATCGATTTGCAAGCGGCGGCTCTCGATTGGCTGATTACTGACGCTCGCCAAGTTTTACCGACTCAGCAGGGAGAAGAGCGGCGGGCGATCGCAGAAATTCTCGGTAATGCTGAATAATGGGTAATTGCTCAAAGTAAGGTGCGCAGTGCGCACCTTACTTTTTAAGACTGAAGATAAGTATACTGGCTGAGACTCCGCTCGTAATTTTGCAGCAAAAGTTGGGCCTCGGAAAGAGTAATTTTATTTTGCTGCAAAGCTGCTTCTGTCTGACGGCGGATGCTTTCAACCAAATTTTCTGAATCGTACTGTACGTAGCTGAGGACTTCTTTCATAGTGTCTCCTTTCACAACGTGTTCGATATGATAGCCAGAAGGCGTTAGCTGGATGTGAACTGCATTTGCATCGCCGAATAAGTTGTGAAGGTTGCCCATAATTTCTTGATAAGCACCTCCCAAAAATAGTGCCAAATAGTAAGGTTCTCCAGGTTTGAGAGTATGCAGTTCCAAAACCGACTTCACATCTCGCAAATCGATAAATTGGTCGATTTTGCCGTCGCTGTCGCAAGTGAGATCGGCTAAAATACCGCGCTGAGTCGGTTCTTCGTCGAGTCGGTTAATTGGCATAATTGGGAACAATTGGTTAATTGCCCAACTGTCGGGTACAGACTGGAAAACAGATAAGTTGATGTAATAAATGGACGCCATCACCTTTTCTAAGTCTTCCAAATCCTCCGATACATATTCTTTCTGCCGCGCGATCGCCTGTATTTTATCGCAGCAAGCCCAGTACAACTGTTCGGTTTTAGCCCGTTCCGCAATTCCCAAATAGCCTAAGTTAAATAAACTGACTGCTTCTTCCTTGAATTGGATAGCATCGTGATAAACTTCTTGGTAATTTTCGGGAGTGATAGATTGGTAAATTTCGTAGAGATTTCGCGGAATTTGGTGCGCGTTTTCATCTACTGGTTCTGGTACTTCTCTGGGGACATCGCTAGTACCGAGTACGTCAAAAACTAACACTGATTGGTGAGAAGCGATCGCCCGCCCGCTTTCGCTAATGATAATTGGAACCGGGATTTTGCGCTCGTCGCAGGCATCTTTCACTCCCGCTACTACGTCGTTAGCGTAGTTTTGCATATTGTAGTTTTTGGAAGCGTGGAAGTTTGTTTTAGACCCGTCGTAGTCAACGCCGAGTCCGCCGCCTACGTCCAAGTAGTTCATCTTAGCTCCCAATTTAGCTAATTCTACATAAATGTGGCTGGCTTCTCGAATGGCGTCTTTGATGACACTAATGGAGGAAATTTGAGAGCCGATATGGAAGTGCAGTAACTGCAAACAATCGAGCATTCCAGCTTTTTCTAGTTCGCCGACTGCACGGATAATTTCAGGAATTGTCAAGCCAAATTTTGCGCGATCGCCTGTGGAACCTCCCCAGCGGCCAACCCCTTTGGTAGTGAGTTTTGCTCGCACTCCCAAAATCGGTTTAATTCCTAATGCTTTGCTCGCGGCGATTGCGAGTTCTACTTCCTCTATTTGCTCCAGCACAATTACGGAAGTTTGCCCTAGCCGCTGCGCCAAAATAGCAGTTTCGATGTATTCGCGGTCTTTGTAACCGTTACAAATTAATAAAGCGCCTGGGTTTTTTAAGGTCGCCAAAGCTATCATTAATTCCGGTTTCGAGCCGGCTTCGAGCCCGAAGTGATGGGGTTGACCGAAACGCACCAAATCTTCAATTAATTGTCGGTGCTGGTTGCATTTTACTGGAAAGACACCGCGATAAACATTTTTGTAATTGTACCGAGCGATCGCTCTGGCAAAACACGAATTTAAGCGCTCGATCCGGTCTTCCAAAATATCAGAAAATCGAATCAGCAGGGGCAAAGCCAAATTTCGCTGTTTCAGAGATTCTACCAGTTCGCACAAATCGAGGGAACCGCCGCGATCGCCCTTGGGAGATACTGTAACGTGACCGGCAGCATTGATCGAAAAATAGGGTTCGCCCCAACCTTGAATTCGGTACAGTTTCTCGCTATCTTCTATTGTCCAAGATTTTTGTGGCAGTTGAGCCGCCGTTACCAAAGCACTGTCTGGTACCGCCAAACTCGTGACTGTCGGCGGCTGAGTCGATAGCGGATCGATATCGGAGAAAGCAGCGGTGGCTGGGGAACTCATCTTATCGGAAACCTCTTTTAGGACTGGTCAAATAGATAGTTTATCGCACATATCGGGTTTCCTGATGCAGTTGAAAATTCACTTTCGGTACACGGCCCGGCGATTGCTCGCCCGGAAGCAGTCTTGGCGCAGGCCCAGTCTCAGAAACCCCATTTCCGATCTCACCTGCATACGGATACTTGCTTGAACACAGGAGTCGTGGAGACCAATCCTGGTTTAGATTTTAGTTCAAGCCCCCACCTTCATCCATCTGTGGAGTCACTTCTTTAATCTAAAATCTATAGTCTTGGGCGCAGATTTGCCTTGCTCAACCCAGTTTACGATCAAAATCTCGGATTTAGTAACGAGAAATATACGAAGAAACCGGGTTTTTAACTCGCTTTGTGCTGTGGAGTCAATTCTTTAATCTTTAATTGTTAATCGACCGACACCAAGAAGCTTCTCTGAATTAATTACCTGAAGAAACCGGGTTGCTGCGCCAGGAATCCCAACTTCGATCGCCTTTCAAATTAGCTGTTGAATTACAGAGGCAGTCCAGCACGCACTCCTTACTTAAAGAAACCGGGTTTTTTAACTTTGAGCGAGGACTTAAGGAAGTATTTTCGCCCATCAAACCCGGTTTCTGCGTCAAGTACCCAGAGGAATCCGCCGTTAATTCACCGTGACAGACTCTAACCAAAAATCACCTCCGGCGGGGCCATGTCAGCCCCCACAATCATTCCCCCGTGACTGGCAGACTTCTTCAGACCGGGTTTAGGCGTCGGGGCGGGGCTTGTTTGAGCCGGTGCAACTGAGGCTGGCGGTGTCACCTGCGTTGGAGGTACTGCCTGGGCTCCGGGCACCACGGGTTGCTGCGACAGCCAACCCAAACCCCCTACAGCCCCAGCCATCAAAGCGGTGTAGCCGATGTACAAATGCACCGGACGCATTTGAAAGCCTTCCGCCGACTCGGAGTCTGAAACAGATAAATACGTGCTGGGAATTAGGCTAGGAGCGGGTTTGGGCAAAGCATTCGCCATCGCGGTGCCGTCTAGTCCCAAGGTGTCGCCCAGCCTGCGGATAAAACCTCTAACGTAAATATCTTGGGGCAGTTTCTCGATTTCCCCATTTTCGATCGATTCGATGTGGTGCAGCGGCACGAGAGTTTGACTGTGGAGTTGCTGCAGGGATAGGGACCGAATTTGCCGTCCCTTGCGCAATTCTCTACCCAACTCCTGCAGGCACTCTTCTCGCTGTTGAACAGCTATTGCTGCTGCTTCTTCCTTGGTGAGTTTTTTCGGCTTCTTGGGAAAACCGAACCCTAGGAAGGATTTTCCGGGGACGGTGACAGTTGCAGGTGCAGCCGACTCGACTTTAATTTCGTCTGGCGGCGCTTGTTTGCTGTCTTCAGAAGTGTTAGTGTCTCGATCGACAATTTCAGTGTCGGACTCGGTTTGGGGCGGCGCTTCCAAAGTAGCGCTGCGCCAATAGAAGACAGGAACAGCTACTGGTGGTTCCAATTCTCTAAATTCTGTCACCGTCTCAATGGCGGGACTTACAGCAGCAAAACTCTGTTCGGCTACTTGCGGTTCAATTTTGTTTGGTTTGGGAAATCGGTCAAATGCGAGCTTGACGGCTTCTCTGCTAACTGCTCTAATTAAAATTTCGGCAGCGGAGGCTGCTTCGCCCAACATTGTTTGCAAGCTAGCTAGAGCGTGGCTGTAGGTGTCGCTACAGAGTAGTTCAGCTTCTATTTGACCGAGGACAGAACGAAAACTGTCTTGAGAAATTTCAATAGTTGCGTGATCTGTCACCCCAAAATAAGCCTCGGGTTTCAGTGCCATGATATTTAAGTTGTCTTGCTAGAAGGTATCTGAGTAGGTTCTTCGACAGCTTGGCAGTGATTCCGGATATCGGTTGGCAGAGAGTGGCAGAGTGAGGGAGATGGGGGAGAGTGGGAGAGTGGGAGAGTCGCAACTGCTGATTCGCGATTCTCGCTTACCGATTCCCACTTACAGATTGTCTATTGTTTGTGGATGCGATCGAGCAAAAAAAGAGCCCCGAAAATCCCGACAAAATGGGCAACAGTGGCGTGAGTATTGGCGAGTACGACAAATATGTCTAGGGGCTGAATAAATCTGCCCAAATCAACTGCGGCACCGAACAAGGCTTGCGGCTGAGCTAGAGATTTGGCTAAAAGCGTGCCGCTGATGGCTTCTGCGCCGATCAGCGTCAGCAGCATTCCTGACAAGTTGCTCCAAAGTGACAGCCGCACCTCTTTGATGGTGTCTGCTTTTTTGGGGCGGACAGCGTTAGCGGGCGATCGCAGTTGTCTCGACAAGCGGGTGAAGCGGAAAGAGCGATATACGCTGTAAGCGAGTACGGCCAGCCCGCAAATGGCAAAAAATACGCCGCCGCCGGTGCCGGCACTGTTTGAACCCCCAGCGGCGGTAGCCCTGGGGATGGCGAAGGGGATGGCAAAGAGCAAAATGATCGCCGCTACCACCCCTAGCACTAACTGCACCCAGAAGCAAACCCAGCCTGCTGTACGAAGGGCAAAGGCCACTCGCTGTGCTGCTGCAGGAAGCTTATCGGTATCTAACTGATTAGTCATATTTTGAGCGGGTATAATTTAGTGGCTTTAGTTGGCAGCAGTTTTTTAAGCGAGGACGGTTGACGGCGGTTAACCCTCTTTATAATGGAAGCAGAAATGTTTAAGAATTGTAACTAACATTCGATTTCACATTTGAATAGCGTCGATCGCAAGGTACCCAAAGCAATGACACAACTACAACCTACCATCACTCCCAAACTGGAACAGCCAAAATTTGGCTTCAACAGCTACGCGGAACGCCTTAACGGTCGAGCCGCGATGATTGGTTTTTCCCTAACTTTAATTATCGAGTATGTCACAGGGCAGGGGTTGCTGTCCTGGTTAGGTCTCAACTAATTTTAGCAATGGCGCGGTCAGCATCACACTTTGTCTGGACTCTTCCCGCAGCGGGTGTCACCTCTGCTGACCGCGACAAATGCAGGAATTGATTAGAATATTAATGAGAAACAAGCCCAGCGACTTCTCTGTCGAGAGAAATCGGTTCACCGACCGCAAGAGCTGGCAGATGTTTATCTCGGGTGAAACTTTGATTTGACAAGCTTGGCAATTTGGCCTCGCTCCCGTACAATTCCCCAGAGGCGAGAAGATTAATTTAGGTGAAGCTAGTATCTGAGCTAGAAATCCCGATCGTTCCGCCAACTCTAAGTTTTAGAGATTGTAAATAAATATAGAACAGAGTAAAACCAAATGAATGCTTCGTGGACGCGACTTTTGAGGTCAGCTTACCGTAGAGAGCCAATTACCAGCTTTGTTGTGACAGTGGGCCTTGTGGATGCAGCGATCGGCAGCATCGGTGCGAGCGGCTCTTTATTGGCTTTTGGGCTGGGTACCGCTGGGGTGGCGATGGCTCTCCGCTGGTGGCAAATTTACCGCTCTGGAGCCGAACAATCCGCACCTGCTCCCGAATACTATCTTCCTCCTCAGTCTTCTCGGCCGCAGTTGCCCGTGCTTAACGTGTCTAAAAAAAATCCTCCTTATTAAGGTTACGCGGCAATGGCGACTGGGCGAGGTGACGATCGACTCCCTGGATATGAGACACCAAAAGATATGGCAAGAAAGTCTTTCGATCGTCGCTCTTTAATGCTTTGTTTATGAATATTTCTGTTGCCGAGAAACTGTACAAAATTGGCTCCGTAGCTGCCTGTAGCGGTTTATCGGTGAAAACTGTTCGCTACTATGAGGAGATGGGCTTGCTGTCTCCTGCGGTGGAGCGCTCGCCCGCTGGTTATCGCTTGTTTGAGGCTGGGGTCTTTAACAGGTTGGCATTTATTAAACGCTGTCAGAGTCTCGGTTTGAGCCTTCAGGAGATTAAGGATATTTTACAAGTTCGCGATCGGGGAGAGTTGCCTTGCTCTGAAGCGAAGGAGCATCTAAAGGCGAAGGTAGAGGCAATTTCCGGGCAAATTGCAGCGTTAGAAACTTTGAAGGGGGAGTTGCAATATATTCTCAACCGCTGGCAAGAACAACCCTCGCCGGAGTCGATTACTCGCACAATTTGTCCTAACATTCAGCGGGATTGAGCAGCAGCCGAAAGATAGAAAATAAGGGAAGGAATTATCGGTTTCCTTCCCTTGATGGTTTTGTTGGTGGTTTGGTCTATCGTGTTGAGCTTTTAACTGTTTTCGCAGAGTTTGCTGTTGCTTTTTGAGCTGTCTCGCTCTTGCCGATCCGCCTTTGCCTTTGGAGTTTCTGCCCTCACTGCGGGGAGACTCCCAACTTTTTAGTCTCATGTTTTTAAGTGTTTGCACTACCTCTATACTACACCGAGGCAATTTCACTGTCAAGTATTTTTGAGAAAGATGTTTCCTACTATAAACTGTTGACAGATTTGGATGTGCTACAGGGATAGCGATGGTGCGCCCATAAGCACCATACAGTTAGAGTTTTTTGTGTGATGGCGTCAACCGCCCTAATTGTGTATGTTTATCAGTCCAAATAACCTGCGGGTATTTCAGCATCTGTAAAAATTGGCTGGGTTTCCCAATTTTTTACCCATTCCGGCAATTGGGCTAATTTTTTTAGCTGAAGCGACATTTCTATTAAGGAAAATCCTAAATCGTGGAAATCTTGAATAAGTTCTGCTTTCAAGAATATTTCATTTTCAGCTAAATCTGGAGCATTAGTCGCAATCACAATGCTGTTACCTGTGTCTAAATTGCATATATAAACTTGTGCGAATACAGTTTGAATGGTTTTCACCGCGGCTGCGTTAAACTCTTGTTTGTGGAACAGGTTGACAACTAAAGCACCTGCCCTTGACAAATGAGTTTTGCACAGTTGGTAAAATTCTTGTGTCACCAATCTATAGGGCATATAGCCGCTGCCAAAGCCAGCATCCACGATAATTATATCATTTTTTACTGTTGGATTTTGTTGGGCAAGATACTCGCGCCCGTCTTGAATCGCTACTTTTAGTCTATCGTCGAATTGAATGCCAAAAAATTTGCGAGCAACTTCGACTACTGTGGGGTCAATATCTGTACATTCGATTATCGACTCAGCAAAATAGTGGTGAAAAAATCTGGGGAGGCTGCCGCCACCAAATCCGATTATATAGATTTTTTTGGGTTGATTTTTCCATACTAATGCTAGCATCATTGCTCGGCAATAGGGAAAAATAAAATTTAGTGGATTGTTGAGGTCGAGGAGTGATTGAGCTACATTTGTGATTAAAGTTTCTCGGTCTGCTAAAAGCAGTAATAGCACAGAGTTTATTTTTTTGACGGCTATGCAGTTGTCGCCGGAATTTTCTTGAAATATGATGCCGTCTGGCTGTTGGTGAAGCCAATTAATGTTTTTTTTAATAGCTGCTAAATTGCTAGTTTGTCGATCGCCTTTATAATCAGTCATACTATTTTAGATTTTAGATTTTAGATTTTAGATTGGGGAATCACTGATGACTATCATGGTTGGGAGCAGACCTACAGTTTCATTCTTTTTGGGAACTGGTATCAAATCTAAAATTTTAAATCTCAAGTCTCACATCTAATTACTTCAAGCCCAATAATAGGGCGATTCCGCCGATCGCGCTAACTACGCCCAAAACAGCGCGGAGGCTGACTTTTTCGCCCGCCATCACCGCTAAAGGCAGGATAAATAGGGGACTGGTAGAAGTGAGTGCTTGAGCTATTCCTGCGGGTGCATATTTCAGCGAAGTCTGTTGCAGGAAAATCCCGAGATAGGTTCCTAAAAAAGCTGCTAGAATTATTGCACCTAATAGTTTTGGCGCTTTTAATTGTTTGAAACTGTCAAGGTTTTTTGGGTTCAAAAAGCATACCATGACTGCCATGCCGCCGCTCAAACGCAAGGCCGCAGTCCACAGGGGATCGATATCTATTTGAGTGAAGGCAGCGCGGGATAAAATAGCTCCGATGGCGTGGGATGTTTGTCCTAATAAACTAATGGCTAATCCTTGCCAAAGATGTTTTGATGATAAGGTTGTTTCGGCTGTTCGTTCTGCAATTACCCAAGCTACGCCGCAGATTGTTAAAAGAATGCCAGTACAAGCAATGGCCGATAACTTTTCTTGCAAAAATATTAAGCCCAATAAAGCTGTTAAAGGGGGAGATAGGGTTTCTAAAAGCAGCGTTCGCCTCGCGCCTAAATATTTTAATACGATAAAGAAAGCGGTGTCTCCGATGCCAATTCCTAGACCGCCGCTGATGAGCAGCATTGCTAAAATATTAGGGTTGATTGCGGGTAAGGGTTTACCTAAAATTAGTACAGTGGCAAGGAGCATGAAAAGGGCGATCGCACCTTTGAGCAAGTTTAGCACTACTGCGGGGAGTTGCTGTCCTACTCGCTGCCAGATGGTGGAAGATAGAGCCCAGACAAATGCAGCACCTAAAGCGGCGATTTCACCCATAAAATTTGTTGACTGTTGACTGTTGACTGTTGACTGTTGACTGTTGACTGTTGTTACCAATTCCCAATTCCCGATGCCCAATATAAATTAGGGTTCCAGACTTATCATCTGGAACCCTAGATTTATTAAGCTTTTTTAGCAGTGGGCGGGGAGAGAATCGAACTCTCATACCTTTCGGTGTCAGATTTTGAGTCTGATGCGTCTACCAATTTCGCCACCCGCCCTTTTTCGTTTCACCATCATAACACACCGATCGATTTCCTGCAAGCAAAGATTCATAATCTTTTGAACTTGCCCAGCGATCGATCTCTCTGGCGCGCAATACTGGTACAGGATGGGACAACTGAGCCGTCTGAGCTTGTTTGAGCAGTTCTCCGAGTTGAGTGGTGCTGAGGTCGTCGTAGGCCCGGGCCTGCGCCAAAAACGCATCTACATTCAGTTTCGGGGCTAAAGTCGGCGAACCTCCAGCCAGTTTCATCAGCACCGATGCTACCACTTTTGGGTCTTGGGTGGCGAGCAAGGCGGCGCGATCGCACGTAAATTCGGCACACCGCAACCATTCCAACATTTGCGCCTGCAAACCCTGCACCAGCACGGTTCCCACAGGCGAAATTTGACCGGCGGCCAACACAATTAAATTAGCCAGAGTCAGGTAAACTCCGTGTTCGCACTTCAAATGCCCCAACTCGTGAGCAATTACTGCCTTAACTTCCTCGTCTGTGAGCAAATCAATCAGAGAAGTGTGCATCACCACAAAAGGCTGTTTTCCCCGCATCGCAAAGGTGTAAGCATTCGGCATCGGATGCTGGCGGACATAAAGCTGCGGCACTTCCAAATCCAGAGTTTTGCAGGCTGACAACAGCAATTGATGCAGGTGGGGCAATTGATTTTCGCCGACTTGGACGCTGGAGGCTAGATTTTCGAGCATGAAAAACTGTTCGCCAAGTTGTCCCAGCAACTGCCGCACGATCAAATCCAGGCCGGGCAGTTGTTTGAGAGTGCTGGTGGCTTCCAAGTCTAGCGGGTGGCGAAACTGGTCTGCTTTTAAACCTATGAGGGGTATGTTCGACATTTTAGTCAGTTGGGAATGGGGAATGGGGAATTGGGAATTGGGCATGGGGCATGGGGAATTGGGCATGGGGAATTCTTTTGCTTCTTCCTTTTTTCCTCTTCCTTCTTCCTTCTTCCTTCTTCCTTCTTCCTTCTGACTACTTTAAACCCGATCGCACGGGATTGACAGGAGCCTCAGCAGTCGCCGGGTCTGTGCCCTCTTTGACGCGCCGCAACTTAGCTCCCAATTTTTGGAGTTTCACCTCTAACTGCTCATAGCCGCGGTCTAAGTGCTGCAAGCTGCTGATGGTGGTGACACCATCGGCTGCCAGTCCCGCTAGCACTAACGCCGCCGAAGCCCGCAAATCTGTTGCCACTACTGGCGCACCCGACAGCATGGATACTCCGCGCACAATCGCTACATTGCCTTTAAGGCGAATGTCGGCGCCCATGCGGTTGAGCTCTGCTACGTGGCGCAAGCGATTCTCAAACACGGTTTCTTTGATCAAGCTGTCTCCTTGGCTCAGGGTCAGCAAAGCCATAAACTGAGCTTGCATATCTGTGGGGAAACCCGGGTAAGGCAGAGTTTCGATGTCTGTGGCGGAGTGAGTTTGGCCGGGAACTATCCGCAAAATGTCGGGGGATTCTGCAATAATTTTCGCCCCAATTGTTTTCAATTTGGCAATGACTGCGGTCAGGTGGTCGGGAATTACCGGCGACAAAGTGATTTCGGAGTGAGTGATGGCTCCTGCTACTAAAAATGTTCCGGCTTCAATGCGATCGGGAATAATTGAATAGTCTACTGCGTGCAGCTTGGGAACTCCCGAAATGACGATCGTATTGGTGCCGGCGCCTTGAATTTTTGCTCCCATAGCGCGGCAGAAATTCGCCAAATCTGCGACTTCCGGCTCTTGAGCCGCATTTTCTATCACGGTTTCTCCTTCGGCCAGAGTCGCCGCCATCATCAAAGTTTCAGTTGCGCCAACGCTGGGGTAGTCCAAATAAATTTTGGCTCCTTTCAGGCGGCGGTTCGGCCCTTTGACGTAAGCGTGAACCGTGCCGTGGTCGATGTGGACTTCGGCGCCGAGGGCTTGCAGACCGCGAACGTGGAGTTCAACGGGTCGGGCCCCGATGGCGCACCCACCGGGCAAGGGTACTTTGGCAAATCCCAAACGCGCTAGCAGTGGCCCGATGATGAAGAAGCTCGCCCGCAGTTGACTGACTAATTCGTAGGGGGCTTGAGCGTCTATGAGGTTGCTGGCGTTGATGTCTAAAACGTCCCCGTTCTGCTGTAATTTGACTCCTACAGCGGAGAGAATTTGCCCCATGCGGGCGACATCGACCAGACCGGGAACGTTGCGGAGACGGCAATCTTCTGGGCATAGCAGGGCTCCTGCCATGACTACTAAAGCCGAGTTTTTGGCGCCGCTGATTTTGACGTGTCCTTTAAGGGGCTCCCGACCCCAAATTTGTAATACTTGTTGTTCGTCGCTTTCAGGTGAAGCTGGCAGGTTAGACGTGTTCTGAGCTGGTGTAATGGGTTTGCCCTCCATAATGCGCTTCGTTACTTTATACATTATTAATTTTGGTTCGATTTTACCGGAAAGTTTTTATATGTCTAGGGGTAACATGAGGAATTCCGGGAATTATTTTTGCTGGAATTCACTAGGGACAAGGCTTTCATGTTTAATGGCATAAATAATGTCGATCGAGTCTCATGAAGTTATCTGTATCAAAATTTACGTTCATTTGTAGCGGTCGCTTCGATCACAGATATTGTACCTTTGTCAACGAGCTTTTGAAGTAAAAGCCGACTCGGTTGTTGACAAAGGTGTAAGATATCGGTTCGATCGACAATGCCGGAAAGTTCACACATTGTCGATCGCCCCATTGCCTGTGCTACCCTGTGACAACAACCTAGAGCCAAAGCTACTCCTAGCATATGGTTCACATTAAACGGATCGAACTGACTAACTTTAAATCTTTTGGCGGCACGACGGCCATTCCCGTGCTGCCCGGTTTTACTGTGGTTTCCGGGCCCAACGGTTCTGGGAAGTCCAACATCCTCGACGCTTTGCTGTTTTGTCTCGGACTTTCGAGTTCTAAGGGAATGCGGGCTGAACGTTTGCCGGATTTGGTCAACAGCGCCCAAAACAAACGCGGTACGATCGAAGCTAGCGTGACTGCGACTTTTGCGCTGGAAGATGTGGGGGAGGAATGGTTCGCCCAGGATGAAGATGAGGAGGAAAATGCAGCAGATGAGTTATCTGTTGAAGCAGAGGAAGTGGAAGGGATAGAAATTGCCGAAACTCAAGACAACAACGGCCAATCATCTCCTGTCAATCAAAAATCGCCTCTATCTGTTGAAGAAGTCGAAGGGATAGAAACTGCCGAAACTCAAGACAACAACGGACAATCATCTGCAGTCAATCGAAAATCCCAAATCCCAAATCCCAAATCGGATGAGTTATCTGTTGAAGACGTAGAAGAGATTGAAATCGCAGCAACTCAAGACAACAACGGACAACTACTCGCTACCAATCGAAAATCCAAAATCCAAAATCCAAAATCGGATGAGTGGAGTGTGACGCGGAAACTTCGGGTAACTCGCCAAGGTACTTACACTTCAACTTATTACATTAACGGCCAACCTTGCACCCTGACTCAACTTCACGAACAACTCAACCGCTTGCGAATTTATCCCGAAGGCTATAACGTCGTGCTCCAAGGAGACGTTACCAGCATTATTTCGATGAATTCTAAGGAACGCAGAGAAATCATTGACGAATTAGCTGGCGTGGCTCAGTTCGATCGCAAAATCTCTTTAGCTAGGCAGAAGTTGGATGAAGTTAAGGAGGTGGAAGAACGCAGCAGGATTGTGGAAAAAGAGCTGATTTCTCAGCGCGATAGACTTGCTTCGGATCGCACAAAAGCGGAAAAATATCAAAAATTGCGGGCGGAATTTCAAGAAAAGTCGCAGTGGGAAATAGTGCTGAAATTCCGCAAATTGCAGCAACAAGAATGGAAGCTGCGAGAACAAATCGAAACTGGCGATCGCACTTCTGCATCTCTCACGGAACAACTGCAAGCAATTAGTACCCAAATTCAAGAAGCAACCGCCGAACTTGAAGCGCTGAATGCCCGCGTTAAAGCTTTGGGAGAGTCGGAATTGTTGGCTTTGCAAGCGACGATTGCGACTCAGGAAGCGGAACGGCGGCAACTGCAAAACCGCAAACAGGATTTGGAAAAAACTGCTGGGCAAATGGCGGCTAATATAGCACAAACCGAGGAGGAAGTTCGCCAGTTCCGCCAAAGTTTGGAGCAAATTGAGATAGAAATATCTTATGTTAAGTCTCAAACAGGAAGTTTGCAGGAACAGCGAGATGCAGCTCAGCAAAGTTTAGATGAAAGTCGGGAAGTTGCAAATGCGATCGCCTCCACGGCCGAAGTTTGGGTACAGCAGCAAACGGAATTGCACCGCCAAATCGAAACAATTCAACAAACTTTGGAACCGCAGCGTACAGAACAAGCTACCATTGGCGAAAGAGCCGATCGCCTGCAAAGTCAAATTCAAGAACAAAACCAATCGCTGCAAGTATTGGAACAGGAAATTGCCTCGAAAAAAGAGCAGCAATCTCGCCTAGTGGAAACCAAAGGCGTGGCATCTTTGCAAGTAGAATCGCTGAATCAAATTTTAGTCGAAGCCGAACAAGAATTGCAACTGCAACAGGAAACTCAAACTCGTTTGTTGGAAGAACAGCGCGAAAGACAGCGCAAATTAGACAAGCTAGAAGTGCAGTTTCAAGCACTGCAAGAAGCGACGGGAACGTTTACGGCAAAAATTGTCGCGCAAAGCGGAATTGGCGGAGTTTGCGGCTTGGTGGCTCAACTGGGCAGGGTGGAACCGCGCTATCAGTTGGCGTTGGAAATTGCGGCGGGCGGGCGCATGGGAAATATGGTGGTGGAAGATGACAGCGTGGCTGCGGCTGCAATCGAATTGTTGAAACAAAAACGGGCGGGAAGGATGACGTTTTTGCCTTTGAATAAGATTAGAGGCGGCAGGTATTCGGTGAATGAAAATTTGCGGCGCGCGGCTGGGTTTGTGGATGCGGCTGTTAATTTGATTGACTGCGATTCGCGGTATCAGGAAATTTTTGCTTACGTTTTTGGCAGTACGGTTGTGTTTAGCAACCTCAGTGATGCCCGCCGCTATTTGGGACAGTACCGGATTGTCACTTTGGACGGGGAAATTTTGGAAACTAGCGGGGCGATGACTGGGGGAAGTTCTACTAATAGATCTACCTTACATTTTGGCACGGTTGATGTTAGCGAGGCTGCTAGTGAAGCGCGGACGATCGCCTCTTTACAAGAAAGGTTGGAGGAAATTGAGCGGATTTTGGAAAGGTGCAAAATTGCGATCGACCGCGCGTCTATTTCGGTCAAAACTCGCAGCCAAGAATTGATGGAAGCGAAACAGAATTTACGCGAAAATCAGTTGCGCTTGGAACAGTTGGATTCAGAAATTAAGAATTTGCAAGCGCAACAGGCACAAGTGCGATCGCAAATTGCGAAAAACACACAGGAGTTAACTAATTCGCGATCGAGATTGCAGTTGCTGGAGGGAGAATTGCCCGCACAGGAAACTCAATTGCAGCAGTACCGGCAAACTTTGGCGCAGTTGGAAGAGTCCAACAGTCACAGCGAATGGCAGCAAATGCAATCGAGTTTGCGCGCTCTAGAAGCGCAACTGCAAGAGCGAGAATTGGCTCTGAGAAACGTCCAGCAGCGCCTTGTAGACTTGGAAAATCAATTCGGGCGTTTGGAAGACAAAATTAAGGAAGGCAGCGAGAAATTGCAGGAATGGCAAGTGCAGCAAAATGCGGGGGCGGATGCACTCGATCGCATTGTTTCGCAGCAGTTAGAACTCGATGGACACATTGCCGCAGCTAAGGCGGCTTTGGGGGAAATTGAGGAAAAATTGGGCGTGCAGAAGGGAGAGCGCGATCGGGCGGAATCTCAACTGCGAGAACAGCATTTAGCCAAACAGCAGTTACAATGGCAGTTGCAAAAACTCCACGAAACCCAGCAAGAACGCCGGGAACAATTGAGCGCAATCCGCACTCTATTGGAAGCGCAGCGGGCGGAAATGCCAGACCCCGTGCCGTCGATTCCTGAAAATGTCGAGAAAGCCAATTTAACGGAATTGCAGCAGGAAGTAAAGGCGATCGCCAAACGCATTCAAGCTTTAGAACCTGTCAATATGCTAGCCTTGGAAGAGTACAACCGCACTCAAGAACGCCTTCAAGAATTGAGTCAAAAATTGACAACATTAGAAGGAGAACGCACTGAACTGCTGTTGAGAATCGAAAATTTTACCACACTCAGGCGGCGCGCTTTTAAAGAAGCTTTCGACGCGGTTAACGAGAACTTCCAGACTATCTTTGCGGAACTTTCCGAAGGCGATGGCTATCTCCAGCTAGATGACCAGGAAGACCCCTTCAGCAGCGGCTTGAATTTGGTGGCCCACCCGAAGGGCAAACCCGTACAGCGGCTGGCTTCCATGTCGGGAGGCGAAAAGTCATTGACGGCGCTGAGTTTTATTTTTGCGCTGCAACGCTACCGCCCGTCTACGTTTTACGCTTTTGATGAAGTGGATATGTTTCTGGATGGGGCAAATGTGGAGCGATTGGCTAGAATGATAAAACGACAGTCGGAACAAGCCCAGTTTATTGTTGTGAGTTTGCGGCGACCTATGATTCAATCGGCTGAGCGTACAATTGGCGTTACTCAAGCACGGGGAGCTTATACTCAAGTCATAGGACTGAAGTTGTAGTCCCGGAGTTGATGTTAACGCTCGTGTTGAGTGATATATGTACTTAATAAATCAGGATTAAAGTTAGAATGACATCCGAACAAATCTGCCAACGCTCAGACATTCTAGGCACTCAGGTCATCACCCGCGACAGAGGTAAACGCTTGGGGGTGGTTAGTCAATTGTGGGTGGACATTGACCGGCGGGAAGTTGTGGCGATCGGTCTGCGTGATAATATATTTGCGGTCGCTGGAATGCCGAGGTTTATGTTCCTCAGCAATGTTAGTGAAATCGGCGACGTGCTGTTGGTGGAAGATGAGAGCGCGATCGAAGATGATGTTGATGTTGAAGTCTACAGCATTTTGATTAACAGCGAAGTTATTACCGAAACCGGCGAACTTTTAGGTAGGGTGCGAGGCTTTAGGTTCGACCCCGAAGACGGTAAGTTAGTTTCTATAATTATCGCTTCCCTGGGCATCCCCCAAATCCCCGACCAAGTTCTCAGCACTTACGAGTTGGGGATTGAGGAAATTGTTAGCAGTGGCCCGAATCGCTTGATTGTGTTTGAAGGTTCCGAGGAAAGGCTCAGGCAGCTTAGTGTGGGTTTGCTGGAGCGCGTTGGTTTGGGCCAAGCACCTTGGGAACGAGAAGAGGACGAGGCAGGTTATTATCCGAAACCCGTGGCTACGGGAAATCAATTGGGCCCGGGCGTGCGGATACCTGCACCGGAAATGCGCAGCCGCGTAGCTGC
Source organism: Microcoleus sp. BROC3 (assembly GCF_036702515.1). Taxonomy (NCBI): domain Bacteria; kingdom Bacillati; phylum Cyanobacteriota; class Cyanophyceae; order Oscillatoriales; family Microcoleaceae; genus Microcoleus; species Microcoleus sp. BROC3. The sequence goes on from NZ_JAUBTQ010000008.1 coordinate 29,243, forward strand.
GCCTGCGGTGGAGGAAGTTCCTTGGGATGAGGATTCGCAGTGGAACCGACCGCAGGTGCGACAACCGCAGCAGATGCGCGCGGTGCAGCCTGAGCCGCTCATCGACGATTATGAGGATTACGAAGAGGATAATTGGGGTGGCGAGGAGGACGATTACGAGGAGGAGTACGAGGAGAAGCCGCAGTACACTCGTCCTGAGAATTCTCGCCCGAAGCAGCCGGTGGTGGAGTACGAGTACGAGGATGATGTGGAGGCTGATGCTTGGGCTGACGATGAGGCACCGAAGCCTTACAAGGCTCCTCGGGTGAATATCCCTGAGAAAAATAAGACTCCCGAGTACGAGGAGGAAGCGAACTATTAGGAATTAATCAATTAGCTGAAACCAATATTTTGCACTTTTCTTAAGAACGGGCAAGATGCCCGTTCCACAATCAAGTTTATTTTTTGTGGAACGGGCTTCTAGCCCGTTGCTTATATTGGTGCAAGATGTGAGTTTAAACCAATGTTTTGTAGGCACCGGTTTTACGAATAATATTTAATTCTCGCCAACAATCTAGTGGGGTAGGTTGGGGGATGCAGTGAAGGCGCTCAATCTGATTAAATTAGATCCATGAACTAGATAATACTCGCATGGTCGTTTACTATACTTTTGCTGACATTTCATATTATGTTAATGATCGAAAAAGATTTTGCTAAAAATGTTGCTTTCAGATTAATAACATATCTAATTTTTCCAATTTTTTTATCCACCACCACGGCTGAAATTGTCTTGCGAGTTGCGGGATACAAACCCTGGCAAATAGAAAATGTTGATGTTGCGGTCGAACCAAAAGGTAACTTTTTTACCAAAGACTCGGCACTCGGCTACAAGCATTTGCCGGGTAAATTCAAGCTGACACTTAACGGCAATTACTCATTTAATGCAACTCATCTCACTAATAGTTTAAGAATAACACATCCCCTCAATACTTACAATTTATCGTCAAAAAAGCCAGAAGTTTGGATATTTGGCTGTTCTTTTACCTACGGTTGGTCATTGAATGATAGCGAAACTTATCCTTGGTTGCTGCAAGAGAAATTACCCAAATATGAAATATTAAATTTTGGCGTTAACGGCTACGGCACGCTGCACTCGTTGATTCAATTCAAAGCAGCACTAAAACAAGGAAATAAACCCAAAATTGCGGTGATTGCTTATGCGGGATTTCACGACCGCCGCAATACTTTGTTAAGGGCGAGAAGAAAGCAAATGGCTGCTTGGAATAAACTGGGTATTTTATTCCAGCCCGATGCTAGGCTGAATGGAGAAGATAATTTTACCTACAAAATGGCAAAACTTGAATATCACGAGTTACCGCTGATGCGGGTTTCTGCATTAAGCCATTTTTTGGAGGTTAATTACAATCAATTTGAAGAGGGATTGTACAAAAGTCACGAGGTTTCTAAGGCAATTATTGAAGAGTTTAACCGTGTGGCTGAGGCTAATGGTGTTAAGTTAGTTGTGGCCGGAATTAATGCCGGTTCTGCTAAGATGTTGGAGGAGTTAAGTCAGGAGGGAATTGCTACGGCGGATATTTCGGTTGATTTGAAAATACCTGCCAATAATAATTTACCTCATGACCTTCATCCAAGTGCGATCGCCAATCGGCAATATGCAGAAAAGTTGGAGGGTTTTTTGCAAGATACTGTTTTAAGGTAAGTTAACGAACCGCGAAGCCGCAAAGGGCGCGAAGGAAGAGAGAAAGAGGAAGTTTAGAAGTTATTTAGGGTTGCGAGAGTGATGGGAGTATTTGATTTTGTTTCTTTGAAATTGCCTCGAAATTTTCTAATTGATGGGTTTTTCCTGTTTTTACTTGTTCTCGTAACAGTTGCAGTAACATCAATCTATGTATCCAGCGAACATACTTTTTATTGGTGGGATTACGCGGGCTACAACACTGCTACACTCAATACGGCAAATTTATTTCGAGACTCGCCAGATAAAGCATGGCGCGGAGTTATAGAATCGCTATCTAAGGAAAAAAACCTATTAATTTCTCTGCCGTTAGTGCCGTTTATTCTCTTATTTGGCGAGTCTCGGCTAAGTTACATTCTAAGTGTATCCCTGATTTATGTGCTGCCGTTTCGCCTGTTGCTGGGGGCAATTTCGGCACAGCTAATTCCAGTTTATTCCCGCCGGGTGTTTTGGTCAACTGTGCTGCTGAGTTTATTAATTCCGATGAGTTGGATACCGACTCTGCGGGGATATCTGGATACTGGCGGCTGTGTGTTTGTAGCCTTGGCAATTTTGGTTTATTTGCAGGATGTTAAGCTGAAATCTTGGTGGAAAATCCCGTTAATTGGGTTTTTGCTGGCGGCGGCTATTCTGTTGCGGCGTCATTTTGCTTATAGTGCGATCGCCTTTTTGGGTGCAGCGACTTTACAGGCTTTCATCGAGTTTATTGTACTAATATACCGTAAAAAAACGTCGTTGTCGTCTCCAAAAGACAAGGACGCAACAGTGCCGTTTGCCTACAGATGCTTGTTTGAATCCGCTGTAAAATTGGGTTTAATAGCTGTAACTAGCTTGACTATTTTAATGTTGGTAGCGGGAGATTTTACTCGCAGTGCTCTGACGGTTGACTACCGCAATTTGTATGTCGCTTGGAGTTTGCCTGTAAATGATATTTTAACTCGTTATGCGGATTTTTACGGTTTGGGAACTTGGCTGCTGGTACTGATTGGTTTTTCGGCGGGAATTCTCACCCGAAAGCTGGTTCCAGCGGCGGCTATTTTTGTTTCGTTGTTTGGGGTTTTGTCGCTGGTTGAATGGCTGTTAGTTTTGCGTTACGGCTACTTGCACTATACAATTCATATTACACCGATCGCACTTTTAGGACTATCCACATTTTTCTGGACAACTTGGCTGACACTCAAGGGAAAAGTGCGGTATTTTATGCTGGGCGCGGCGGGTTTGTACCTGGTTTTGAATGCCACAGTCGGGTTAATTCCTCTCAAAATTGATTTGTCAAGACTGTTTATCGCTAATTTTCCGCCGTTAGTGCGATCGGACTACGACGAAGTTGTAAAATTAGTAGAGTTTCTGCGAAAATTAGCACCGAATGAAGAACCGATTTATATTGCAGGTGCTTCTAACAGTTTTAATGCTAATATCCTGCGACAAGCCAACCGCAAATTAAACCCGCCCGAGGGTTGGTGGAAATTAAATACAATCGGGAGGCCGCAAATTGACTCGCGCGATACTTACCCGCTACCGGAGTTGTTGCAGTCACAATATGCGGTGGTTGCTGTACCTTTTCAGCAGGTGTTACCGACTGACGAACAAGTTTTGCGATCGCACGAACAAGATGTTGTTAAAGTTGTGTACGATGCCTTTACTCAAAACTGGGAAATTGCCCGCGATTTCCAATTGCTACCGGAACAGTTTAAGCTAGAAAACGGCGTGACTGTCAGCGTTTACCGGAGGATGCGGCCGACTGATACAGCAACGGCAGTTAGAACTATGGATGCGATGCAGCGGCAAATAGTCGATCAACCAGGCACGCAGTTAGATTGGATTAGTTTGCATCAATCAATCTACACAAGTGCCAATTATTCAGTCAGTCAAGAATCCGATAACCTATATAAGATTGTAACTCATACAATTAAAAACAGCAAGAAACTCGATACATCTTTCCTGTATTTAGGTTCCATTTCAGACCAAGCAAAAGTTACCGGCAAACTCAATTTACCTAACAAAAAATGTCCGGGAGTTGCCCTGCGCTTGACTTTGTGGGACAAGCAAGGTAAATTAGTAGACTCAGCAGAGATGGCTTATAGTCAAAAAAGTGCGATCGGCTTAAATCTATTAGTTGAGGTCAAAAATCCCACTTATCTGCTGCTTGAGGTATTGAGTAGCAGCAAACAGGATTTAACAAACCAATGCCAACTTGAGATTAACAATTTAGCTGTCAGTAGGTAAATTGAACCGTCAATGCAGAAACATCAAAAATCCCACTGGTATTTTAATCTATCTCTCTATACTTTTGTCATCATCGGCTCCCTGATGGCCACTGGCTATATTTTCCCCATTGGAGGCAATTTCCCCGAAGTGCCACCCATTCAATTTATGTTAAATCCTGAACTATACAAAAATGATTATTACGTTCAGGAAATGGTTAAGTTTAATCCGAGATATTACTATTATTATATTATCTATGGGCTCGCAAACTTAGGAACAAGCATTCCCCTAGCGCATTTTATTTATCAATTCCTATCCTTCGGTTCATTTATCCTAGCTTGCTACGCAATTATCAATATTTATACTAATTCCCAACTGCCTGCAGCAGCGATGGCTTTTTTATGTATAGCCGCTTCATTTACAGATCTTGGCAACACGCTGATCTTTTCCACCAAATCAGTACCAAGTACCTTCGCAATGGGTTTGGCAATCTGGGGAATTTACTTTAGTTTGCGCCAGAAATGGCTGACAGGATATTTCTTTTTTGGACTGGCTTGCCTGCTGCAATTCTTAGTGGGTTTGTTACCGGGATTGATGATGGTTCCCGTTTTGGTAATTCAATCTGTAAAACAGCGGAAGTTTAAAACATTGATTTTGGCGATCGCACTTTTAGCAGCAATGGCAAGTATCGTTTACGTACCGATGTTATTAACAGGTACTACCAGCACTCACACTATCGACAACGCCGAGTTTGTCTACATTCACGCGAAAGTCCGCAATCCCCACCACATCCTCCCCTCAAATTGGGATGTTGGGAATTGGTTCAACTTTATATGTTTCATAATTGGTGGCTTGCTGTGCATCAAAAATTCCGATTTATTGCCAAAAGAAGACAAGATTAATTTTTCTGTATTTGTTGGAACATCAATTTTTGCACTGTTTCTAAATTACATATTTGTCGAAGTTTACCCGCTGGCTTTTATCGCCAAACTACAGTTAGCTAGAACCGTACCTTTTGCTCAATTACTTATATTTATTGCTGTAGCTTTGACGGCCGAGCAACTTGACCGAGAAAAACAAATAGCTATTAGCTTGTTGCTGTTAGCTGTACTAACTTTGCCTTTTAGGGGCATCATTTTCTTAGGATTATCAGTTTGGCAAACAAAAAATTACGTATGGCCGCAACGATATAATATATTGTTGTGGATTTTAGCAGCAGGAACGGTAATTTTCAGCTTGATATATCCGGTGACTGATTCATGGGAAATAATGGGCGATCGAATAATTAGCATCCCAATCTTTTTCTCAATCCTCGCCTTCCCATTCATTTTAGAAGAAACAACCCTTGCTACACCTATAAAACAGACTCTAACTCACACATTAGCCTTAATAACTACCGCCACCTTAGTTTTTGGAGTAGCAGGAATTCTGCCCAAACCTATATTAAATGTATTTCAAACAAGAGTTAATATCAATGCCGTTCCCAGGGACGACTTAAGCAAATTAGCTGTGCGATTTTCGCAAAGTAGCAGCCGCGATTCACTCGTATTAATTCCACCCTCAGTTACCAGCTTCCAGTTTTTCTCCGAAAGGGCGATTGTCGTCAACTTCAAGAACTTTCCCTTTACCGAAAAAGGCATCAAAGAATGGCAAACTCGCATGGAAACCGTTTTAGGAGTCCCCTTAAACCCGCAAATGATTTGGGGAGGAAATGACTTTTTCATCCGCCGCAGCAGTGCAGATTTAGTCAAAGTAGCCAGAAACTATCATGCCGATTATATCCTGACTCGTACTGACTGGCATCCAAATATTCAAGGGGAAATCGCCGACCAACAAGGCCAATGGATACTGTATAAAATTAGGTAATAGGTAATTGGTAAAACTTTTTAAATCGCAATCTAAATTTTCTCTTAGTCTGCTGCGGCAGACTTTGCTTGTCTAGAAGCAATTTCAAGATACGATTAATCAGCGTTAATCAGCGTTAATCGGCGGTTAAATATCAAAACCTGAATCATCAATAATTTCGCTAATTTGCTTGTCCACATAATCAGCATCCACATTTCGCGCCATCAACTCAGCTAAAATCCCCAACGAAATCAACTGCACCGACAGAATTGTACACAAAATTCCAAAAAATAACAAAGGTCGATTCCCGATCGGCCCAAAATTCATCCCCGCCAAATTCAGAAACCAAATAACTATCAAATAACTCAGCGAAACAGTTCCAACCAAGCCAAAACATAATCCCAACCCCCCAAACAAATGGCCCGGTTTGTGCAAATACTGCGTCGTGGCTAACACCGTCAACAAATCAATAAAACCCCGCGCATAACGTTCCCAGCCGTAATTAGATTTTCCGTGCTTTCGCGGATGATGTTCCACAACTACTTCCCCAATTCTAAACCCTAAATTGTTGGCTAAAGCCGGAATGTAGCGGTGCAATTCCCCGTACAATTTAATCGACTGCAAAACTTCCCTACGGTAAGCTTTAAAACCGCAATTCATATCGTGCATTTGCACCCCAGTCAGCAAACACGCAACAGCATTAAACAGCTTGGAAGGTAAAGTTTTAGAAAGCGGGTCGTTCCGCTGTTTTCGCCAACCGGAAACTAAATCAAATCCCGATTCTAAATGATGTAAAAATTTGGGAATTTCAGCGGGGTCATCCTGAAGGTCAGCATCGAGAGTAAAGATAATTATCCCTGCTGCATTGCGAAATCCTGCTGAAAGTGCGGCGGATTTGCCAAAGTTGCGGCGCATTTTAATCGCTTTAATGAGTTGGGGATGTTGGCGGGCTAAATCTGTGATTTCTTGCCAGGAATAATCGCGGCTACCGTCATCTATGAAAATGACTTCGTAACTGTCAATTTCTGTTTGGAACATGACAAGTTGGATTTTTTCAAACAGCAATTTGAGGGTGGCTTCTTCGTTGTGAACGGGGATTACGAAGCTGAGATGTTTTGGCATAGGGCTATTCTATTTCATTTGTGTTGTCAATGAGATTTTTTTATTAACCCCAGAGGGCGCAGAGGGCGCAGAGGAGGAGAAAGAGAGGTTTTTTAGTTTTTATTGATAACTTGGGAATTCCGCAAAGCTACCCAACCTTCGCGGTTTTTAAAGGAGGCATAGGCTGTCAATAATTTATCTGTTGGTGATGTGTGAATGTATCCTCTCCAAGCGGCGAATTCGTAGGAAGGGCCAAACAATTTAACTAAATCTGGGCGCGGAAATCCTGACATGGCGAAACCTCGAACGACATTTTCTTGGTTGAGAATGGCAATACATTTTACATTGTTTTCGGGGTCTCCTACCCAGCCAATTACTCTGGAGGCGGCGGGCGCGAGTTTAGTTACTGTATCAAAAAATCCTGGTACTCCGTCTTTGGGCGCTGACAGTAAATTTGGGTCGATTTTTGTGTCTAATGCTGCACAGAAATTGTGTTTTTTGATGTCTCGGTTAAATGGCACTAAGTTGTTAGTTTTTAATGCGTCGATTAAGCCGATAAAAGCGGCGGGTTTGTTGCCTACGCGGTCTTTAATTAGCGTTACGTCGGTGATGCCTAATTGCAGTGATAATGCTACTAACGGTTGATAGGTGGCTCTGCGGGCGATCGCCATTGCAGTTTCGCCTCCCACCCCGTACATTAAAATAATCGCGACTGTGACGACTGCAAACAGCGGTGTCAGCCAACGCCCTTGAATTCTTGGTATTGGCTGCAACTCGCGCACCCACAATACTGTCAGCACAATTGTGCTCATCCAAAACAAGGCTGGAAGTGTGGCGTAGCGGGAAGCGGTGGCCTGTTCGACGCCAAATCCCGATCGACTAACCGCAGCCATTAACGCCGTTTGCAGCGTGTAAAATTGGATTGATAGCCAAGGCAGCCAATCCGGGCGATCCCCCTTTTTTACAAATAGCCAATAACCCACAAAACCTGTCACTGCAATCAAACCAATTATACCAATAATTGAAGCAACAATAATATTTTCGCTAAAAATTCCGCCGAGATAAGTGGGAATATATTCGAGAGTTTTGAGGGGGTTAATTTTAGTTAAAGAAGGGTGATGAGATGGAGTTTTATAAGTTAAAAAATAAAGGCCAATCACTCCAATCGAAGCAATGAAATACAAATAAGTTATTCGCTGAGGAAACCGCAGCACAACAGCAGCAGCACACAATATCGGCCACAAAGCTAAAGGAGTGCTGTAACTAATACAGCCTAAAACGCCAAAAACAATGCTGCCAATTACCCACTTATTTTGTAAATGGGGGGGCGCAGCCCCTACAAACTCGTTACCAGGCTCTGCCTGGGAATGAATATCAGGAGGCTCTGCCTCCCTTTTATTTAACAAAACTGTCACATAGGATTGCAAACAAAATATCGAACAAATCACAAATAAATTAGCAATTATCCAGTGAACGCCGCTGAATCCCCGCATCCAGTTGTGAGCCGCAGCCGGAGTAAAATTAAAAATAGAAATGCAAATGAGTAGCGAGATAAATTGTAGCGGAAAACGCCTCAATTTTAACGGCAGCAGAGCAATTAATACGTGGCACTGAATCCAAGCCAAGAACCAGGCAACTAAACATAAACCAATATTTGAACCTTGGGTGACAGCTATATTCAAGCCATAAATAATTGCCGGAATCAAGACAAAATGCTCGTTCGCCCGAAATATCCAATTAAAAGGATTGGTAGAGAAACCGTCTACTGAATAAAAATTCCACGTCATCCACCAATAATCAAAATTAGACAAGTCTCCCGCTTGCGATATCAAGTACAAAATATATGCGGCTGGTATTAAAATGCCGAGAACTGATGCGGCCATTAAAATATATGGTGGCTTGACTTTCATGGATTCGGACATTGGGAAGTTTTTAATTGGTAAGGGCGGGTTTAGGCGAGCAACTTAGAATATAACAGGTAACTCCTGAACAAAACCCCCCTCGCGTTTTGATTTTTCCTCTTGAACCAGAAACCCGGTTTCTTCCTGTCTGTCTAGTCGTCAAACAAAAGATGGCGGGCTGAAACCGGATTTCTTTCTGTGGGTAAATCTTATTTCATTTCACTTCTCTTGTCAGCATTTTTCTGAGTCCTTGCCGCCAGTGGGGAGGATGCGTACCCAGAAGTGCTGATATTTTTACCGTAGAGAGAACCGAAAAAGCGGGGCGTTTTGCGGGTGTCGGATATTCGGCGGTGGTGATGGGAATTACGCGCTGAATTTTTAAGGGAAAGCCGAGTTGTGCTGCTTCCTCAAAAATGGCTATCGCAAAATCGTACCAACTACAAACTCCGCTGTTAGTGTACTGGTAAGTCCCAAAACTTTCTGACCCAAGCAGAGGAATAATTTGCGAAATTGCCTCCGCTAAATCCCCCGTCCAAGTAGGACTTCCGATCTGATCTGCTACTACTCGAATTTCTTCCCTTTCCTTTCCCAACCTCAGCATAGTTTTGACAAAATTACCTTTGCCACCATTGCCGTAAACCCAGGCTGTTCTAATAATAATATGTCGGTTTCCCGCTTTCCGAATTGCTTCCTCGCCTGCTAATTTGGACTTCCCGTAACTTCCCAGCGGGTTTGTAGAATCTGTTTCCAGATAAGCAGAACCGTGGCTGCCGTCAAATACATAATCAGTAGAAAAGTGAATCAAACTTGCTCCCAGTTTTTCGCATTCTTCTGCAAAAATTCCCGGGGCAATACCGTTGACTGCGTGTGCTAATTCTGGTTCACTTTCCGCTTTGTCTACCGCAGTGTAAGCACCCGAATTGACGACTAAATCCGGTTGAATTTCAGCCATTGCTTGACGGATGCTTTCGGGTTGTGATAAATCGAGGCGAGTGCGATCGAGCGCAATTACCTCTCCCGAAGATAATAAAATCGGCTGCAATTCTTGAGCTAGCTGTCCGCTGCCGCCTGCGAGTAAAATTTTCATGATCAAAACACTTGAGCTCTTTTCAACGTTTGTCCAGCTTGGTCTTTAGCTGATAAGATTGGTTTGGCACCATCTAGCGGCCAGTCGATCGCCAAATCGGGGTCATTCCACAGGATACACCGCTCGTGTCCCGGTGCATAGTAGTCTGTAGTTTTGTACAAAACTTCAGCAATTTCTGATACTACTAAAAAACCGTGTGCAAATCCCGCCGGAACCCAAAGTTGCTGCTTATTTTCTGAACTCAGCAAACAGCCCACCCACTGCCCAAAAGTCGGAGAATTTTTTCTAATATCCACCGCTACATCAAAGATTTCGCCAGCAACTACCCGCAGCAATTTGCCTTGAGGCTGCTGCATTTGGTAGTGCAAACCGCGCAGCACATTTTTAGATGATTTGGAATGATTGTCTTGCACAAATTCTGCCGTCACGCCTGTTTTTTCGACAAAAGCTTTGTGATTGAAACTCTCAAAAAAGAAACCGCGCTCGTCTCCGAAAATTTTCGGCTCAATTATCAGAACGTCCGGTATTTCGGTAGATATAACATTCATAGTTAGCAGTGAAAGTGATAAACTCATACTCAGTCTCTGCTATTTTACTATGAAAGCCGACGCATATCTCAAAAAATTGTACGCCAATCGATTTGATTCCCGACAAATGCAAGCAAAGGTGGCCCTCTGGAAAGTTTTAATTGACGAGTTTTTACAAGATTATGTTCCTCCAGAATCAGCGGTTTTAGATATTGGCGGCGGTTACTGCGAGTTTATCAATCAAATTAAGGCTGCAAAAAAATGTTTAATTGACCTCAATCCCGATTCAAAGTTATTGGCAAACCCTGATGTAAAAGTGCTGAATATTGATATTTTAAATATTGGCAAAAACCCAGCTTTTTGCGAACAATTTGACCGGATATTTATCTCTAATTTTTTTGAACATCTCCGCAACAAAGAAGAACTAATCCAAATTATTGCATTTTGCTTTGAAGCGCTTAAGCCAGGGGGTTCTCTCTTAGTTGTCCAACCCAATTTTAAATATTCTTTCAAAGAGTATTACGACTTTATCGATCATCAATTACCAATTACCCACTTATCGCTGCAAGAACTGTTACAAACCGTCGGCTTTGAAATCGACCTAATTATACCCAGATTTTTACCATTTTCGACAAAAGGCAGACCTGGCTCGCCCTGGCTTTTAAAAGTTTACTTAAAATTGCCTTTTTTGTGGCAGTTTTTAGGAGGCCAAATGTTTGTTAAAGCATCGAAACAAAACCAGAGAGGTAGAGACTCATGACACGCATTTCCCGTCAGATCCAGGCAGAGCGATACATCTGCGTTTATCCGCCTGCATCTGCAGTTAAAAAATCCCTACAAAATCGAACTTAAAACCACCTCATTAGCAGCAATCCAATCATAAATATCCTGCAAAGCCGCTTCCGGCCCAATCACAGGCCGCCATCCTGTTTTCTCCATCACCCTAGAAGAATCAGTAATAAAAATCGGAATATCCCCCGCGCGTTCCTCCAAAACAGGATTAATTGAAATCGATTTCCCGGTAATCTTTTTGCACAAATCAGTTGTCTCAAGCAAAGAAAGACTGTTGCTCAAACCGCCACCAACATTAAAAACTTCGCCATCAAATTCAGCAAAATTTTCTAACTGATAATTAACTAACCTCAACAAATCTTCAACGTGCAGCAAATCTCTAACTTGCTTCCCGCTGCCGCCAAAACCGAGATAACTCAGCGACTTTTGAAAATAGTGAGCCGCCACCCACAAACCGCAAACTCCCTGATCTACTTTACCCATTTGCCAAGCACCCGTAATTAACCCGCAGCGGTTAATAATTGCCGGCAAATTGTATGCTTCCCTGTATTCCTCAATCAGCAATTCCGAAGCTAATTTAGTTGCTCCGTAAAGCGAACGGTGTCCTTTTAAAGGGAAGTCTTCTGATATGCCCAACTCGGATATACCGGGTAAAGTTTGCTCGGGGGCGATCGCAAATCTATTCGGCAACTCTAACAGCTTAACAGATTTGACACTGGCGATCGGATAAACCCGACTCGTAGACAAAAACAACAAACTCGCACCCGTTTGTCTCGCCAACTCCAAAACATTTACAGTGCCCAGTAAATTCGTCTGCAAAACGTACTGTGGCGAACTAAAACCAGCCAGCACAGAAGGCTCCGCAGCGCAATCTATAATGCAGTCAGTATTCAGTGCAACTGGATCTAAATCTGCCGCTGTGCGAATATCCCCGTAAACAAACTGAATACCGCAACTTTTAAGCCGAGGCAGATTCAATTCCGAACCCCGGCGACGCAGGTTATCTAAACAAATTATTTGCCATTCCGGGTGCAGTTTCTTCAGGCCAATTGCCAAACAACTGCCGATGAAACCGGCACCACCAACAATTAAAATTCTCTCAGGCATTCACTTTTAATTTTGCTATCTTTCTAGTCCGGTGGTAGTCGCCGCGAGAGAGATGTTTTTCGAGCCAGACATACAATACAATAAACAAATACCGACTACCCATCTCTTTGATTTTCAGCTTAGAAATACCAGCAGTCCGATTGTACCACCTCAGAGGAATCACCGTATAGGAAAAACCCCGAACAATTGCTTTTAAAGGCAGTTCCACTGTCAAATTAAAATGATGGCTCAAAATCGGTTGCACGCCTTCAATCACTTCTCTGCGGTAAATTTTAAAAGCATTGGTGACATCGCTGTACCGCAAGCCGAAAATACTTTTGACAAACCAGTTTGCTAAGCGGTTAATTGCTAACTTGTGAATTGGATAATCAACCACAAAGCCACCTTTGATAAAGCGGGAACCAAAAACGCAATCATATCCTTCTTGCAGCTTGCGGTATCCTGCTACCAAATCCATCGGATCGTCGGAAGCATCCGCCATCACAATTGCTGCAGCATCTCCGTCAAATTCCGCCAAACCCCGACGCACGGCAAATCCGAAACCATTCGGAGGTTGATTGTTGATGTATCTAACTGTGGGAAAAGTCTCTGACAACTCCTGGCAAATATCAATAGTTCGATCGACACTATTGTCATTCACAATCAAAATTTCGTGCGGAATGCCTTCTAAATCGAGCGTCTGGGCGAGCGCCCGCACAGTACCGTACAAACAGCCCTCCTCATTGTGGGCTGGTATAATCACAGAAATTTTCACTCCTCATCCTCCGCGCAACTGGACAAACTGGTTGTCAACAGGATTATACACCCAAGCTTTAATTTCGGTTTGGGCGATCGGCAAATTATTATCCGACAAATCAACAGCCCACCTTGCATTGTTGTACAAATCAGATTTTAAACTCTTAGCGATGTCGGGACTGTCCAAATTTATATAAGCGTTAGCAAAAAAAGATTGTTTATCGCCGACAGATAGCAGTACAATATTTGGTTGTTTCAAATTTCCTGGCAAAACCGCCCAACCGGCAGCCTTGACAGCAGCATTTTTCTTGACAGTCACCGATTTCTCGCTGGTTTGAGGTTTGTCTAAATAACCGTAAACTTTCTCGGTATTAGAAATAAACTCTACATTTTTTGCGAACTTTCTCCAACCTATTTTGTCGATAATTGCAGCGCCTTCTCTCACCAGCCAAGTTTTTTTGCTCAGCACCCTCAAACAGCTTTCCGGCGAATTATCAAAAAAATCCGACGGTTCCAGATAGTTGATTAACTGCAAACAATCTTGAGCGCCTTGTTTGTAAGGAAGTGCTAATCTAGTTTGGGCGATCGCCTGTTGAGAGTTAACAATAATTATACCAATTAACAGCCCAGCCACTACCCGATAAATAAATTTATAATTACGCTTTAACGTTGCTTTTGTTTCTTGATATTTAGCTCGAACAAACAATTGCCCTAGCTGAACCACAGCAATTAACAGCAAAATCGAATTCGTCGTATATCTCGACGATTCGAGCGCCTGAATCGCCCCAAATTCCGCTCTGCCAGCCGTAATAAACAGAGCCGACAAAACCGAAAACAAACCTATTGACAGCCAAGGTAAAGCCTCGTAATTTTCACTACTAATATCATTCCTATTTGTCATTGCGAGGTACGAAGCAATCGCTGGGGCTGGAGATTGCTTCGCAGGGCTCGCAATGACGAAGAAATAAAATCCCAAAAATAAGAAAATTGCAAATATTAGCAAGCCAACCAGTGCAGAAATACCGGGAAAACGCACCAGTGGTGAACCCAACAAACTCAAAAAATAATCAATCACCACAAGTGGCTTGCTCAACAATGAAATAATACTTGCTTTCCGGCTGGGATGATAATCAATTGAGTAAACAGCACAAGTTGCCGCAAACAGCAGCATCCATACAATAATTATTTTTCTTTTCTGCGCGGCATTTCCTACTAAAGCCGCTACAACCGGAATTGCTGCCAACCAAGAAAGCAAACCTTGGGCTAGGGAAAAACTAGCAATAAAGCAGAAGACAGCAGCAATAGAGATTCTAATATAGTGAAGTACAGATAGCGGGTAGGGACACGGCACTGCCGTGTCCTTACTGTATTTCATCCGATTGAAAACGGCTATATTCGGCAATAATTTGTGATTTGAAACCAGTGCATAAACCGCAGCGACAAAACACAAATTTACGAAAAACCACGCTAATTGAAATCCCCAAAGCCAGTTTTCGTGCTGAACTAGAGAGCAAAGCAAAATACAAGTTAAAATATTAGCTAAATGCCACAAATCATCCCCAACATTCTTAACTTGCATCGAGGACAACTTGTACATAGCGATAAAAGTTATCCCAGCCAAACCTATGCTGAGACACAGCGGATAATTAATATTCCATCTGGAAGCAAAAGCCAGCACTGCAATAATTATTTTCGGGAAAAGTATCCGGTGATTGCTGTGCAAAGCCCAAAAATCGTTAAAAGTTACATTTCCCTGAGCTATTTTTTCAAAAAGGCTAGCTAACCTCCACTCGTCATCAACGGGAACGTTAACGCTAAAATTCGCTACAAATCCGATTAATAAGAGGACAGGAATCAGATATATAGTAAATAAAATAAATTTTTTCATGAATGTGCGATCGCACCGATTGCCATCACCATTTTATATCAACCCGGCTTAAATACTCTTTATTTTTTAGTCAGCGAAGGAAGTTCGGTGAAGCTTAGTCGAGCCGCCGAAAGTTTGACTTTTGAGGGGTTCTAACCACCTAATTCGACCGAGGAGATTGTATTTACTTGCATCGGTAAGGTGCGCCCTGCGCACCCTACTTATTTATAGCGGTTAACCGAATTACTTAACAGTCTTGAACGTATCCAATTTGCCAGTAAATCGGTTGATAAACATCTGCAAAACAGTCCGCTTGCCGATGTTGATATTAGAACTCACGGACATTCCCGACTGCAAATTCACCTCAACTTGATTTGCCTTACCCTTGTTCAAAACAAATTTCTGATTCTTGAGCTTAATTTTAGTTTTGAAAGCGTAGTATTTCCGCAGTTCAGTAGGAGGCTCAGCATCGCTGCTAATCTCTTTCACTTCACCCTCAGCAGTACCAAACTCCATCGCCGGGAAAGCTTCAACATTCACTTCCACAGGCACGCATTGGTATTTCGTCAAACCCAGTTTCTCTCTGTTAACTTCCTTCTCAGGACACACACAACTTTTACCTTTTTCGCAGTCAATCTTTTCTCCATCCAATTGTTTGCCGTGATAGGGTTCCAACTTATCTCGTTTCTGCCTCAAAGCATCCAATACGAGAGCCACGTTGCTGTTTTCCAGGTAAACAACTGCTTCCAGACCGTTTTCGTCATCCAAAACCTTGAGTAGCTTTTCAGTTTGCTGCGCTTCGTAATAAGCTTCTTCGCAGCGTTTTGGGCGCGGTTCGCCCGGTTTCACGACCGTATTAATAATGGATTGGCATATCGGATCTTTCGCCATATCCAACTTAGCTTTCTCCTTCGTAGAAGGTTTCAAATCGAAGATAACGCCAGATACCGGAGACTTCATCACTTGAGTGTCGCGGTTTTGTTGAGCCTTTTCTAGCTGAGCGTTCACCTCGGACAGCTTTTTCAGGTTTTCCACTTTGAAGCGACTTAGCTGAGAATCGCTGCTGGCAATTTGTTTCTGGTTTTCAGCAATTTTGGTATAAAGTTCTTTGGCCCAGGAATCCTTGGTGTTTTTCAACTGTTCTTCGGCGCGGGCGATGGACTCCTGAATGCGCGCTTGCTCTCCTTGCTGGCGCTGTATGTCAGCACTAATTTTTTGGATATCACCTTGACGCGCGTTAATTTCACCGCGGCGCGTATTTATCTCACCTCGGCGCGTGTTAATTTCGCCTTTGCGGGCGTTGATTTCACCTTCGCGCTGCTTGATTTGATCTTGCTGTTTGAGAACGTCGCTTTGACCTTTGAAAACATCTTGTTCTTGACGTTCTCTTTGCAGTTCAGCGATGGCTCCTTCCTCCACCAGCGGGCCTAGTCTCCCCAAAATGCCTTGATTCGACTTCAATACTTGTTGGGATTTCGTCAACTGTTCTTCGGCCAAGTCTTTCTGAGCCAAGGCTGATTTTACTTGCTCTTGCGAAGAACTTAACTGCTGCTGAGCATAATTTAATTGGTTCTGGGCAAAACCCAATTGTTGCTGTGCCACTGTCATTTGATCGCCGGCGGCTTTCTCAGCATCCTGAGCTTGCTTCAGTTGTTTTTCCAACTCCTGAACTTGGCCTTGAGCTGCGGCGACGCGAGACAGAAATTCCGATCGATAATTAACATAAAGTCCTTGCTGGGCTGCATCAAAACTTCCGCTAGCTCCCCGATTGAGATACAGTTCGTCAATCAAAGCTTGCAGCACTTGATTTTGTGCCGTGAGGCTCTGTCTGTCCTTAATTGTTGATTCTAGGTTAGAAGGAACAGCGCCTTGAATTTTGCCGTTGACAACATCTTCGTAAAATTTATTTTCCTTTTCCAGAGCTTCTTTAGTTTTCTGGATCGATGTTAAATCTGCACTGGGTGCAAGGGGGTTGAATGTGAGCAGAGGTTGGTTTTTTTCCACCCGATCGCCATTTTCAACGTGAAGTCTCACCACAGCGCCCGTAGCAGGTGCTTGGATGTCTCTAGCACCATCTTTGAGTTCTAATTGGCCGACAGCGGGGACAGCTTGCTCTACGCTAGCAAAATAAGCCCAAATTACACCAGAAGTGGTCATCAGCATGATCATCCACAAAAACAAGTGCGACCAAATCGCTGGTTTTTCTAGAATGACTGGTTGCTCAGAAAGTATTACCGATTTCATGGCCATTTGTTAGTTATCTGTTGTTATCTGTTGTGACTTGTTAGATATCAGGTATTCGATGACTCTTGTTGTTGGAATAGGCAGTAGTAACGCCCTTTAAGAGCCATTAATTCTTTATGAGTTCCCCGTTCGACTACAGAACCTTGATCCATCATAATAATTATGTCGGCGTTTTGGATTGTAGTCAGGCGGTGAGTAATGAAAAACACCGTGCGACCGGCGAAAGCTTCTGCTAAGTTATTGCAAACTTGGCGTTCGGAATGGTAGTCGAGGGCGCTTGTAGCTTCGTCCAAAATCAGCAGTTTCGGGTTTTGCAAAATCGTGCGGGCGATCGCCAAACGCTGCCTTTGACCCCCAGAAAGCGACGCACCCCGCTCTCCGACTATCGTATTGTAGCCAGCAGGCAAGCCCATAATAAAATCGTGAGCTACCGCTAATTTCGCAGCTCGCACAATCTCATCCGTACTCGCATCGGGATTGCTCAGAGCAATATTTTCCTGCACAGTACAGTTAAACAGCAAAGTATCTTGCAATACCACCCCTAGTTGGCTGCGGAGCGAGTAAAGTTCCACCTTAGAAATGTCATAGCCGTCAATAAAAATCCGGCCCGACAGCGGCGGATAAAGACGCTGCAACAGCTTCATCGCCGTACTTTTACCGGAACCGCTTCCCCCCACAATTCCCACAAAACTGCCAGCGGGAAATTCCAAATTCACATTCGCCAATTGCAGTGCGCCGCTTTCCAGGAATCGGAAGGAAACCTCCTCATAGGTAACCTGCCCTTGAATTGCCGGCAGCGGGATATTGCTGCGGTCTTCATCGCTGGTTTCCGTCGGCGTATCGACCACATCCTTGAGCATATCGATCGACATCGAGACTTCTTGGAAACTCTGCCACACGCTCACAAAACGCAGCAGCGAACCCGTCACGTTCCCGGAAATAATTCGGAAAGCAATCAACTGACCCAAAGTAATCTCATTTCCCAGTACCAAATAAGCTCCCACCCACAACTGAGCCAAGTTACCCACCTGGTTTAAAAAGCTGCTAATCGTACCTGCGGTAGTTCCCGTGATAATTGTTTTAAAACTGGCTGTAATGTATTTGGCGTAGCGGCTCGACCACTCCCAGCGGGATTTCAATTCAATATTTTGAGCCTTAACAGTTTGAATCCCGCTGACTACTTCCACTAGATAAGATTGAGAGTCAGCAAAACGCATATTTCTCTGTTTGATCAGGCGCAGCACCAGCGGATTGATTAGAACAATCATCAGCCCCAGTATCGGTACGACTGCCAAAGATACAAACGTTAGCTGCACGCTGTAAGAGAGCATAACGGCGACATAAACCACCGAAAATACCGCATCGAGAACCACTGTCAGAGCTGTACTCGTCATGAATTCCCGAATCTGGCCCATCATGCTGAATTTGTAGACCAAATCTCCCACGCGCCGATTGTCAAAGTAATTTTGGGGCAGCCGGAGCAAGTGGTCGATTACCTCCGCACTCAATTTGACATCAATGCGGTTTGAGGTATCTATAAACAAAAAGGTACGCAAACCGTTGAGCAGTCCTTCAAACAGGGCAACACCTAACAGAAATGCTCCCAAAATATCCAAGGTGTCAATGCTGCGCTGACCTAATACTTTATCAATAATTACTTGGCTGATTAATGGGTTGGCAAGACCAAATAACTGTACAAAAAACGAAGCGAGCAACACCTCAAAAAACACTGTCTTGTGTTCCATGAGAGCCGGCACAAACCACCAGAAGCTGAACTGCTCTTTTTGTTCGACTTGCGGAGCTTGCAGCAGCAGGACTTCTCCTGATTCTCCCCAGATTTCTTTAAACTGAGGTATCCGCTTCCGCATCAGCCCCTGTTCCGGGGTTGCCATCACCAATTCTTGCTCGGTGATGCTGTAAATAATGGCAAAGCTATCTTGCCATTTAATCATTACGGGAGCTTTGATGCGGTTGATGGCTTCTGCTGGCACTTGCGCCAATTGAGGCGTGAGGCCGATGCTTTGGGCGATCGCCCCGCAGGCTTGCATACTGATAGAACCAGCCGTTTTTAACTGATTTTCTAGAACTTTGCGGATGATATCTCGACGAAACTTGAGACCGAAATACTTGCTCAACATTTGGAAGCAAGCTAGCGGACTGTCAATCTGCCCTTTGGCGCGGAAAACTGGGTATCTTGCCGCATCCTTTTGTTGACCGCTTACGGGTTCTGGGGGACGCTCTGGGCCGGGTATAACCTCGATTAATCTTCCGCCGGGCGGATTCTGCCCAGGGCCTACTATCTCTGTCGTGCCATTTAATGAGTCTGTTTCGGGTTGGGGTTCGGGGGGTTCCCGGAAGCCGACCAAGCGGGCTCCGAGGCGGCCTTCTACTTTTAAGGATTTGGCTGCGTTTTCCACAGAGAAGCGGCTGCCGGTGGGAAAGTCGCCCAAGACGCCGCTGCTGACGAGCCAAACTCGATCGCCATCTAGCTCTTTGGCGAGGTCTTGAGTTTTTTTGTTGCCGTTTGGCACGTTGACAACTTTCGCATCTTGCCAAGCTTGCAGCGTGAGTTCCTTGAGATTGGAAGTGCCGTCGGCTTGGCGCTGCAACTCCAGGCTCAACAGTTCAAATACTTCGCTCAAGGAACAGTGTTCGCGAAACGCTTCTCCAAAGGTCGGCTGTTTTTCCAGTACGTTCAGGAAATCTTCGGCAGGTAGGACGATCGCGATCACATCTGTAGAGGCGATCGCCGTCTCGCAGGGAACTCCCCTGAGCAAGCCAGCCCAGCCGAGAATTTCCTTCGACTGCACCAAGCGCAAACTTACGTGGCGCTGCGAGCGCTGGTCAAAGCCCAGCAGCCGGGCCTGACCTTGATAGATAATTGCCACCTGAGTCGGCATTTTTTCCCGTTCAAACAGCGGTTGCCCCGTCCGGTAGCCGAGGAGTTGGCATTTAGCCACCAAGGCTGACAGAGCCGTCTCTGAGAGCCGGTCAAAGGGAGGTGTTTGAGCTAGGAAATCCTGAATCTGCGAGAGGGAAACAGCGGAAGAAGTCATGATATTGAAGACACGGAGGAGAGGGGCTGTAGCGGGCCTATTTGCGATATCTGTTCGGCGAGCCAGCTTTCAAAGAGTTCGTTAATCAAGTGCAGCCGCATCGATTCATCGAGCTGGGCCGGCATGAACTTTTCTAGTCGAATAATTACCATCCATTCTGCCAGAGGACGCGGCGTCCAGAGTTGATTTGGCTGGCTGACGGACAAAAGTTTGCTGATTGCCGGGTGGGGCTGGCTGAGGGGTACTGGGCCCAACAAGCCGCCTGACTTAGACTCGGGCCCTTCGGAATAGTCGCGGGCCACTTCAGCAAAGGTTTGTTCCCCTTCGAGGATGCGAAAGTAAAGTTCGTTTGCCAGTGCTGGATTTTTGGTGCGTACCAGGGAATAGACTACGTGGTCTAGGCTGGCTTTGCGGGTTAAAAAATAATTATCTACTTTAGGTCTCCAAGTGGCTTGCTTAAATTTTTCGATCAGCAAGGGCCTGACGGCCATCTCTTGAAGTTCTTCTTCCGTCATGTTTTGGCTGCGCAGCCAAGCTTCTTTGGCTTCGGGGGCTGTCAGTTGGTGTTGTACCAGAAAGTTCTCGACGGCGGATTGGCGTTCTTCATCGCTGCAACTAAAGGATGCGATCGCTTGGTCTACTATTACACCCCGCAAGAATTGCGGCATCAACTGGTACCGCTTCAGGAGCGATGGCATATCCTGAGCTTGCAGTAATTTATCGCCTATTTGAAAAAGTCCTGTCATTTTTTTATCTCCAACTGACTTGCGCTTCCCCTTTTAATTTAGCTGTGGCAGGAAAAGAGCGACAACCACTAACCCCTCGATTCCCCGATGATAGCAGACCGTCAGCGGGCTAGCGCTATTGCTGTCTATTTCTTGACGCTCTACCTAGCGAGGGGTTCCCCGCGGGTCTCAGAATAGTAGGTGGATAAGGCGAGAGAGGGAGAGTGGGAGAGTGGGAAAATATTTCTTCTGCCATCTTCCTTGTTCGCTCAACATCCATCCGTTACATCCCGTAAACTGCTTCGTTGCCGAACTGCCTTCTTCCTTCACTCTCGGAACAGTCTTTCAAAGAGTGTTCCGAGTTGGGTCGAGCCAGCGCGACTGTCGAGATATTTGGGGTTTGCCGCCATTTTTTGCTGGATTTGAGCGCGGTAGTGCCGGCGCAGTTCTGGGTTGGTTCCCAGTGCTTTACTCAGCTCTAAATAAGAGTTCTCGCTGTTTGCTACCAGTTCCGGAAGTAACAGTTCTTCTAGCACGGCGGCTGATTGTCGCGAGCGAGTTGTTTGCCCTTTGCTTACCACTACAGGCAACCCGGCCAACAGCGCTTCTGCTAAGGAGCAGACACTGCTGTATGGATAGGAGTCTAAATATATATCAGCCAATTCCAGACATTTTATGCAATCTGCGCGAGATGGCAGCGCTTTAATCACAACTAAGCGATTTTTGTCAATCCCAAATTCGGCAAAGAGCGATCGAATTTGTTTGTAAAAAGGCACGGTCGGATAGTTTTCATTGCGAGAACCAAAGGGATACAAAACTAAAATAGAATTCGGTACGGCGGCAATAATTTTTGCCCAAGTTTCTCTCAATTCTGGGATAATTGTAAAAGCTTGAGCGCCGGACATGAAAACTACAGATTCCTCAGTGGCTCCCCAACTGCTGCGAGTCGGTTCAACTCTGGCAGGTGTTGATTCTACAGGATAGTTGAAACAAAATCCCGAGCCTTCTAAGGTAATTAATTTTTCGCGATACTCTGCTGCCGCACCTGCGGGCAATGTCAAATCTCCGGCAATGAAATAATCGATATTTCCGGTTCCGGTGGTTGCGGGTGTTGACGCATTGGTAGCTATTTGCACCCGCGCTAGTCGGTGCACGCACAGCAGGGCGCTTGGTTGGGAAGTGTCGGCGGTATTGGTGCAGATTAGCAGAATATCTAAATCGTGCGATCGAATTTCTCGGACTTGCTGGGGCAAATCTTCTGACAGTGGCACCAGTTTGTCGGCGCAACTTTCGCAATACTTCCCCAGTCGCTCGTCTTGTACCTGGAAATGGTACACGATAATTTCAAATTTGTTTCTGTCTAAATATTCAAAAGTCGAAATTGCTGCACGACTCTCGAATTTATCGCTAATTTTATCAAGCAAAAAACCCGCTCGAATTTTATTTCTTTCAGGTTCTCTTTGAGGAAAATTCCAGTCTACTTGACAGCCGATATTTTTTAAATAAAATTCCAGAATATCCGCTCGCTGACTGAATATAGTGACCAGATTTGCCTCGCTCAAATACAAAGCTTTGAAACTAACACTTTTCGCAATAAAAGCCGCCAAATAACGCCAAACTTCTGAATCGGGAAAACTGACGATATTAGCAGCGACATACTTGATAAGCTGCTGAAAATATTCAGAGTACCTTTCAACTTCCGACTTTTGTTGAAAATAACTGGGAGACTGAAATAAGAATTTCAAAAAATCGTCAAAAAACCACTGGGGAATCGCTGCATTTCTATACTCTAGCGGCAACTGATAAGCGTCGCGGTACAGCATCGCTGCGAGGGGATATTGAATTTTATCGGCAATTTCCCCTTTTTCAGCAAGTTTCGAGGATAACTGCTGGACAAAACGTTGTTCTGACTCGGTTAAACTTTCATTTTTGAGCCTGCTATCTAGTAGCAATTTATGAGCTTTTCCCGCTTCTTGCGAGTAAGCGTTTTCTAATTTTTTCTCTGGCAAATTCAGCCAATATTCAGCTAGCTGTTGGCGGTATTGGCGGAGTTGCGCGAGAATAGACTGGTTTAATGGCAATTTTTTGTACTGCTCAAGCAGTGCTGACAATTCAGATAAATTTGGCTGGGTTCTCAATGCCAATTTTTGGCGAATTTTCTCTTTTATTGATTGATTCAGGAAATTGTAATCAGGACTATTTAGTAGTTTTTTGTAAAATCTGACTACATCTTTATGATTTTCGCCAGCAGCGAAGTTTTTCCAAGTTTGTTGTTCGGGATGAATCCTGAGCGAAGAGAGTTTTTCGTCTATGAATCCAATGTGATAATTGCCCATGATTCTCCACCACATATCTAAGTCTACATACTGAGACAATCCCGAATCAAACAATCCTATTTCTTCAAAGACTCGGGCGGCAATTAAGACGGTACTCGGTTCGCCAATTTTATTGATGGGGTTGTTCAAGCAGTTAGTATCTGCTAGCATTGCTTTTCCCGGTTGAATTGTTTTTAACTTCGACCAACTTTTATGCAAATCTTTAATTGATTTGGAAGCTCTCCGCAAAATGGGGCTAGATTCCTCTTCAGCTATGGTGATGCCGCGCGGGGAGAAAACCATACCTATTTCTGGGTATTTTTGGGCGAGTGCGACCATTTTTTCAATACATTCGGGTGCGAGCAAGTCGTCTTGAAAGAGAAATTTAATGTATTGACCTTTTGCTTGGGATATGCAAAAATTCCAGTTTTGTGATAAGCCGTAGTTGCGGTGCAGTATGATGCGGAAATCGACTGAGGTTTTTGATTGGAATGATTGGGCGATCGCAATTGTGCGGTCTGTGGAGCCGTCATCGGATACAATCAGTTCTATGTTGGGGTAGGTTTGAGCCAAAGCACTTTTAATTGTTTCCGCAATAAATGCTTCTCCGTTGTATGTCGGAATGCAAATACTAACCTTCGGCTGCCCGTTTTGCAGTTCTGCTTTTGATTGATTTTTTGGCTGAGATGGCGACAAGTTAGTCCTAATTTTGGCAGATTTCGCTTGGGATTTTCTTGACTGAGGTATGCTTTGAAAGTTATCGGTAATCTCGGCAATATATTCGAGACGTTTTCTAATTTTATTACCTGTAGCTTGGGGGTTGAGTAAATTCTTAATTTCCTCAGCAGCTATCGCTCCAATTTGTTGAGCTTCCCGGTAATTGTTGAAGACGTACCGCATTGAATCGGCAGCGTGTTCGACATCCGCTTCTGCCCAAAAATTGCCTTTTTTGTAAGGCCCGCAATCTTTCTCAATTGGGATTAACTTATACTTGACTAAATAGCTATTGCCGACATTCATAAATTCTGTATTTGATGAATAGCCGGTGGCAATTACGGGTTTGCCGTAAAACATGGCTTCAGCCATTGTTAAGCCGAATCCTTCGCAGCGGTGCAGCGATACGTAACAGTCGCAATTGTAGAGCAAACCGTTAATTTCATCTTTGGACAAATACCCGTCTAGATGTTTGATATTTGAATTATGTGCTATGGCTGAGTTTAAGGATGCTTGAGCTGCGGTAAATTTGTTTGAATTAGAAGATTTGACAATCAACAATACGCTGTCATCTTCACCGAAAGCGTGTTTAAACGCTTGAATTACCGCTAAAGGATTTTTGCGTTCGATGCGGCTGGAAAAGTCGAATACAAACAGAAAAATAAATTTATCTTTAGGTAAATCCAGTGCTTCTCTGTTCGGGGAAGGTGAGGGTAGAGCAATACTGGGCAGGATTTTGATGACGGGAATTGGCGCTAATGCAGAAATTGCCTCGGCGCAATAGTTGCTGTAAGTCCATATTTCGTGAAAGTGATTAAATGCGGGCTGCAATTCTGGGGGAAATGCGGGAAGTTCCCAGGCCCAAAAGCCGATATTGTATTTGTTTTCAAAATAGCTGGAACCTGTATGTTTGATAAATGTTGCAACTTCATCGGCGTTGACTTGAATTAAGTTTACGGGATGGGGATTGTCTTGGCTAAAATTTTGGTAGGTGGTGTCTTGCTTGCGGTGGGGACTAAGGGTAAAATTGTTAATATTGAAGGGAATGTTGACCGCTTCTACGGCTCTGATATTTGCTCTGACACCTTCTCCTATGCCAAATTCGCCGTTGATGTAACCGGCGATGTTAATTCCTAGATTTTGGTTCATGTTTTTTAATGTATTCAGCAAAGTATTGTGTTTGTTCTTTGGGAAAAAACATAATTAATTGATCGTCTCAATTGCACTAAAGGAGGGTAGGTGTTGAGAATAAATTATAATTATGCCCAATATTTGCTAACATATCGCAATCCTTGCAGGATTGGTGAACAAGATTTACATGAAACGCTCTTGACGCTTTTGAGGCAAAGCAAGAGAAGAGGGAAGAGAAAGAGTTGGCAACAGAAAATTTGGTGCTTGACAAATGTAGCGATCGCCATTGTATACTGGCATCGCAATGCTAACCTTCGGCTGGTTGTCTGTCGGCATGGGTTGCTCTGTTTTATTTTACGATAAACTAATCAGGAATTTTAGACAAAGTGATCGATCGCGCCAACCACGACTTCTTGAAGCTGCTACCGCCGGATGCTAAAGTCATTGTTGAAATTGGCTGCGGTACGGGCTCGACGGGCGAACAGTACAAGCTGATCAATCCCTATTGTCAGTATATTGGCATTGAATGCGATCGAGAAAAAGCTAAAATTGCTGTCGATCGGCTAAACTGGGTGACGGTAGCCGATATTGAAGAAATTGCCATCGAAAGTCTCGACATCGCTCCAGGAACCATCGATTGCTTAATTTTTGGTGACTTGCTACCCTATCTCAAAAACCCTTGGGAAGTCCTCAAGCAGTACAGTGGTTTGCTGAATCCAGAGGGGCAAATTCTCGCCAGAATCCCTAATGTTCAATACTGGCGGCGAATTGTCAATCTGTTGCGGGGACAGTGGGAGAATCCCGACAGCAAGATGCAGCACTGGTTTACCCTAGAAAGTATTAAATCACTATTTGCTCAAGCCGGATTGCAGGTTTATGAATTTCAAGGGAAGGGACACAAAACCGAAAATTTTGTCCGCTTTCAGGAATTACTGCATCCAATGGTAAAGGCTTTAGAGCTAACATCGAGCAGCTTTGCTACGGAAACAGGTGCTGAACATTATATCGTGCGATCGACCAAATCGACCGTAACTGCGCGCAGACTGCTGATTCAGACTATCATTATGGCTCCTACAGGGTGCGATCGCGTGCGAGTTTTGGAACCGGACAAATTTAGCGCTACCATTCCCGGTGTCCGCACCGTATCCGGCGTGAAAACAGCAGAGTTAATTCCCCCGCTGCTGGGAGAAGAAAAAGTCTTCATCTGGCAGCGGACAATCATGCAATATCCCGGCTATATTCCCCAACTCAAAGAACTGCTGCAACAAGGCTATTTAATAGTAGCTGAAATTGACGACAATCCCATTCGCCGCCGCGAATACGCCGACAATAATTACCTCAGCTATCGCGGCTGTCACTGCGTTCAAACTTCTACAGAACCGCTAGCAAAAATATTGCGGCACTACAATCCCAATGTTGCCGTATTTCCCAATCAATTAGCCTATCTACCTCCGCCGCGAATTTATCCCGCAGAAGATACAGTCACAATTTTTTTTGGTGCGCTCAACCGCGAAAAAGATTGGCAGCAGATTATGGCAGCACTCAATCGAGTTTTAATCGCACACAAGCACCGAATTCGAGTTAAAGTAATCCACGACCGCAGGTTTTTTGAATCCTTGGAAATACAGCAAAAAGAATTTGAACCATTTTGCAGTTACGAACGGTATCAAGAAATTATGTACAGTTGCGATATAGCTTTGCTGCCGCTCGTTCCCAACCCGGTTAACGAAACGAAATCCGACTTAAAATTTATTGAATGTGCAGGGCGGGGAGTAGCGGTGCTGGCAAGTCCCACCGTGTACGAACATTCGATTGTCGAAGGTGAAACCGGATTTATTTATAGATATGAAAAAGAGTTTGAAACCAAACTAAATTCGCTGATTTCAGACACTTCTATGCGCCGGGAAATAGCCGCGAATGCTTACGAATGGGTGCGTGACAACCGCTTGCTGTGCGGGCACTACCGGCAGCGCCGAGATTGGTATTTACAGATGCGGGATGAGTTGCCGCGTTTAAATGCTGAGTTGCGCGATCGCCTGCCAGAGTTGTTTGGTGACTAAATGCGGTAAGATTTAGAGGGTTATTGTGCGATCGTTCTGTTTTATTGTTTAATTTCTAATTGTTACTCCACACCAATGCGAATTCTATTCACTATTGCTCACTTTTACAATCCCAGCGGCGACGGGAAACACGCTTCCCAGCGAAATGATCCGCAACCGCGACTAAATGCTTTAACCGCTTGCGTGACATCGCTGCAAGCTTTGTACGGCAAATCTCAGTCCATGATTGACATTAGCGAATGTGCAACTATCCCAGCAAATCAATCTCAACAGCACGAAATTGACATTGTTGTTTGTACTACTCAAGGTTATCATCTGTTACCTCAATTGCCAGTGCAGCCCAGATGTTTTATGCACCACGCTACAAAATGCGAACCGCTGCTGTTGGGGTTTGAGTGTCAAGCAGTATTGCGAGCGTGTCTTGAAAAATACGATTATTTTTGTTATTTGGAAGATGATTTAATTCTGCACGATCCGTGGTTTTTTAGTAAATTAAAGTGGTTCACACATCACGGGGGAAATGGAAATTTGCTGCAACCTAATCGCTATGAAATAGCGCCTCAAGGCCCGGTTTTTAAAGCATATATTGATGGTGATTTAGCGGCAACAGCTACTGCTAA
This sequence comes from Microcoleus sp. BROC3, assembly GCF_036702515.1. NCBI lineage: Bacteria > Bacillati > Cyanobacteriota > Cyanophyceae > Oscillatoriales > Microcoleaceae > Microcoleus > Microcoleus sp. BROC3. Next base: position 57,010 of record NZ_JAUBTQ010000008.1, read on the forward strand.
GTTTCAAAATGTGGAGGATCAGCGGCAGTTAAAGGGAAAAATAATGGAACAAACAATCGCTTTTGAGCGGGCTTTGAATCCTCATTCCGGCTGCTATTTTTTGAATGCGGCTCAGATGGCACACTGGGCTAAGCAGTCTCATTTTTTGGATAGGGATACTAGCTTTATCGGCCCGCTGGAAAGTGCCGCGACTTTAGGAATTATGCGGACTTTTAGAGTTTACAAGTCAACTCCTGCTTATGCTAATTTTTTGGAGGTTCAACATTTTGGAGTGAATTTTCTGAACTTAATTGGTAATAAGGTGAGGGTGCCGGAAGCAGGATGAGTTAAGATATTCAGGTAAGCTGCAATACTTGAGAGGTAGCATGACCCCGGCAACCGAAAAGATTGTCCTTCCCTCTCCCTTCCCCGACCACACTCAACTGCCAGAGGAAGATGGCACTTTTGTGAAGAATTTTCAGGAGCATCCTCAGAGCATGATTTTGACTGATTCTATCGGGTCGGTATTGCAAGAGCTTCATCCCGATGGGCAATATGCTATAGGGCAAGACTGCGGTATCTACTGGCGAGAAACTGACCCGCTTGAAAAGGGAGCAGAAGCTCCAGACTGGTTCTACGTGCCGAATGTGCCAGCAACATTAGGAAATCAGATTCGTCGCTCTTACGTGCTGTGGCGGGAATTCATGGCTCCGATGATTGCTTTGGAGTTCGCATCAGGAGATGGTTCAGAAGAGCGGGACACAACCCCACTATCGTACTCGGAAGTTGGATCGGCGCAAAGACCTGGGAAGTTTTGGGTATATGAGCGGATCATGCGGATTCCGTTTTATGGCATCTATGAGATCAATAGTGGCAGGCTGGAGGTTTACAACCTGAACAATGGGTTTTACCAGCAGTTGCTTCCGAACTCGCGCGCTCATTATCCGATCGCGCCAATGGGCGTAGAATTAGGATTGTGGCAAGGCAGTTATCAAAACCAGACAATGCTGTGGCTGCGGTGGTGGGACAGCGAGGGCAATTTGCTTCTGACAGGTACAGAACGAGCTTCCTTAGCAGAGCAGGCTTTGAGTGCAGAAGCCCAAGCACGGCGGGATGCTATCCCTCGGTTGTTAGCCATGGGATTGAATACACAGCAAGTGGCAGAAGCACTGAGTTTATCAGTAGAGGAAGTTAGGCAGCATTCACAATCTTAATGTCGCTTTTGATTAATAAGAAGTCAAAACATCGCCGATTTTAACTTTGCCGCTGTTGATAATTTTGGCTAAAACTCCTGTTTGTGCGTGACCGAATTCTTTTTGGAGTAAACTGAGTAGGGAAATATCCCGATCGCCTGTTTCTGGATTCACTTCTATGTTGACACAGCGACCGATTCGTGCTGTAACTTCTATGCGCGCCGTGCCTAATTGAAACTGTTTTCCGATCAACTCAAATTCTGACCAAGCTGTCATACCTTCTAGCACAATGTTCGGGCGAAATCGGCGCACGTCAATGTTTTGAAGAGCGATTTCTGTTAATTGGTCTAATGTGGCTTGGCTGAGTAAAGAAATGTGTACGGGTTCTCGATCGGGATAACGAGTTTCGCCGCTGGTGTCGCCGACTAATTGCAAAGGTGCAAACTGCGGGTGTCTCGCTTCTTTTGTCGGTTCAATTGCCGCCAAATATTCTGTAAAAAAACTGCCGATGCGATCGCGCCCCGCTGCTGTGTTCGTTTCTGCGGATAACACTTCAACTCCTTGACGCTTGACTGTTAAAACCGTCGTTTCCGGTTGATAATCACATTCTAAAGCTGCTAACAAAGGCCAATCATTTTGGACAGCAAAATTTTTTTTGCTCATCCAAGGCACATTGTCTGCGGGTATCTTTGCAGCTTCAAGATTATCTGCAAACATGAGGGCAAAAGCTCGATCGCCCTTAATTCCATGTCCTGCTGTTAAAGCAAACTCCGACATTTCTTGGGGTGTCAGTCCCTTAATTGGATAAATAAATAACTGTTTTATTGTTGCTACTGTCATAATTTTTTTAGCTCTGCTTCAATTTAAACTGAACTCTTGTCCCCCCCTTACTAAGGGGGGCTAGGGGGGTCGAAGCTAATTCAAAAACCTTAAAAAAATTGCTCTAAAAACCCGATTAAGCTAGCAATTCATAGCGGCGGATATCTGGAGGCCCAACGGCCAAACCGTCTAATTTCTGCACGGCGTCTTGAATGTGAGTTGAACCGAGATGTAGTTCGAGCAAATCTGCACTTTCCCACTCTTCAACAAACGTAAAATCTGTGGGATCGGCTTGATTTTGCAGGAGTTCGTATTTGATGCAGCCTTTTTCTTTGCGAGTGGGTTCCATAATGCTCAGCAGCAGAGATTTAAGTTCTGCTACTTTGTCGGGAAAGGCAGCGAGGCGGGCGACTACTCGCAAGGTTGTTTTGGACATAGGAGAAAAAAGTCACAGATAGGACGATCGAATTTACCGATTTTTATTTGGCAAACTCAACAATAGAGGATTTTACTTAAAATAACCTAAAGAGGTCGATCGGTCAATCGATTTTAGATTTTAGATTTTAGATTTTAGATTTTAGAATTGACCCCACGGATAAATTCGGGGGGCAAGTTTCATCGGATACAGGTTTTTTATTTCTGGACGGATGAATCCGGGGGCTTGTATCCTGGATGCTTTCGGTCAACGGCAGTAAAATTAGTCCAGGACGCGCTCATATCTCAGAAACCCGGTTTCTTCCCAAATTCTTCGCTACCAACTGCAGAGCGTCGTATAGACCGGGTTTCTTGGTATATTTTGGCCTATACCGGAGGCACTCAATCTTTGGGATAAAATCGCTTGTTTTCTGTAGAATATTCCCAGGCGAGATCCTCCGGGTCTTTTTCGCGGCTCCACTGAGCAAACTCCGGCTTAAGTTTCCACTTGCCGATCGTAGTTGCGTGAACTTTGAATCTGCGGGAGAGTTCCGTCTGGGTAAAAGAGATTTTTGGTTTTCCAGGAGTCTTGGTTTGAGCAATGGGGAACAAATTTGGTTTTTTATCTTGTGCTTTTTCCCGATTTGTGGGAGGCTCTTGAACAGCTATTGCCGCATTAGGTGTTTGGCTTGGAGTGACAGGTGGAGCTATTTGAAAATAATACAAAATTCCGCCTTGTTCCGTCACTTCAAAATCGGCGGCAAACTCAGAAGCTCGTTCGTCGAGATACTCTTGAACCTTTTCTCCCGGGAGTTTCGCATTCATCGCCAAATCCAAAGCCGTAACTCGCCCTTGATTTTCCTTGATCAACTTATAGAAAACCGAGTCTAAATGAGCGAGTTTATGTTTTTGCTGCTGCTGGTAGAGCCTGCAAGCCCAAGCAATGCCCGCTGTGGTGGCGATCGCCCAAAACATCGTTCCCGACTCGAAACTGGCAACCGCCGTCAAGGAAATAGGCAAAAGCAGGGTAAGATATCCCCAAATGCTTCCCTTCTTTAGGTTATTGCTGTTTTTGACCATAGTTCCTAAACAGGTACGTAGTTTAGCTTAGTAGAGCGTGTCTGAATGCCGCAAAAGTTTTTCGACAGTCGATATATCGATCGGCCCGCTGACACACCCAAAAACGGATACTGTGCCGCGTACACTCGCCTTGTGGACAATCCCTAATTTTAGACCAAAGTTCCAGCTCCTTTGATTCAATGTCGCAAGTAAATCGAAAATCGAAAATCGAAAATCGAAAATCGAGTGACGCACTCTACGACAAAATCCCAGAATCTACTTTTTTTGCAAGCGAGGGTTCATGTACTTTTTTCGCAAACAGATTGCCATCCTGCTGATAGTTGTTGCTTGCTGTACGCTGACGATTAGTTGCAGCGATAGCCGAGCTGTCCAGTGTACTAAATTTACTGAAATTGTCAACAAAGGCAACGCTCTCATTGATGTTGATAAAGACAGCAACGATGCTGCAACGACCGACAACTTAGCTAAAAATTTGAACCTGATAGCGAATGAACTTGAAGATCTGCGAATCACAGATCCAACTCTCAAAGAAATTCAGGAGCCATCTGTTAAATCCTTCCAGGAAATTAGTCAAGCACTCGGCGACATAAGCAAAAGTGTTCAGGCTGGCAATCTCGCTTCTACAAGTATAGAAGGTCGAGAGCAAATCCAAACAGCTCAAGCAGATATTATTAGAGCCGGCCAACAGGCGAATCAAGCAGCCGCAAATCAAGACGCTTTGACTAGCAAACTGATTAATTATTGTAAGGGCGATCGCTAAAGGCTAATAATTTTGAGTTATGAGACGGCCACGCGAACCCCAACAACCCACGGGGGGTGAATGAATTGGAGGAATGCGTCGCCTTCACCTACTATTTACCCCTTTGCAATTACCTAATTTAGTGATGAATTTCTAGATTCAAAATATAGCGACCGAGTTGTACTTTCTCCGACCACAACTCGTATTCTAACCGCAGGTGATCCGGTTCCGGCTTTCCTGTCAGCGTCAAGTTGCGAGTGAAGTTACGGAGTCGCAACTGTTCGGGAGTCGCCAGCGATTCGCCCTGAAGCCAATAACGGCTCAGCCCGTACATTCCTCGTTCCCAGCAGTGGCGGTAACTGTATTTGCCGTTTCCTTGCATCGTCATAATGACTCGATAGGGCGAAACTTCTAGCCAGAGCAACCGGGGTTTTGTAGTTGGGGGTAAGATTGTCACTTGCTCGGCAGATTTGTCGGAACCGTCGGAAAATTCGCGATCGATTATGGCTGGTTCGTGCAACAACAAGTGAAAACGCTCCCGGTCTTTTTGATAAAGCGTAGCAGCGGTTTCAACAACTGACCACAAAGGTAAATCTGTGGATACCAGGGATAAACTTACAGGCTTGCGGTGATGGGTCAGCATAAATAAAAGTTTAGGAGTTGTTGTGGATCGGGCAGTTTGAGATTTGAGATTTTAGACTTTAGACTTTAGATTGGCTGGGTTCCAAATTCCGGAGCTTTTGCTTAACAAAATGAAAAATCTACAACTCGCAATCGAAAATCTAAAATTGTTTAGTCACAATTCAATCATCTGGTCGATAACTCAGAGCTGGAGATGAAATCTAAGCAGATACACGGATAATATTGGTGAAATTAATGTAAAATCCGTGCCGTTGCGTCCGTACTCCCGTGTCATCGAGAACTGACAGCGGAGTCTCCGGGCGAGTTTTATCAGCTTTTAAGTTAACCGGACACATTGGGAAAAAACCCGCAGGCCGTACAAAAGACGACTGACTTAGGGCTGGGAAAAAGGTAGGATAGCTAACGCCATCCAATCCTAGTTTATCTCAATGCAAGCTGACATTATAACTACTACGCTTCTTGACAAAAGCCAAACTTTAAGCATTCAAAAACCTGCTTCGGGCTTATCACTGGTGGGGAGGATTCGAGTTCCGGGCGATAAGTCGATTTCTCACCGAGCTTTGATGTTGGGTGCGATCGCCCAAGGTGAAACTACTATTGAGGGACTACTCCTAGGGGAAGACCCCCGCAGCACGGCTAAATGTTTCTCGCTCCTGGGAGCCAAAGTTTCTGAACTCAACGCGGAACGGGTGACAGTCACGGGCGTCGGAATTGGCGAGTTAGAGGAGCCTGTGGAAGTCTTGGACGCTGGCAATTCCGGCACGACGATGCGGCTGATGTTGGGAATTTTAGCGTCTCATCCGGGGCGTTTTTATGCGGTTACGGGTGACAGTTCTCTGCGATCGCGCCCGATGTCGCGCGTCATTAAACCGCTGCAACAAATGGGAGCGCAAATTTGGGGCCGAAAAAGCAATTCTTTAGCTCCTTTAGCGATACTGGGACAGCAGTTAAAACCGATTCACTACCATTCTCCGATCGCCTCGGCTCAAGTTAAATCTTGCATTTTGCTCGCCGGTTTGATGGCAAGTGGAGAAACTACAGTCACAGAACCCGCTCTGTCGCGGGATCACAGCGAGCGGATGCTGCGAGCGTTTGGAGCCCAATTGAGTGTCGATCCAGAAACTTGCAGCGTGACAGTCACTGGGCCGACACAACTGCAAGGGCAGAATGTGATTGTACCGGGAGATATTAGTTCGGCGGCATTTTGGCTAGTTGCTGGGGCGATCGTCCCGGGTTCGGAACTCGTAGTGGAAAATGTCGGCGTCAACCCAACCCGTACAGGCATTTTGGAAGCTTTGGAAATGATGGGGGCCGATATTGAACTGCAAAATCAGCGAGAAGCCGCCGGAGAACCTGTAGCGGATATTTTGGTTCGCAGTTCCGGCCAATTGCGGGGATGCACCATTGCTGGCGACTTAATTCCCCGACTGATTGACGAAATCCCGATTTTGGCAGTAGCGGCGATCTTTGCGTCGGGTACTACAATAATTCGAGATGCGGCCGAGTTGCGAGTCAAAGAGAGCGATCGGCTGGCCGTGACTGCTGCCGAACTCAACCGCATGGGAGCCCAAATTTCCGAGTTACCCGACGGTTTAGAAATTACCGGGGGAACTCCTTTGACCGGCGCGGATGTTGACAGCTACACCGACCACAGAATAGCGATGAGTTTGGCGATCGCAGCCCTCAACGCCACAGGTATTACTAACATTCACCGGGCCGAAGCTGCTGCCATTTCCTACCCCGACTTTACCGCCACTTTACAACAAGTTTGCCATCCAAATTGAGAGGGGGAGAGTGGGAGGGTGGGAGAGGGGGAGAGCGAGGAGTGGAGATTAGGAAGGAGATGAGAGAGTGGGAAAAACCCTCTTTCTTCCTTTTTCCTGACATCCGTTACATCCGTCGAGCGAATCCGTTGCCGAACTTCCCTCTTCCCTCAACATCCGTTTAAGAATCTTTACCTACAACTTGTTCTTTTAAAGAATCAATTTCCGTTAACAACTCTTGGCGATCGGAAGCCTTGAGCAGATAGCGGTAAACAAACCAACCCGTATATCCCATACCAATCAACTCAAAAATTGGAGCCACCAAAGGGACATCATTAAGAGCATCTAAAACTCCCAGCATTACCTTAATACTAATACCGCCTGCCAGGATTAAACCAACAGTTATGAGGGGCTTTTGGTAGTCAGCAAAAAAATTAGAGAGATAGGCTGGAAGTTCCGACAAAATTGTAATAACTTGGTCTTTAATATCTTGCAACTGGCTGGTCGGTGTTTCTGTGGTTGTCACTGTAGTCATGACCCCCGGTTTGTCTTCCACCAGGTCTACTGTGACGACTTCAGTGATTGTTTGTGTCTCGTCCGAAAAGTTAGCTTGTGTCATTGGATACTTCCTCCGTTGTCAGGTAAAATTGCAGGCTGTGAATTGCTGCCAGTATAATTCTCCGGCAATTAGCACAGCATCCGCGCTGCCGGGACTAATTGATGAGACTAAGGCAGAGTTTCACAAATTGCAAGCAAAAATAACGATATGACTTGATTTTAAACAATTGCCTTCGCTGCCAAATCGGTCTTTTGACTCATTTTTTCACTCGATCGAGGTTGATTTGATTAGGGCATGGGCGTCCTTGTTCAAAGTCGGTGATATTGGCGATCGTGGTTTCGGCGATATTTTTCAAAGCTTCCTCGGTGAAAAAAGCTTGGTGTCCGGTAATCAGGACGTTGGGAAAAGTCAGCAAACGTTGAAAAACGTCGTCTTGGATGACGTGATTTGACAAATCCTCAAAAAACAGATCCGTCTCTTGTTCGTAAACATCTAAACCGAGGTAGCCAATTATACCAGATTTCAGTGCTTTGGTAACAGCTTTAGTGTCAATCAACTGACCGCGGCTGGTATTGATCAGCATCATCCCCGGTTTCAGTTGCCCGATCGCCTCTGCACCGATCAAATGGTAAGTTTCCGGTATCAGCGGACAGTGCAGGCTGACAATATCAGAGGCGGCGAACAGTTCCGGGAGTGGGACGTATTCCATCCCTAGGGCGAGGCAATCGGGGCTTTGGAAAACATCGTATCCCAGGAGTCGGCACCCGAATCCGTGCAAAATTTTGGCAGTAATTTCGCCAATTCTGCCAGTTCCGACGATTCCCACCGTTTTGCCGTGGAGGTCAAAACCCAACAGGCCGTCTAGGGCGAAATTGCCTTCGCGGACGCGGTTGTAGGCCCGGTGGATTTTGCGGTTGAGGGACAAAATCAGAGCGACTGCGTGTTCGGCGACGGCGTAGGGAGAATAAGCGGGAACTCGGAGGATAGTTATGTCTAAATCCCTGGCTGCTGCTAAATCGACGTGGTTGAATCCAGCCGATCTCAGCGCCAGTAAGCGGACGCCTTTTTCGGCGATCGCCCGCAGCGTTTTCGCGTCCAAGCAGTCGTTAACGAACGCGCAGACGGCCGGAAATTCAGCGGCCAAAACGCTGGTTTCCAGGGTCAGATGCGGTTCAAAAAAAACCAAGTCGTGTTGACCGCCGACATTGGCTGCTGTCAGAAATGTGCGATCGTAGGATTTGGTATTAAATACGGCTACCTTCATGCTTTTTACCTGCAAACCCAGTAATAGGTGGAAATTCTTTTCAGATTAACTTTAAATTTTAGTAGAACGCCGTTGCCCCAAACAACCCAGTTTCCACGATCAATATTGAGTTTCGCAACGATGCCTCTCTCAAAAAACCAGATTTTTAGCCGTAAGGCAAGTCTTGCTTATTGTTTAGAATATAATTGCTTATACTGTAGTAACGATAGAGCGTTAATTGCTAATTTTTAGGAAAAACTAGATGCGCAAACAAATCAAAACTCAAATCTATGAAATTTTAGAAAAATCCGAAATAGGCAATTTATACAGTTTAGCAGACGATATTTTTATAACTTGTTTAATTGTGATCAACGTCGCAGCTTTTATTGCTTCTACTTCGCCCACCTTGTCGCAAGAACAAAAGTTAATTTTGGAAAATATCGAAATTGTTTCATCCTTAGTATTTACAATAGAATATCTTTTGAGGCTGTGGGTTTGTACAGTCGATAGCAGATACAGCCACGCGCTTTGGGGAAGATTGAGATACGGTCTTACACCGCTAAGTCTGATCGATTTAATTTCAATCCTACCCTTTTACTCATTGCTGTTATTTCCTAATTTAAGCTTCGTTAATTTGATTCGCCTACTGCGCTTATTGCGGTTGCTAAAAATGAGCCGTTATTCAGAATCGCTCAGAACTCTGGGAGCAGTATTGTACGCTAAAAAAGAGGAGTTAATTGCCACTGCTTTTGCAGTTTTTATTCTGTTAATATTTGCCTCTAGCGTCATGTATTTTGTTGAAAACGAGGCGCATCCAGAAACTTTTGCGAGCATCCTCGATGCAATGTGGTGGGGAGTGGTGACATTAACTACTGTCGGTTACGGTGATATTTATCCAATCACTCCTTTAGGGAAATTTTTAGGCGCAATATTAGCATTTTTGGGAATCGGAATTTTTGCGTTACCTGCGGGGCTCATTGCTGCGGGTTTTTCCGAGGAAGTCCAAAGGAAAAAGCAGGAAAAAATGGCGGCAAATTTACAGCAATCTGCTAATTATCAATCGGTCAAAATGCTGGCGGAAATCGAGGTCGGGTTTCAACAAAACCAAAGTGCGATCGCGCTTCACATCGAAAGTTCGTCAGAATTGATGAAAATGTGTGTTCAAATGGCAAAACAGAAGTTAGGAAGTGATTTCCAAAATGAGCAAATTTTGCGCGATTTAGCTATTCATTTGTACAATGAAGCAGTCCGTAAATTCGAGCTTTAATTACAGATATACCTTGCCTGTGGTTGCCACCCCATCGTTACCATCGCTTGTAATTAGTAATGATTGCTTTATGTAATGAGTAAGGGTCAATAGTTAATTACCAATCTGGTGGCAAATTGTAATATTCGAGAGTTGATTTATCTGCCAGCAAATCTTTGGTTTTTCTGTCAATTTTAATCTCACCATCCGCCAAAACTAAAGCCCTTTGAGTTGTTTTCCCGATCCAATTCAAATTGTGGGACGCGATCAAAATTACCTCGATCGGCAATTGGGACAAAACCTTAGCCAAGTGACGCCGCCACGACGGATCGAGTCCGTTAGTCGGCTCATCTAAAATTAAAATTGCCGGCTGTAATGCTAAAATTGCGGCCAAGGCTGCTAACCTTCTTTGACCTCCCGAAAGTTCGTGGGCCGAACGGTTGGCAAATTCTACTAAACCGAATTCGTCTAATAGGGCTAAAGCTCGATCGCGCGCAACTCCCGGCGGCACTCCGTAATTCCGAGGCCCGAACATTACATCCTCTAAAATAGTCGGCATAAATAGCTGGTCGTTAGCGTCTTGAAAGCAAAATCCAATCTGCTTGCGCGCCTGCGATAAAGTCGCCTCTTCCAACTTTTTTCCCTGCACTCTAATCTCGCCTGATAGAGGCATTTTTAATCCGATCAAGTTTTCTAGCAAAGTGCTTTTACCAGCACCTGTCAGACCGAGTAGAGCAACTCTTTCTCCCGGGTGCAAAGAAAAAGAAATTCCCCGCAATACTGGCTTTTGCTCGGGATAGCCAAATACTAAGTCTTGCACTTCAATTGTTGGCGCGGATTTGAGATTAGTCATCCGATTTTAGATTTTAGATTTTAGATTTTAGATTGAATAATTTCTACTCGTTCCCAGGCAGACCCTGGTAACGCAGATTGGGAGGCTCTGCCTCCAATTTTCCTCCGCAAGCAGCGAGGCAGAGCCTCTGGACATCGGTTCCCAGGCTGTTCATGGGAACCAGTTAATTACCCATTCCCCATTACCCATTCCCAATTACCGTAAGAAGCTGTTGTTAATCCGACTACTATTAAAATTGTTATTGTCAGCCAGAGTCGCTCTTTTGGTGTGGATTTTGAGTCGGCGGGCAAACTTCCTTGATAGCCGCGAATTAGCATGGCTGCGTGTACTCTTTCTGCCCGATCGAGACTTCGCAAATAAAGCGCTCCGATCATGGAAGCACTGGCGTAACGCAGCCATCCTCCCGTACCGGACAAGCCCCGCAGTTGGGCAGATATTTTCATGCGGTTGACTTCGGCCAGCAGGATTTCTAAGTATTGTCCTGTTAAAAGTACAATCTCTTGCAAACCTGCTGGTAGGGGCAATCCTTTGAGGGCGATTCCGAAACTGTGGGGCGGCAAAGTTAGCAGAAAACTGTTCATGATCAGCAGGCAAATTAGGGAACGTAACAACAGAAAACTGGCGCGTTCCCAACCTTGGGGCAGCACTAATAAGGAGAGAAAAAGCAATTCTGCTCCCAACAGTTGCGCTAGGGTTCGCACCGGAGCCCTGAGCCAAAACGACCAAAAAAGTGCGATCGCCCCATAAACTCCCAGCCACAGCCAAGCGCCTGTCTTCAGAAAACCCATGCCAATCACAATTGTGAGAGACACTCGCAATCGAAAAGGTATGGAGAGTTTAGACATCTTTAGGTTTTACCACCAACTGAGCAATCCCAAAAGCCGCGCCGAAGCTGAAGGCAGACCCTAAAAGTCCAGCAATGCTAGTACCAATAGGCTGTTCTTCTAATCCTTTAACTGTGTAATCTGCTAAAGGAGTGGGATTTTCGATCGCCACAGCTTCTTTATCTTTAAAGCCGTATTTTTCGGCTACCGCTTCTAACCCGTCAGGCCAACTTGAAGCAAACAGTGAAAGCACCCCGGAAATTAATAAAACTCCGATTACTGGCACTACCCATTTCTGCAATTGTGGCTGTTGTCCCGGCAGTAAATCCGGCCGCACTTTGACGAGATAAGTTAAAACACCACCTGTAATTACCCCTTCGCCAATCCCAATTAAAATATGTACGCCTACCATTGCTGGCAATGCGATATTGAGCCCTACTGTTCCAGAAATTGCCAATTGGATCGCCACACAAATCGAAGCAGCCACGACGCTCAGACCGGCGGCGATACCCGCGGCTAGGGGCAAACGATTTCTGGAACCTCCCAAGAGTTGCTGCAACGGCTGCAACAGCCACCAGCCCACCCAAATGCCAACTAGCCCCATGTTAAAAATATTGGCTCCCAGGGCGGTGATGCCTCCGTCGGCAAACAAGACGCTCTGAATTATAAAAACGGTGCTCATTGCCAAAGTGGCTGCCCAAGGACTCCCCAAAACTACAGATGCCAGCGCCCCTCCCAACAAGTGTCCGCTGGTGCCGCCGGCTACGGGAAAGTTGATCATCTGGGCAGCAAACACGAAAGCTGTGGTTAAACCCATGATTGGGGCTTGCCGCAGTCCAAGACTGGCGCGGGTTCGATTTAGGGCAACTGCGATTGCTGCTGCACTTGCTATGCCGGTGGCAACTGCTACTGGCGGTGAAAGAAAACCATCAGGTATGTGCATCGATCTATCCCAAACGAGAAAACTTCCAACCTTTTAGTCAACTATTTTTTACAAAAATTTACCATCCCCTCTGGGGGTATTGGTGTCGGCTAGCGATCGGGGGATTGGCGGCGGGCGATCGCTTATTCGATATAGATTAGCGCCTCAGGGGGAGAATTTTGGGGAGGAGAAATTTTACATTAAATAATCCTGAAGAATTATTTTGATATTTTACCGACCACCTCCACATAGAAGCTTTTTGATAAAAATTATCAATATTTCTTTACAGATTCAACTGCAAAATTGTATTCACCGTCAAGCTAAAACAAGAATATTAAAACAATATAAAGAATAATCTGAAAATCCATCATTGGTTTTATTTTCAGCTCTTGAGAATAAATAGCATTAAGTTTTTGACAAGCACAGCAGTGAAATTAGCAGATAGCTAGTCAAAGCCAAAGTATTGCGTGTTCTGGCTCTTCCTTACTTAGTAAGCTAAATTTATAGGAAAATGTCAAAAAAGTAAAGCTCGCGTTCAAAATTGTTAAAATTCCTAAAACCAAGTCCACTACATCTTAAAAGTTTTAATTTGTTATTAATTCCCTCAAATATAGCAATTTTAAATAAGTTTATATGTATAAGTGTACTGATAATTTTTGGAAAAATTAAATTTGTGTTTGTTAGTAAAATTGTTAGTAAAACAATCAATAAAAATTGGAAATCTTAAAAGGATTACATAAATACCAGTATTTTATCAAAAAGTTTTTAGCGGGCACCCAAATATATTCAACGGGATTCTGTTGGGGAGCATTGGGAGCAAATAATACACAAGTAATTGACCAATCATCTGGTTGTCGATCGCGATTTGCTTCCGACAAAAAGTCTTTAAATGCTCCAAATCTACGAGAACTAGCTCCATCCCAAATCAACATTATTTTCCGATTTTTATATTTATCTTGTAAGTATTTGATAAATTTTACTGTTGATTCTCCATTGCCAGATGGATAACTTTGAATGTAGAATTCTTGGCTTTGATAATTCAATGCCCTAAATAAGTTTGTCTCCCTTTTTCATTAGCAATCGGAACCTCAATCCTTCGATCGGATCTCCCGCAAACGCAGCCATTTATATCGCCATGAAGCAGATGATATTCATCTAAAAAAAATACTATTATTTCCCTGAATTCTATACTAAGCCTGTGTTTGAACAAAATATGCTTGATTTTTTATCTCTTTTTTTTACCATCTATTTATCAAACTTTGGATGTTTTTTTTGAGTTATTTTTAGATTGATATTCGCTCTACTGAAAAGTTCATAATAGCTTTCTTTCGATTGATATACCACACCAAAATCTCGCTATACATAAGCTACTAACTCATCTAAATCCCAAGAATTTTGATTCTTGAGCCACTCGATTATTACAGCCTTTTGTAGCTCTGTTAAATACCCGCGCGACCCTTGATAACCCAATTTGATTCCTGAGATTCCTTGGCTTTTAAATACTTTTTCATTTATCTACAAAAAATTAAGTACACCTAAGATTTTGCTAATTTTGTGGTATGGTTTACCTTCAAGTGCCATCCTGACCGCTATCGATCGTTTGAGCTCTATTGCATCTCGAACGCTCTTAATTAAAGACTATAATTTAGCTATTTCGTTTGACCAATTTTTGAATTCACGTTCTAAGTTATTCATTTTTTTATTGTCACGTTCGATTCTTGTATATAATTGTATCATACTCGCGATCTTGAAAATAATTTAGGATTGCTATATACGCTCCGGCTGAGGGTTATAAAGTTGTGTTTTCTAGTCAGAGTTATGATGAGGCGCAGTATTGGCTTTTAGAGGATGAGTATGAACCCGTAGAAGGGCGGCTGAGAGTGTCGGAGTTAGTTTGAATAATTCATGTAGGGGCGATTCCCTACGGGATAGCTGCGCTTCACGCGCTTTTTGACAATTGGGGACGTAAGGGCGATCGCTATTTCATTACGATCGCGATCGACCCCTACAAGCTACAAAAACTCATCTACGAAACCCGGTTATTCTCACTTATAAATTAGCTATAAACTCATCAGGAGTGACCTTTGCTTGCTTTAGAACACCGCTGAGAGTACCAATTTTTAACTCGCGGTGGAGTGGCACAACGCAAACAATTTCTCCGTCGGGAAGAGGCTTTTTAAGGACAACGTGGCTACCCGTTTGTCTGGCTTGATAAAAGTCTAAACGCTCTAATACGCGAATTACTTCTAGGCTTGATATTCTGGGCAAGCTAGGCATAGCTAACCTCTATGCTAGTTACAAACCTGGGAGTGATTTCGTCGGGTAAAGGACACTCTTCGAGATAGAGCCTTGTAGCTTCTTTGAGATTGGCGATCGCTTGTTCTATGGTTTCGCCTTGGTCAATTGTGCCGACTTCTGGACATTCGGCAATGTACATATCTTCTTCTTTGTAAATGATGACTGTGAAGCTTTTAGTTTTCATTATATTTTTGCTTTCAGCATCAGAGGTTGCTTAGTTTCTATTTCCTAGTTTATCTTGGATGTAATTTTTTTGCAAGTACAGGGGAAGAGGCGCGATCGCGCTTTGGGACAAGTTGGGATTTAAGGGCGATCGCGCTTTTTGACAATTTGGGATGTAAGGGCGATCGCAATTTTGTAGTAACTAGGATATCAGCAGCTAGGCTTTGGGCTTAATCTCTGGGGATTTAAAACTTAATTGGTAATATGGATAAAATCAGGGCTATTCAGTTTTAATTCTGTTGCTTATTAGCGTGTAGTTGTTCTGATAATCGGCAAGCTTTTGTTTAGCTTGAGCTTCCACAAATGTACCTTTAGGAATAGCATTTAATAAGTTTATCGCCTGCTGCAATTTTGATTGAGCATTCTGCCAGACTTCTTTAGGATGAGGTGGATTATTCACCAGGACGGCAGCTTCCCATGCTAGTTTTTGCGCGGATTCTAAATTAGTAGCTGCTTTCTGTTCAGTGACAATTCTATTAGTAATCGCCTGATAGTTAGTTCGATAAACAGTTAGCTTTTCTTGAGCTTGAGTTGCAACAGGCGAACTGTCTGGAATTGCCTCTAACAATTTGATTGATTCCTGCCACTTCCCTTGTACTTGCTGCCAATTTTCTAGTGGATGAGGTGGATTTTGAGTCATAACGGCAGCTTCCATTGCTAGTTTTTGAGCTGCTGCTAAATTTGTTGCTGTTGGGTCTGGCTGAGGAGCCGGTGTTAAGGTGGGTGAATCTTCAGAATTTGGTTTTTGCTCCCCAATACTTAGAGGAATTCCAGAATTTGCTATTGTCTGCTGAACCTGTGAAATTTGAAAGTCCGTTTTCCAGCCTACAAAACCCAGAACTCCTAGAGTCAGTGTGGATAGTATCAGTATCCATCTAGTAGGGCTGCTGCTTTGCTCTTTATTCCTTTCTGTTCTTTGCCCCTGTTGATTGTGCCTTAAATTTTGTTGATTCTGTCTACTTAGTTCTGTTTGGTTCCGACGCCTTTGCTCTACCTCCTTTCTTTTTTGTTTATTTTCCTGTTTGCGCCGATATTCTGCCTCTTTTTGGCGACGTTTCTCTTCTGCCTCTCGGCGACGACGTTCTTCTTTTAGTTCATTTTCAAGGGTTCGGATTTCTTTTTCAAGAGCTTGGACTCCTTCTAGCAGCAATTGCTGTCTAAAAAGGCTTATAGATTTTTGAAAATCCGCAATAGCTTCCTGCTTGTATCCATTTTTTTTGTAGGCATTGCCCCGACTCACGTAGGCATAAGCACAATTGGGATCGATTTTTATGACTTTGGAATAGTCTGCTGCTGCTTCATTGTAACTAGCTCGTGCAAAGTGTACATTGCCTCGCCTCAAATAGATATCTGCATTATTGGGAGCACTTGTGAGGACTTGAGTATAGTCTGCAATTGCGCCATCATAATTGCCCTGATCTGCTAAAATATGACCTCGGTTCTGGTAAGCATTAATATAGTTAGGATCGAGCAGAATGGTTTGGGTATAGTCTGCGATTGCTTGTAGACGCTCGTCTGTATCTGAGTGGAGACAACCGCGCAAAAAGTAGGCATCGACATATTGAGGATTAATTTTTATAACCTGGGTCAAATCTGTAATAGCTTTCTGAGAGTTTTTTACTTCAATATAAGCTTGACTCCGCTCAAAGTAGATATCTGCATTGTCAGGAACGAGCTGGATAGTTTGGGTAAAATCTGCGATCGCTCTGTGATAGTTTCTTGTCTCCACATAGGTAAGAGCTCGCAAGTAGTAGGCATTAGCATATTGAGGATTAATTTCAATGGCTTCTGTAAAATCTGCAATAGCTTCCTGATAATCTCCCTTTTGTAGTTTCTCAACCCCTTGGTTCAAGATTTCTTCCGCATTCTTGAAAAAGTTAATAACTCCTTTAATGCCACCTGTAATTCCTTGGGCTACATTACCAACTATATAACCCGTACCTGTGGCTGCGATTACAGCTACAGATAAAGCACCTTTTGCTGCACCTTTGACTGCTGCCTCCCCTCCAGCACCCGCAAGTGCTCCAGCAGCTAAAGCTAGAGGAATTGCTATCGGCCCAGTCGCTCCAACAAACCCTACTGTTGCAACTGCTCCTACAACAGCTCCAACTTTATTTTTTCCAGTAAAGTCATTGAACAAACACTCGCCAGCAACTTCAATAACAATTTCTTCCGGGTTCATTTGGCACTCTTCCTTCTAATTGGTTTGAACATCAATATTTTTTTATTTTTTCGGATGAAGGTGAAATTTCCAATTTTTCCAAGTTCATAATGGTTAATCACTCCATGTCTGATGGCATTAAAATATTTTCTATTTGATCAGAATAGCTAGAGGCTTTCGCCCAAATTGTACTGACCACTATATCAAAATTTCCATAAACACTCCTACCTTTTAGCTCAGTAAATTCAGTTTTTATAATTTGCTCTAAGTCTTGATTAAAAACCTTCTGATTTACTCTCCGTTGAAAGCACTCATGAGATAGTTCATAATATAACATATTTTTACTTATAAGCTGGCTTAGGTATGGGCAAACATTATAATCCTTAGATTTTTCAAACTTTTGAGTTGCTAATTTAGCGGGAGCTATTACACCTGATAAATCCATATAGTTGACACCTACGCTTACTCTAGCATCAACTTTTCTGAATTCATCTAAGACTGTATGAGCCAGATTAGTTGTTAATAATTTAGCTTGGGATTCAGCCTCCTCTATCAATATTCTTTTTTGTTCTTCCTGCTTTAACCTTTCCTGTTCAGCTTCTTCAGCCCTTTGTAAAGCTTCTAGCTCTCGCTTAGCAGCAGCAGCTTTCCCACTGGGAGTATTTTGATATTTTACATAAGCAATACTTGCTGCAATAGCTATAATAACTGCCAAGGTGGGATTCACAAAAAGCATGAAGAATGCTATTACACTCAGGATTATAAATGCAACATTCCATTGATTGTCTGATAATAGTTCTGTTGAGGTTTCATTAAGAATTTGTATTGAGGATTGCTCCTGGCTTGTTTCTGCATACGAATTATTAGCAGAAAGCGGATTTGTAGTATTCACTCCTAGATTATGGGAGGATTGACTTGCTCGTGCCACCAACTCAAACTCTCGATTCCAAGCCGGAAAATCCTCACCCGCCTGCTGCCCGTAAACCTTCACAGAAGCGATCGCGCCCGCCTTCAAATTCGTCAACTCCCTGCGGACAATCCTGATAGAAACCTCCTCATCAGGAACCACATCCGACTCCAGCATCACTTGCAAACAACCGTCTTGCAAACTCGCAGTCGCCGTAATTCCCTTATTTTGCAACGGAAGATTTAACAAAGATGCGATCGCCTCCACATCCCCAAGCTTAGCCCGTTCCTTCAAGCTAAGTTGATTAGACTCCGTATTATCACTAGAAGTTGTCCCCCCGTCTGTAACATTTGCAACAGGCAAATTTGATCCCGCCACTTCAAACTCTTGACTCCACGCCGGCACCTTCGCGCCCGTCTGTCGCCCGTAAACCTTGATTTTCTCAATCGATGCAGCCCCCAAGCCAGCGATCGACTTACTCACCCACGCGGCCAATACTTGCTGACTAGGCGCTTCTGCCGATTCCAGCATCACCTGTAAACAACCATCCTTAAGGGAAGCTGCGGCGGTGATGCCCTTGGCTTGTAGCTGGCGGTTCAGCAGAAGCGCGATCGCCTTTGCATCTCCCTGTTTCGCGAGTTCCAAAATATTCGGTTGTGTCATAACAGGTAGATACAACTAGCGCTGAGGATAACCTTTTGTTGTCTTAAGTATAAATTCTTTCCTAAATACCAAAGCTTGTCAAGCCATATAAAGTCATATTTAGTAGTTGTTTTCATCCCAACTAGGTCATAAAAAGTCACATTTAGTTGGTTGCTATTGAATAAAGTCATATTTAGTTGGGTTACAATCAGGTCAACCCCTTGCATCTGCCTGACTGATGGACGTTGAAGAAGCCTTAGAATTTGTTGACCATCTAGCTTTGACTACTACGGGAAAACATTTAGATAGTCTGCAAAAAGCTATATTACGTGGCGCTTGGGACAATCAGAAATATAAAGAAATTGCACAGCATCACAACCGTTCAGAGAAATACGTTAAAGAGGTTGGCTTTAAATTATGGAAACTTTTATCAATTGCATTAGGCGAGGAACAAGTATCTAAAGCAAATTTTAGAGCAAAGCTGGAAAATTTACGAGTTGGCAATATCTCTCTTTTTGGCAATGGCTGCATCCATATTGGTAACATCTCTGCGGATAGTTCCCAATCCTCAAAAAAATTACAATCTGAACCGCAAGAAAAGAAGAAATTTAACGAAAAAACAAGCAATTCCGAACCGAAAGTACATTTAGATTTAGCTGATGCACCAGAACCCAACCTATTCTATAACCGCACATCCGAACTCACCACCCTCGAAAACTGGATTTTGGGCCGCACCCGCCTCATCACCATCCTAGGCTTATCCGGTATTGGCAAAACCGCCCTTACACTCCAACTAATCTCACAAATTCAACACGAATTCGACTACATCATCTGGCGAAGTCTCCGCAACTCTCCACCGCTGGCATCACTCCAAACCGACTTAATTAAATTCCTCTCCCAGCAGCAAGAAACTAACCCCCCCAACCCCCCCTTATCAAGGGGGGGCGAAGAGATTCAACCTCTTTCTCCCAGGCGCGGCGAAGAGATTCAACCTCTTTCTCCCCCCCTTAGCAAGGGGGGGTTGGGGGGGGTAATCAACTATTTACGATCGCACCGCTGTCTCATCATCCTCGATGATCTCCAAACCATCTTCAGCAGCGGACAACTCGCAGGAAATTACCAACCAGGCTATGAAAATTACGGCACATTCTTTAAACAAATAGCAGAATCATCCCACAACAGTTGCTTAATCCTCCTGAGTTGGGAAAAACCCAGAGAAATCGCCGCTTTAGAAGGGGAAAACCGCCCCTGCAAATCTCTGCAACTCAACGGTTTAGGCCCCGAAGCACAAGAAATATTTAGAGAAAAAGGTTTAGCAGAACCAGAGAAATGGTCAGAACTAATCGACCTTTACCGAGGCAATCCCCTGTGGTTAAATATAATTGCAACTTTGATTCAAGATTTATTCGGCGGTAGCGTTTCCGAATTTCTATCCTATGATACCCTATTCTTAGGTGACTTAGAATCTCTCCTGCACCAGCAGTGCGATCGCCTAACCGCATCCGAACAACAAGTTATCTCTTGGCTAGCAAGTACCCCCGAACCAGCAGACATCTCAAAAATACCAGAAAACCTGCAATTATCACGGGCAGAACTATTAAATGTCATGCAATCTTTAGGACGACGGTCATTAGTTGAAACAGTACAACAAAATGGGCGATCGCACTTTACGATCGTGCCAGTAATCAGAGAGTATATAACCAACAAAAAATGAAAATCGCCACCTGGAACGTCAACTCAATCCGCACCCGCCTAGAACACGTTACTAGCTGGCTGCAAACAAACTCCCCAGACGTTCTTTGCCTGCAAGAAACCAAAGTTACAGACAAAGACTTTCCCCTAGAACCCTTCACCAACCTCGGCTACAACTGCTACATTTCCGGTCAAAAATCCTACAACGGCGTTGCCATCTTTAGTCGATCGCCCATGTCGGAAATCAGCAGCGGATTTGCCCCCCTTCTCGGCGACGAAACCACAGGTATTTTTGACGAACAAAAACGCCTCATAGCCGGAATTAGCGACAATATTTGCATTATTTGCGTATACGTTCCCAACGGTTCCGAAGTTGGCAGCGAGAAATATGAGTACAAACTAAAGTGGCTCAAACTGCTGCAAGAATACCTCAAAATAGCACTAGATAAATTCCCCAACTTGTGCATTTGCGGCGACTTTAACATCGTCCCGGACGATCGAGATATCCACAATCCCAAAGCCAATGCTAACTCCGTCGGCTTGTCTGTCGCCGAGCGGCTCGCACTCACAGAAATCATAGAATTAGGATTAAACGACCCCTTTCGCAAATTCACCTCAGAAGGCGGCCATTATAGCTGGTGGGACTACCGCGCCGCCGCATTTCCCCGCAACAACGGCTGGAGAATCGACCACCATTATCTCAGCCCTCCCCTGTACGAACAAGCAAAAAACTGTACAATAGACATTGCTCCCAGAAAATTAATTAAACCCAGCGACCACGCCCCCGTAATTGTCGAAATTTGATTTATAAGTTATAAGGTTAATAACAATTGATATCTTGCACCATTCTCAACAATTCTTTTATTGGCGGGCAGGATGCTCACCCCACAATAAAATTCACTCTTTGTGGTACAGGCATCTTGCCTGTTCTTGAGAAAGGTGCCATATGTAAGTAACAACCAACAACTAAAAATCATGTTCTTAGTAACCGGAGCAACAGGCGCACTAGGCCGCCGAATTGTACGAGAAATCAGACAGCAAGAGAAGCCTGTCCGGGCATTCGTTCGCCTCGCATCTCGCTACTCAGAACTAGAAAACCGAGGCGCCGAGATTTTTATCGGCGACTTAAAACAAGACAAAGATATTAAAAAAGCCTGCCAAGGAGTGCAATACATCATCAGCACCCACGGCACCGGCGGCGACGTTCAAGCAGTACACTACCGCGCTAACATAGAATTGATCGACTGCGCCAAAGAAGCCGGAGTGCAGCACTTTGTCTTTGTTTCGGTACTCGGAGTCGATCGGGGATACGAAGATTCCGCAGTATTCAAAGCCAAGCGAGAAGTTGAAAAATACCTGCAAAACAGCGGATTGAATTATACAATCTTGCGGCCTGCCGGTTTTGCTTCCAGCTTGTTACCGCTAGCAGAAAGATTTCGAGAAACCGGACTTTACTTGCTAATTGGCGACGGCAAAAACCGCACCTCCGTTGTCAGTACCGACGACTTAGCAAAGATTGCCGTAGACTCGCCAACTGTTGCAGGCGCGCGCAACCAAATTTTACCAGTCGGCGGCCCCGATGTTCTGACCAGAGACGACATAGCCCGCATTTTCGGACGCTTGTTCAATCGCGAACCTGTGGTAATTAACCCGCCACTGCTTTTGTTTGACGGCTTGCGAAATGCCGTGGGTTTGTTGAATCCTCAAGCTCAAAAAAGCTTGGGAACTTTGCGGGTATTGCTGGGTAACGAGTTTTTCTGCACTCCCGAAGAAGTGCAAAACTTGGAATCAATCTACGGCATGAGAATGGAATCCTTAGAAAGCTTTTTGCGGCGCAACTTAAGCGTTTAAAAGACTCGTTTGCAGTTGCGATTTATCGCAACGCAACTGCAAACATTTTAAGCAGACATGGGCACTGCTTCAACACCACCAATATAGCTCGTAACTGCGATCGGCGGAGAATTCGGCTTAGCAATCAAATAACCTTGAACAAAAGTTGCTCCCCGTTCCCGCACCCACTCAAACTCTTCCAAAGTTTCCACACCTTCAGCAACAGTTTTAATTTCTAATTGAGCGGCAATTTCTAACATCTTTTCCGTAATTAGTGCCTTATAATAATCTTGATGGACATTGCGAATCAATTGCATATCTAACTTAATAAAATCTGGACGCAGTTGGTGCATCAAATTTAAATTAGAAGAACCGCTGCCAAAATCGTCTAGGGCAATTAAAAATCCCGCTTCTCGGTAAAACCTCAGAATCTTAATCAAGTGATCGAGATCTGGAGGGTGCTGAGATTCGGCTACCTCAAAAACAATATTGCTGTGGGGAATTCCAGCTTCATCAATCGCCCGCACCGTCATTCGCAGGCACGTAGCGGGATCGTAAACTGAAGTAGGAGAAAAGTTAATAAAAAGTAGTTCTTTGATATCGTAAACATGGGCTTCGCGGATAGCCCGAGTCCGGGCCAGAGCATCTAGTTGAAAAATTATGCCTGCTGATTCTGCTTGGGCAAAAATCCGACCCGGATAAATTAAGTTGCCCTGCTCGTCAATTCCTCGGAGCAGCGCTTCGTGGGCAAAAATTTTAGAAGTATCTGAGGTGTAAACAATAGGCTGAAAATGCGTAGTAATGCGTTCTTCGTACAATAAATCTAACAGCCAATCAGACTTGCTGAAATTAATAAAACTGTCTAAGGAAGTGCTGCGATAAAAATCGCTAAATTTAGGCTGTTCAACTTCGCGCATCCACAATACTTTTGTCTCTTTCAACTCTTGAGTTGTCAGCACCGATGATGCTAGGGCGCTAAAATTTTCTTTCGCTATTCCCTCAAGGACAACGTACAAACACTTGCTCTCTTCTAAAAGCCGGAATTCAAGTTTAGCCTTCGTCAGTGCAGAAATAACCTTGTTCAGCGTGTGCGATACTGGAAACCACAGGTATAGACCTCCTCTGCCCTCTATTTTTTGGGGTACTGTTTCGCAGCCAGAGCAGGAGCCGAAGGCTTTGCCACTTCTTTGCATTTGAATATCCTCCGGTTTGTGAGTTAATAAGTTTAGAACTACTAGGAAATATTTTGTATTATAAGCTCATTCAGCTATTAATACATATATCTCAAGATGTAAATCTTAAGGAACTTGTATTTAAGAATTATTATTGGAGTATTTATACGTCCCTCTGGTTTCAAACGTGGCAAAATTGAGCCGCATTGACCAAGTAGGTGTCATTAAATACCATCCCAAATCCTTACAGAGGGAGAAGGCAAAGACTTGTTCTATACTATCTACTGCTGCGTTGATTTTTTAGGTTTTATTCTCTAATTGCTGTTTCAAAAATAGCAGCTACAGTTTATTTTTATTTACAGAGGAATTAACAGGACGACGGCCTCGACAAATGTCAGCCGCACTACAAATATACACAGCAGATCGCCCCAAACAAACTCAGTTCCTGCAGAATATCCAATTTAATTTGAAAATCGGGATGACAGGATTTGAACCTGCGACCCCCTCGTCCCGAACGAGGTGCGCTACCAAGCTGCGCTACATCCCGAATTTAGTCAATATCTCCTTAGGATATCACATTCAAATCAAAATTGAGCAAGCTCGTATATTATAATTTGTAAAACACTACTCAGGCGGAGATAGGCGTGACAGTTAAGCCCCAGTGGTTGCGAGTTAAAGCCCCCCAGTGGGAGCGCGTCGGCAACGTCAAAGAAATTTTGCGGGATTTAGCCCTCAATACGGTTTGCGAGGAGGCGTCGTGTCCGAACATCGGCGAATGCTTCAACGCAGGTACTGCGACATTTTTGATTATGGGCCCGGCTTGTACCCGCGCCTGTCCTTACTGCGACATCGATTTTGAGAAAAAGCCCCAACCTTTAGATCCGACGGAACCCAAAAGATTGGCGCAAGCGGTGCAGCGGCTCAAACTCAACCACGTCGTGATTACCTCTGTCAACCGGGACGATTTGCCGGATGGAGGCGCGTCTCAGTTTGTCGAGTGCATTCAAGCGGTGCGATCGTCGATGCCCGATACAACTATAGAAGTTTTGATTCCCGACTTGTGCGGCAACTGGCAAGCTTTAGAAATCATTCTCGCAGCGCGCCCAGAGGTACTCAACCACAATACCGAAACAGTAAAGCGACTTTACCGCAAGGT
Source organism: Microcoleus sp. BROC3 (assembly GCF_036702515.1). Lineage (NCBI taxonomy): Bacteria > Bacillati > Cyanobacteriota > Cyanophyceae > Oscillatoriales > Microcoleaceae > Microcoleus > Microcoleus sp. BROC3. Next base: position 81,366 of record NZ_JAUBTQ010000008.1, read on the forward strand.
GCGGCCGCAAGGAAAGTACGATCGCACCCTCGAACTGTTGCAGCGAAGCCGCTTCCTCGCACCTGGGGTTTACACCAAATCCGGCATCATGGTGGGACTGGGGGAAACAGACGCCGAAATTCGGGAGGCGATGCAGGACTTGCGGGCTGTCGGCTGCGATATTTTAACAGTTGGACAGTACCTACAACCGACTCAAAAGCACTTGAACGTAGAAAACTTTGTGCCTCCAGAACAGTTTGATGCTTGGAGAAAGTTTGGCGAATCTTTAGGATTCTTGCAAGTTGTCGCTTCTCCCTTAACTCGCAGTTCCTATCACGCCGAACAGGTGAGGGAACTGATGAAACTTTACCCGCGCTAGCAATTTTAATTTGAGTTGACTCGCGCCCGTTAGCGAAGCCCTCGAAGAGGATCGCACCATTCTCACTAAAACCCGCTCAACCCGGTAACAGTGAGGAAAAACCTGCGGTTTCTATGGAGGCCCAGTGCAAAAACCCGGTTTCCGATCTTGGTGATCTAGGAGGATCTCGCCGGGAAGCAGCAGCCAACAGCAAAACAATTATCGGTCGATCGCCCCATCAAAGTCGCGACTTACGCAAAAGACATCCAGAAACCGGGTTTCTTCCTCAAACTTCTAGGTTTGAATCCAGAAGTTTTGTCGAGCAACCCGGTTTTTGCGTAAGTTGCTAACTCGGTACTGCCGACTGTACAAACTCTGAATGTCATATTTTGTAAGGGATTGAACTTCCGCGCTCACTGCGTTATCTTTAATCAAGAGCGCCGATTTATATAACGTTTTATTACAAAAATCGCCACAAACTCTGAATATCATATTTTTTCAGGGATTAAACATCCGCACTCACTGCGATATCTTTAATCAAGAGCGCCAAGTTATATAAAGTTTTATTAAAAAAATCGCTAATTTTCAAAAGTGATCGGGAACCAGCTTATCGGTGATGAAGATTAACTTAACTTCTGACGAACGTCACTTGTTTCTAGCGAGTCACTATCTATACTAGCTACATAAACAAAGAAGTACAACACACTTTCCGGGCCCTCAACCTGTTACATCAGAAAGTTCTTAGCATTTTCCAGAATCTTGGTAAAACAAGTGGGGCAGCAAAAGTTCGATCGAACAACAGCAGAAAAGTCAGGAAAGTTAGTAAAGAAACACAAAGCGGTGATGCTTCGTCTTAACAAACTGGGCATCATAATTATAAATAACCGCTAAGCGTAGCATCTTTTCACCCGGAGCAACTGAGAAAATCACTATGCCAGCCACCTCTTTTTACGCTGAAGCTGAATTCGACGAACAACTGCGAGTCAATCCCTTGCAAGATGATGTGTTGGATGAAGATGCTGAAGAAGTTGGAGACGAACTGCTCGACCAAGACCCAGCAGAGACAGAGGATGCAGACCCAGCAGCAAAATTGCAAAAAAATGCCAGCCGCCGCACTACAGATTTAGTGCGCCTGTACCTCCAAGAAATAGGTCGGGTTCGTCTGTTAGGTCGAGACGAAGAAGTCTCCGAAGCTCAAAAAGTTCAGCGCTATATCAAATTGCTCGAATTGCGCAAAACCACCGCTTCCCAGGAAGAAGGGCTGATACAGCGCTTCGTGCATTTAATTGAGGTGCGCGATCACTTGGCAGCACAGTTGGGACACAAACCTTCCCTGGAACGCTGGGCATTAACCGCCGGCGTCGGCGACGTGCCAGAACTCAAGCGAATTATGTCCGAAGGCAAGCGCCAGTGGGCAGAGTTAGCCGAGATGACGGTCGAGACGATCGAAAGAATTCAAGCTGAAGGCGTCGAAGCGAAAGACCACATGATTAAGGCGAACCTGCGCCTGGTGGTTTCGGTGGCGAAAAAATATCAAAATCGCGGTTTAGAATTGCTCGACTTAATACAAGAAGGTACTCTCGGACTGGAGCGAGCTGTAGAAAAGTTTGACCCGACGCGGGGCTATCGGTTTAGCACCTATGCCTACTGGTGGATTCGGCAGGGAATTACGCGGGCTATCGCCACTCAAAGCCGCACCATTCGCCTCCCCGTCCACATCACCGAAAAACTTAACAAAATCAAAAAAGCCCAGCGCAAAATTTCTCAAGAAAAAGGTCGGACAGCTACGATCGAAGATATCGCTGTCGAGTTGGACATGACCGCACCCCAAGTCCGAGAAGTTTTGCTGCGAGTCCCCCGCTCTGTTTCTCTGGAAACTAAAGTAGGCAACGAAAAAGATACAGAGTTGGGCGACTTGCTCGAAACCGACAGCATCTCCCCAGAAGAAATGCTGATGCGAGAAGCTCTGCACCGCGACTTGCAGCAACTGCTGGCAGATTTGACCAGCCGCGAGCGAGATGTAATTTTGATGCGCTTTGGTTTGGGCGACGGGCACCCCTACTCGCTGGCCGAAATTGGTCGCGCTCTCGACTTGTCCCGCGAGCGAGTCCGCCAAATAGAAGCCAAAGCCTTGCAAAAACTCCGCCAACCCAAGCGCCGCAACCGCGTGCGCGACTATTTGGAGTCTCTGACTTAAATTGGCCCGCGGGCCGGATCGATCGCACAGCGAGGCATTCGGCACTTGTGCAGAAGGCAGGAGGCATACGGCAGAAGTAACACTATTTACTTCTACATAACTTCTCTGTCCTCTGCCACAAGGCATAAAACTGCTTAAAAGTTAGTCAATTTTAGATTTTAGATTTACTCCACAGATGAATCTGGGAGCTTGAATTTTGGTCTGCTCGCCACTGCCGTCGGAAAGCAAGTATGGGTTTTTGGGCGGGGTCAAAAAATATCAAAAACCAAATTTTTTCTTCAACCTTTTTTCAATAAGCTCCGATATTTGCAAAATATCTCGATCGTTGTGTATGATTGTCAATAGGCAGACTTTCTTGAGAGGGTCACTATGGCACTTTACACCGCGTCCTCATTCAAATCCGAACTCAATGACAAAGGCTGGCGGATGACTCCCCAACGGGAAACCATCTTGCACGTTTTTCAGAACCTCCCCAAAGGCAATCACCTGAGTGCCGAGGATTTGTACACTTTGTTAAAAAATCGCGGAGAAAACATTAGCTTGTCCACCATTTACCGAACTTTAAAGTTAATGGCAAGGATGAGCCTGCTACGCGAACTCGAACTAGCAGAAGGTCACAAACACTATGAAATAAACCAGCCTTACCCGCATCACCACCACCACCTAGTCTGCGTTCAGTGCAACAGAACGATCGAATTTAACAACGATTCGATTTTAAAAATTGGCCTGAAGCAAGCTGAAAAGTCTGGGTTGCACCTGCTAGACTGCCAGCTAACCATTCATACGGTGTGCCACGAAGCTTTGCGGATGGGATGGCCGTCTTTGGTTTCCAGCAATTGGTCTTGTCCGAGGTCGATCGCCCAGCACGGCAGCAGCGCCCAGGATGCAATCGAGTGAATATACACTATTTTCGGATTTCAAGTACAGGTTGTTACCATTTTTAACAAAACTCTTAGGCGCAAGTGCGATTCGCCGTTACGCCGAAACCGGGTTTCTTCAGGAACATACATCATTTCAAGAATCAGTCGGAAACCAGAAACCCGATTTCTTTGATGCAGCAGCGTCCGCAAGTCCGCTGCTAAAAAGTTTGGTTCAACAAATCGTCGCTGCTGACCCCGTAACTGCGCCCTCGCTCGATCGAGGGCGTCTCTGGTCTAAGCATCAAAAACTCAGCCGATGGGGTCTTTGTAAAAGCCCAGGTCTTGCAGTCGCCTTTGTCATTGCTGAATGCTCGATCGAGAGTTGAAAGTGCTGCTAATTGGAACAGCACGAACAGCTACCCGCCCAGCTAATCGGTTTTGGATCGCAGCCAAAGTCGCCGGAGTGGCAATACCCGTCGCCGGTGACAAATTGCGTTCCTGCTGAAACGACAGAACCGCAAACTCGGTCTCGGCTCCAAATACTCCGTTCACCGGGCCGGGATTTTTGCCCACACTTCTGAGCGCAGACTGAAGCTGTCGGACAGCAGGCCCAGTATCGCCCCGTCGCAGACCAGCGGCGATTTGCGGCACAGGCGCTGCGGCCTGCCTGTTGCCTTGCCGCAAAGCCGATCGAGTGCTGCGATCGACCCTTCCAGTCCCGAACAGCCCGCTATCCCTCTGAAAGCGGATCAAAGCTGCCTGAGTTGGTCGATCGAACCAACCGTGAATCTGGCTCCTGTAATAACCCAATTCTTGCAGCCGCCGCTGCACAAATTCTACTTGTCGGCCTCTATCGCCCAACTCCAGAAAATCTTCGGCATTACTTTGTGGGTCATCTTCCTCAGTCCAGGAGGTAATTTCAGCTTGCCTCATCTGGAAATCGATAGCAGTCAAAGTAGCCGTGTCAGCGCAGCCGTCAGAAACCAAATTGTAATCTTGCTGAAAACGAGTCACAGCGTAGAGAGTGCGTTCGCGAAACTTGCCGTCAATGTTGCCTTCAAAATAGCCCAAAGCTTTTAACTGCCGCTGGATCAAGTCTACAGTCGCCCCTCTGTCCCCGAACCGCAGCCCCTTGCAACCGCCATTTCCCGAAATATCCCCCGGAAGGGTAACGGGGGGAACCGGCCGGGTGGAACCAAACAGCAAAGCTAAAGTTTGCCTGTCGGCAACTCCAGTGACCCGCAGTCGATTAATTCGCTGGAAGTATCTAACCGCATTTTGAGTAAGTTCGCGAAAACTCCCTGTGGGATGCGCGCTGAAGTAGCCTAGCTGCTTCAACCTGCGCTGGAGAGCCGAAACATCTGCACCCGCGTCTCCAAAACCCAATTCCCGATAATTGGTATAAATAGTTTTAAAAGGTCGATCGTCATCCCCGGCAAAACTGTTGAGTGCGATCACAGTAGCTCGATCGGGCCTGCCAGTCAGGGACAGTTGATAGTCTCGCTGAAAGTTAGTCAGAGCTTGTTTAGTAACCGGCCCGAGTTGACCGGTGGAATATCTGGGAAAATAGCCGAGATCCCGCAACCTGTCTTGAACCGCTCGCACATTGGGATAAACCGGATCTATTTGAGCAAAAGCCGCACCGGCTGCACTCAAAACCGACAGCATCAAAGCCAGAGACAGCAAACGGAGATAAGTCTGACTGGATAGGTTTTGCCACTTGGACTCATCAAAAATTTTCGACTCTGCGGGTGCTTCGCAAACAAGAGCCAGTTCTAGGTAGGCGAGGGATTCCATAACTTTTTACTGTGAAATTGTGGGTGGGGTGTAAGAGCAAACTCAAGCTGAGCTTTGGGTTGCTAAGGATTTATTAAGGCTAAGTTTTACCTGTTTGCGCGAAGCACCCGTTTTTGAAAAAATTTACCTTCAACAATAATTACAGGTAACAACTAAGATAGCATCGCAGTTTACAGAGACGCGAGTGTTAGGAAAAAAGTTTGCAGGCATAGTCTTAGCCTTTGAGGTCAAAAGACGATAAGTTCTGGGGTAGTGCTGGCTAATATTTTATCTGGCTGCCTCTGAAATTACCACAAGACTTGCGCCCAGGCTGTCATCACTTTAATTTGTTGTCTGGGAAAGAGTCTGAAGTCAGAGCTTTTGTGTTAAGAAACGCGGTTTCTTAATGTTGCGAGTGCGTCTAGGAAAGTAACACCGATCTAAAAACCAGCAAATAAGAATCCCCACCCTTGCGAGTTGCAAACAAGGTGGGGATTTTGTGATAATTTGACTTTGTATTAAAAATAGTCCTGGACGCATAAATACCAAACAAACCGGGTTTTTACCAGTTTTCAAGGTCGGGATGCAGTATTTTCGCAATAAAAACCCGGTTTCTGACCACCCGTGCGTCCAGGACTAAAAAATCGACGATCGCTTAAATTAAGCCGAACCGATCGCAAATTACAGCTACTCCCGCTGCAAAAATAGTAATTCCGATGGCTACCAGCGGGTTTTGCCCTCTGCTCACCGCAAAAGAGGTAACGACCCCAGCTCCCAAAGCCGCAGTAACAGCAGCAGTCGCCAAATCTCGATCGGGACGTTTGTCGTACATATTTTTTATTGTTGCTAGCTGAAGAGCTGAAAACTTACATCTTGTCATCCAAGCTACCACTCTTGCCTCTGCTGAGGTGACAACAGCCTGCGTTTTGCAACTAACCTTAAAATTTTGCTAATTTTCTTAACATACTCTCATTAATAATATAAGTTAATATGATGTATTTTCGAGTTTTTCTGTGGAGTTTTAGCTCTTGAAACCTTTTTTCCGCTGAGCTTTTATGTCAAATTCAAGATTTTGCAGGGGCGATCGCACCCGCAGTCTATGCGCCTCACACAGCAATCCTAAATAGCGCAAATAAATTTAACTTGACTTTTTTCGGTAAATGTGTATTTTACCATTTGAAACAAGAGATAGAAAAAAACCCGAGCTTGGTGAACAACCGCAGACTGCGATTGTTTCCCTACCCTCACAATCAGATGAGTATATTTTTGTCTAACTTTTATTCGTCCTCAACTTTTTCAGTATTGCCACCTTTAACCCAACCTTCGCGATTGCCATCTTCAACTCGAATTCGCTGCCACTCTTTGTCGGGCGACTCTTCCAAAACCACAACTTTTTCTTTGTAACCAACACCGCCAATGCGGTTCGAGTCTCGGCTACCAGTATCCCGGAGAATTAAGCCGATCGGCTGAGTCACCATCGCTCGGTAAGCTCCCGGTTCCAGCGGTTTCGGAGACGGGGCATCGCTAGATGTAGAAACAGCGCTAGCCTGGACTGTTGACTTCGGCGCAGTGCCTGCAACCTGAGCTGGTGTTTTGTCGTTAGAAAAAACAGGTTTTTCGGGCGCAGTAGTTAGCTTAGCGGCAAAGTAAAGTGCAGCGGCCACGCTAGCACCTGCCATCAGGACGATCGCTAGCAGAAAACCCACTAAAAATTTGAAAACGCTATATACACTGTTCATAAAACCGCAAATGAAGGAAGAAGGAAGTTCGGCAACGGATTCTGTAACGGATGTAACGGATAGAAGGCAGAAGGCAGGAGGCAGAAGGCAGAAGGTTGAGTGTTGAGTGTTGAGTGTTGACTGCTGAATGTTGAGTAAAATCTGGTAACTGCCAACTGACAACTGGCTACTAACTACTGACTACTGACTTCAAAAGCTTACCCCTGAATCCGGCGGCTCAAACTGCCGTATCTAGAAGCAAGGCGAGCTTTCCCCGCAGCGGCCCAATCTTGGAGAAACTGGATTTGTTCTTGAGCCGTTCTGGCTAAGGGCACCATCTGACTAGCTGATTCTAAAATATCATCTGTGGTAAAGTCTCGATTTTGGCTAAATCCAATGTGCATGGCTTCAATCAAAGTTTGCTCGATTTCTGCCCCTGAAAAATCGGGAGTTTCGTAAGCCAAGCGCTCTACATCGTAATTTTTGATGCTGTGCGATCGCAACCGCAATAAATGTACCTCAAAAATCGCCCGCCGTTCCTCCTGGCTCGGCAAACCCACAAAAAATATTTCGTCAAACCTGCCTTTTCTCAGCATTTCTGGCGGCAAAGACTGGATGTTGTTGGCTGTTGCTACCACAAACACCGGCGAAGTTTTTTCGGCCAACCAAGTAATAAAAGTCCCGAACACCCGGCTGGTTGTCCCGGAATCGCCTTTACCGTCCAATCCCGCAAAAGCTTTGTCAATCTCGTCAATCCACAGCACGCAGGGGGCCAAAGCTTCCGCTAGCTGAATCATTTGCCTGGTGCGCGATTCCGATTCTCCGACTAATCCGGCAAACAAGCGCCCGACATCCAACCGCAGCAAAGGCAAATGCCAGTGGTGGGCGATCGCCTTTGCAGTTAAGGATTTTCCGGTTCCTTGAATTCCGACTAACAACAAACCTCTGGGATGTGGCAAACCGTATTGGCGCGCTCGATCGGAAAAAGCACCGCCGCGCCGCAGCAGCCATTCTTTGAGATTGTCCAAACCGCCGATATCGGAGATATTTTCGCGGGCTGGGTAAAAATCCAGAATTTGAGTTTGGCGAATTGTTTGGCGCTTTTCTTCTAAAATCAATTCCGCGTCGTCGGGATGGAGTTCGCCTCTGGTGGCGATCGCCTTTGCCAAAACTCGGCGAATTCGTTCGATCGACAACCCTTGACAGCAGCGCACCATTTCGTCCAGCAAACGCCCTTCAATGGCTTGTCCGGTAGCCCCTAACAGCCTTTCCACCTCAATTTTGATTTCCGCCGCCGCAGGCAGGGGAAACTCCAAAACAGTCATCACTTCGCTGAGGTCTTCCGGGATCGAAATTATCGGAGATACGATGACAATATTTTTGGGCACAGATTTTAGGACTCTTGCCAAATTGCGCAGCTTGCGGGAAATCGAGACATCTTCTAAAAACCGCTGAAAGTCGCGCAGAATAAAAATTGCGGGTGCGGAGGCGGGCAATTTTTCGAGAAATTCCAAAGCTTGCAGGGGGTTGCGCTTGCCAAAACCGGCATCGTTGGGATTGCCTTGGTAGCCGTCAACAAAATCCCAGATGTAGACAGCGCGAGAACCCTGTTTTTTCGCGCATTGGGCGATCGCCACTTCTACGCGCTCTTCTTCCCGTGTGGGAATGTAAATTAGGGGGTAGCGCGATCGCAGCAGCAGTTCAAACTCGTCGCTAAAAATACTCATTAGTTATTAGTCAACCGACGAAGGCAATTGCCGTTTAAGTGCTGCCAGAGAGGCCCAGCGAATGTCCGATGAAGCTTCTGAGCTTTCTGCCTCTTCTGCATCATTTAAACTTATTCCCGGACATTGAGCATCGCATAGCTGTTTGTGCGGCAGTTCCAAACACATTTGCTCGTACACCCAATCGCCCGGAGAGAAATAGCCGCCAGGCGACAAATTTTCCACCAAATCTTCTAAAGCCACTTCTATTTCTGCTGAACTTGAATCTGTCTGATTTGCTGTTTCTTCGAGCCAGATTAGTTCAGATGAGTTGAGTGCCAAACGGTGATTGTATTGTTTCAAGCATCTGTGGCAGGTGAGAGTAACAATTGTTTCTGCTTTCGCCTTCACCTCAAGATAATTCCCTTGGTGAGTCACTTGCAGTCGCCCCCGCACCGGAGTAAGAGTTTCTAAATCAGGGATAAATTCTTCAAAATCTATGACCTCTTTTCGCTCAGTTTTTGTGAGGAGATGAGGGATATAAATTGTCTCCATAATAATCTCTCGCCGTTTTATTATGTTTGTCTCAACGCACAAGTCAAAAGTCAAAAGGAATAGCTAATTTTTCGCTTTTTCCTTTTTCCTTTTTTCTCTTTTTATTGTCAGCGCAGCCGCACTACCAAACGCCGGTCGGGTTCTTGTCCTTGACTGTAAGTTTCTATATCCTCACATTCGCTCAAAAAGCTGTGGACTTGACGGCGTTCTGCCGAAGACAGCGATTTTAGTTCAAATTCGACTCCCGTCGATCTCGCTTGATCTGCTGCGTACTCTGCCATCGAGCGCAATTCCTCTTGACGGCGGATGCGATAGCCATTGAGTTCAACTGTATAAGGAATTGACTCCTCTACTTCCTGACCTATATTCTGAACCGTGTTGCAGAGGTACTGAATGGCATCTATTACATTACCGTTTGTCCCGACTAAGATTGCAACTTGTTCTCGAGTCAGATTGCTTTCATCTATTGTCATCCAGTAGCAATCTTCTTGTTGTTCGCATACCACTTTTGAAGGAATTGCGGACAGTTTTAGCAATTCTTCTAACCATTGCTGTCCGCGCTGCATTTGAGAATCTTTCATTGTTGTTAAAATCAAGCCTTTTTCTTAGAACGCTTGGGCTCAAAGGGAAGTGCATCTAATCCTTGTTCTTTTTGGGTTTTCGCCTCTGCTTCGTCCACTATTTTTTGGAGGTTTTCGGGCAGCGGTTCTCGCGACAAAATAAACGACTGAACAGTCTGGAAGATGTTAGCAATCAGCATATACATCAACACGCCGGCGGGCAGTGGGAAGAACAAAAACATCCCTGAAAATATGACTGGCGTCAGTTTGTTTACTGTAGCCTGTTGGGGGTTGTCGTTTGGCCCTTGTGCTTGTCCCGAAAGGGTTTGGTTGATATATAAACTTATGCCGAAGCCCAAAATCATCACCAAAATATCCCAGTGGATTGTACCGTCTGAGTCGATCGCGCCAACGCGGCCTAGAGCTTCAATAAACAGGAATCCTTTGTTACTAGCCAATCCGGGGATTGTGCCTTGAACTGTGGCTTCACCGGGCGCTAAGGCCGTGATGTTTCCCTGTTCGTCTACCTTGATCAGATCTTCGCCTTTAATGACTTTCCAGCCTGGTTCAAAGTCGATTTCGCTCTTATTTTCTGCAGCTAAAACTTTGAGAGGTTTGCCCTCTGGGGTTTGAAAATTAATCTTGGTTGTGTCGCCGACTGCGAGTTTGTCGCCGCCTGGAATTACGCCTACAACTGGAGCATGAAAAGTACCTGTGACGTAAATATTTTGGGGCGGTGTAGCAAAAGCTTGCGGTTGAACAGTTTCGATTTGTTCTTTGGGCAAAACTTGAACGTTAACGCTGTAATTTATGTCAGAAAACGGCGAACCCCGGAGCGTTGCAAACAGTGCAAACAGCACTGGCATTTGCAGCACCAACGGGAAGCATCCTGCTAGAGGATTGCCAAATTCTTTGTATACTTTGCTCATTTCCTCCTGCTGTTTTGCAGGATTTTCTTTATAGAGTTTTTGAATTTGATCTACTCGCTCTTTCATCAACGGCTGCGCTACTTTCATGCGCCGCATATTGCGAAGAGAGCCTGCGTTGAGAGGATAAAGAGCAAAGCGAATCACGAGCGTCAGTGCTACGATCGCTAAACCGTAGCTTGGCACGATCCCGTAGAAAAAATCTAGGATCGGGAGCATGAGGTTGTTGGAGAGAAACGAGATACCAAAATCCATTCGCTTGTTCGTTAATTTAGGTGCTCTATGTTTACTGTTGAGAACTATTTTTACCCGCTGAACGCGAGCCGCCTCAATTTTTCGGGTTTTGTCTCTATCTTAGGACATTGCCCGTCGATCGACCGCCCGGTCTGCGGGTTTGTGGTAATGATTTGGCCAATACTCGCACTGACTTTACCCTGATTTGAGGGTGAAGGCGTTCGGTTATTTAGCTTGGGCCGCGTTTGCTTTTTGAGCTGCTGCCGGCAGTTTTTCGTTAATGTAGTCATACATTGCTCGAAATTTCGGAATAGCTCTGAGTTCCAAGCGACTGCCATTTTTCATGGTGAGCACCATGTCTCCGTAACTCCCGAAACCGCGAGGTACTGTGACCATTTTGACTATATCTGAGTAGATAACGTCGGTGCGATCGCCCCCCATCCAACCGCTGGTTACGGACACTCGGCGGCTCGTGATCCGATACCGCAGCCACAGAGCCCGGACAATTGCTCCTACTGCGAGGGGGATTCCCACCACAGTCAGCCCTAGGAGTAAGTTGATGATCAAGTCTCCCGGCGCGGGGCCGCCTTCATAATATACTTCCTCTCGAATTCCCATCTAGTACCTCGGCTTCTACCAACAACTGCTCTAATTCTTGCAGAATTTCTGCATAATTGCACTCTTGTGCGATCGGACGCACGACAATTACTAAATCCCACCCGAATTTTAATCTGGGCAATAGCTGTCGCAAAGCTGCCCGAATCTGGCGCTTAATCCGGTTGCGGACTACAGCGCGCTTGCTGACTTTCAGGCTGATAGAAATGCCTGTGCGAGTGGGCTGCAAGGATTTCTCGGCTGTCGGTTTGCTTAATTCGACGCTTTTGGGTTTGCGCAGAGCTCTTAAGCTGAAATGAGCGGAGTTGCGGCGGATTCCCTTGCGGTAGACGGCGCTGAAGTCTTTTCGGTGCTTGAGTCGGTTTGTCTCGGGCAACATGGCGTAGGGCGATCTTTGAGGTCTCTCCACCTTGATGCAGTGCTAGACTGCGAGGCGGTGGCGACCTTTGCTGCGGCGGGATTTGATTACCAATCGACCAGTTGCGGTGCGCATTCTGGCGCGAAAACCGGATGTTCTTTTTCTTTTGCGGCTGGTTCCGTGCAGGGTTTGCTGTGTCATTTTGATTTCTCCGGGCTTGTTACTTTACTTTTGATTAATATTCACAATCTTCTAGTATACCATAGAGTGGTTTTATTTGCAATAATATTTTTCCGATTGTAATCGATGGCCACTCATCACAAAGCAACAACCCGTGTTCGAGCTGGCGAACCAGATTTCGGTTTCCTTTTCACTACCCTATCCCTAACTTTCCAAAATGATATTGCAAGGGCGATCGCCCTTAACCGAAAAAAATTAAATCCCAGACTTTTCAAACTTCTCAACCTCCCAGAAGTCGGGGATTTCCTCTTCTATTCACCAAAAATCAAATCCCAGACTTCTAAATTCATCCGTGTTCTTCCCTTATTTCAGTTCCACATTTACCGTAGCAGACATCCCCGGTGCAATCCGCGATTCGTAGCCTTTAATGCTTTCGGCATCAAACACAACTTTTACCGGAATTCGCTGCACAACTTTGGTGAAATTTCCCGTAGCATTATCGGGAGGCAATAAGGAGAATTGAGCGCCAGAAGCAGGGGAGAAACTATCGAGATGACCTTCAAATTTGCGACCACCAAAAGCATCTAATTTGATTTCTACTTTTTGGCCTGGTTTCATGTTTGCCAGTTGCGTTTCTTTGAAGTTAGCAACTACCCACAAATCGTTACTGACGATCGCCATTAACGGAGTTCCCGGCTGCACCCGCTGCCCGACTTCAACGGATTTGCGGCCGATTTGTCCGGCGGCGGGAGCAGTAATATTCGTGTAGGAAAGTTGCAGTTGAGCGTCTTTAACCGCCGCTTCCGACTGCCCGATCGCAGCTTTAGCAGCATCATACTGCGATCGACTGACTTTAGTTTGTTCTCCCGTAGCTTGCGCCTGTTGCAATCCGCCCTTTGATGCAGCAAGTTTGGCTTCGGCGGTGCTGATGCCTTCTTGCGCTAGGGCGACTTTAGCTTGAGCGCTGGCGACGCCGACTTGGGCGCGCGCTACTTGGGATTGAGCTTGTTTTACCCCTTCTTGAGCTTGGGCTACTGCTGCTTGGGCTGCGGTTACGCCTTCTTTGGCTTGAGCTAAGCGCGCTCTGGCTTGGGCAATTCCTTGTTGGGCTGCGCTGGTTTGGCCTTGGGCTACTTCGTAGGCGGCTTTGGCGGAGTCTAGCTGCTGGCGGGCGATCGCACCTTCTTCCTGCAAGCTTTCGTACCGTTTATAATCAGCTTGCGTCTTGACGAGATTGGCTTGCGCTTGTACTAGCTGAGCTTGCGCTGCGGCAATGCCGGCTTCGGCTTCCGTCACTTTGGCTTGGGCTTGGGGAATTCCGGCTTCGGCTTGGGCGACTTTAGCTTGCGCTGCGGGTACGCCGGCTTCGGCTTCAGCGACTGCGGCAACGGCTGCGGGTACGCCTTGTTGCGCTTCTCTAATTGCTGCTTGGGCGGTGGAAATGGCAGCGTTGGCGCTGCCGATATCTCCTTGGGCTTGGGCTGTTTTGCCTTGGCTGGTTTGAGAGGCTAGGGAAATATTGGCTTCGGCTGCTTCGGCTTGGCGGCGGGCGTTTTCTAAGGCTGCTTGGGCTTGTTGGACTTTAACTTGGTAGTCGCGGGGGTCGAGTTCGATCAGCAGTTGTCCGGGTTTTACTTGTTGGTTGTCTTGTACTAAGACTTCGCTGACAGTACCGTTGACGCGGCTGCTGATTTGGTGGATGTGTCCGGCTACTGTGGCGTTTTCGGTTTCTTGGTGGATGGAGGCGTATTGCCAGTAGCGGTAGCCGAAGCTGCCTGCGGCGATCGCCCCTATGCCCAGCACTGCTAATATCAACGCTTTCGGGGCTTTTTTCTTGGGTGTTGCAGCCGTCGGCAGGGGTGCTTGGAGTTCTGTTTCTGCGCCTGTTTTGACCTCGGCGGGGGCGCTGATTTCTGTTTCTGGGGCGGGCGTTACGGGTAGGCTTTTAGCGATGGTGTCGTCGATCGGCTTTTCTAATACGGCGACTGCTTTGCCGTTGCCGTTGAATTCTGCTGGGTTGGTTTCGTTTGTGCCTTTCATGGTATTTGATTCCTGATACTTTAGTAAGATGTCGTTTGTTTAGGGTGCGTAGTTTTTATTTAGTAAGACGGCTTTTTTTAAGAGTGCGTAGTATTTTACGATTATTTTTAATTTAGTGGAGGTAGATGCTGCTAGGCTTCACTCAAAAGAGCGATTTGTCGGTTTACGAGAGATTGACGATCGCGATATCGATCAGTTGGGAAAAAAGTTCTCGATCGGCCTCTGAAATGCCCTCGACAGCTCGATCTCGGATTTCAGCTACTAGCGGGGGCAATATCTCTTGCAGTTCCGTGCCGGAGTCTGTCAGCCATATACGCCATATACGGCGATCGCGGGTGTCTCTCTCCCGGCGGACTAGGCCTCTTTCTTCCATGCGATCGAGCACGCCTGTCAGCGTCCCGCCTACCTGTTGCAGTTTGTCGCCAATGCTGGAAGTCGGCAAACCGTCTTCTTGCCACAAGCAGCACAGTACCAGCCAGTGAAAAGGTGTCAATCCATAGGGTTCAAGTACCTCTTGCAGCCTGCGGCTGCCTAACTGTGCCAGCAGTTTGAGCCGGTAGCCCAGGCTTTGCGGGGCGAGAACGTCGTGCCACTGAGCTAGATTTGTGCGATCGACAGTGGATGTAATAACCATAGGTTTATTAGTTAGCGTTCGTAATATTAGTGTATGATATTTTTTGGGGTTTTGTCAAGGGGGCGCAAGCAGATTTTTTGAGGCCGACAGCTATGCTAAAACCGGGAATCCGCTTAAGTCCCAGGCGGACTCGCAGGTACACTCGCAGACTGTGGCGGTGCGGAGGATATGTAGCTTTCCATAGGATTATCGATCGCACGATCGAGCATCACCCGAGTGCCGGATGTCCGCCCTGGGAGGTGTGTTTACAATTCTTAATTTTTCTTAAACTAGAAAGGATAAATCTACTTTCCCATCAGAATTTATGTTGCTTCCAGCCGACAAACGCACCAAGTTAGACGATACCGACGACAATTTGTTCTACTCCTATCCCCGGTTTGTGACGCACGTAGACGATGGATTCATTCAGCAACTAACCGATTTGTATCGGGAACGGCTGAAGCCGAATACTCGGATTTTTGATATGATGAGCAGTTGGGTTTCTCACTTCCCCGACGAGATGCAATTTGCCCATGTCGAAGGGCACGGCATGAATGAAGAGGAGTTGGCAAAAAATCGCAGACTGAATCATTATTTTGTGCAGAATTTGAACGCAAATCCCAAATTGCCGCTGCCGGATTCAGAGTTTGACGCGGTTGTCAACTGCGTTTCTGTACAGTATTTGCAACACCCGGATGCGATTTTTGCCGAGATTCACCGAATTTTGAAGCCAGGTGGCGTAGCAATTGTGAGCTTTTCCAACCGGATGTTTTATCAAAAGGCGATCGCGGCTTGGCGGGAAGGTTCGGAGGGCGATCGCGTAGAATTAGTCAAGAGTTACTTTGATTATGTCAAAGGAGCGAACATACCCGGATTTAGCAAGCCGGAAGTAATAGTTCGCAAGGCTAACTTGCCGAGTTTTATGCAAATGCTGCGCATAGGAAGCGGCGATCCGTTTTATGCGGTAGTTGCTTACCGCCAAAGTTAGGATTTTTGGGCAGTAAGGACTTTAGGACTTTAGGTGGAGATTGAAAGCACTAAAGTCCTTACTACAAACCGATCGAAAGCTACGCTTTTTAGGTTAGGATCTATTTAATATTTGCTCCTAAAATATGGAAAACCAACTTTTGCAGCGCATCACACTCGATCCCAATATCTGTCACGTAAAACCCTGTATTCGCGGTCTCCGATATCCAGTAGAGTTGATTCTTGAATTACTCAGTTCTGGCATGAATGCTAAAGAAATTATAGAAGACTATGACGATTTAGAACATGAGGATATTCTAGCTGCTTTGCTATTTGCAGCGCGGCTGACTCAAGTGAAAAGCATATACCGAGTATTAGTGTAATGAAGATTTGGGTAGATGCACAATTACCAGTACGTCTGGCGCGTGTGCTGCAATCTGCTGGTTGCGATACTATTCATACTAAGGATTTACCTCGACGAAACGCAACTCCCGATTCAGAAATTAACTTGCTTTCAATCCAAGAAAGCAGAATTGTTATCACCAAAGATAGAGATTTTCTCGACTAATTTATGATCGAGCAGCAACCTTACAAGCTGTTGATATTGACGACAGGCAACATAAATAATAACCAACTTATAGACTTATTTATGAAGAATTTGCCACAGTTGGCTGAACTATTTCAGGAACATTCATTGATATAAATGAATTGCGATACAATTGTACTTCATCAGTAATAAAGTAGAGTAAAACCTTGATATGAAACCATATCAGCAAATAGCGATCGACGAATGCGGCGAACCTTTAGTCCCGATTCCACCAGAACATTTTGCCTTTGAAATTCCGCACCCCTATCAAAAGTTGGGTGCACCCTATGACAACAGTAAAGCAGATTCACCTTACTATTTGCGGCAAGGAGTTGTAGATAGTTTAATCGCAGCTCAAACTGAGCTACAGCAAAATTATCAAAATTGGAAAATTCTGATATTTGACGCTTATCGACCGGTCGAAGTCCAGCAATTTATGGTGGATTATACTTTTAATCAAATTGCTTTAGCTCAAGGCTGCGAATTTCCGGTTTCCGAAGACAAACGCCAAGTAATTATAGAACACGTATATCAATTTTGGGCAGTACCGAGCCTCGATCGCGCGACGCCTCCCCCTCACAGTACAGGTGCTGCTTTAGATGTAACTTTAGCGGATCAAAATAATCGACCAATTGATATGGGTTCTCCGATTGATGAAATATCAGAACGTTCTTATCCCGATTATTTTGCTAACAGCAATCACCCACAAGAACAGCAATATCACCGTTTCAGGCAAATTTTAAAAAATGTGATGATAAATGCGGGTTTTCAGCAGCATCCTAACGAATGGTGGCATTTTTGTCTTGGCGATCAGATGTGGGCTTGGTTGACAAATCAAAACAATAGTGGTAGTCAATTGATTGCCCGATACGGCCGCTATTAAAAGGGTACCCAATTAAATCTGTACTGCCGCACTCGCAACCTGGAGAAACCGGGTTTCTTGACAAAAAACCTCAGCTTTTAGGTGCTTTCTTCGGGAAGAAACCAGGTTTCTGACACTCTATGCGTCCAGGACTATAAAAGCTCGATCGCCATAAATAATTTGTATCATCAGACACGACAACTCTTGCCAGCGGGGTAGCAGTGCTTTAAAATCAACAAGAGCGAACAAGTGCAGGCAAATCAAGCCAGCACCGCAAACCCTAAAGGATAACTCAGAGTTCACCCCATGAAAGCACTCATCCTCTCTGGCGGCAAAGGAACACGCTTGCGTCCCCTCACCTATACGGGTGCTAAGCAATTGGTTCCTGTAGCAAATAAGCCGATACTGTGGTACGGAATTGAAGGAATTGTGGCGGCTGGGATTACGGATATTGGGATTATTATTAGTCCCGAAACCGGCGAAGAGGTGAAGACGAAAACAGGAGATGGATCTCGCTTCGGTGCAAAAATTACTTATATCTTGCAAGCAGAGCCGGCGGGACTCGCTCACGCGGTGAAAATTGCCAGACCGTTTTTGGGAGATTCTCCGTTTATTATGTATTTGGGAGATAACTTAATTCAGAATCAGTTAGATCCGTTCTTAGAGATTTTTAACAAGCAAAAACTAGACGCCCTGATTTTGCTGCGTCCAGTTCCCAATCCCTCTGCTTTCGGTGTTGCAAAAGTTGATGATAACGGGCGAGTTTTGCAGTTAGTAGAAAAACCCAAAGTTCCGCCGTCAAATTTAGCACTGGTGGGAATTTACTTTTTTGCTCCTACTATCCACGAGGCGATCGATCAAATTCAACCTTCGCCCCGGGGCGAACTCGAAATTACCGATGCCATCCAACAGCTCATCAATCAGGAAAAAAACGTAGAAGCCTGCAATTTAGAAGGTTGGTGGCTGGATACGGGTAAAAAAGACGATTTGCTGAGTGCAAACCAAATCATTTTAGATAGCCGTATCGTAGCTTCAACTGAATTAAAAGTAGACGCAAAAAGTCAAATTATTGGGCGAGTGCAAATAGGGGAAGGAACGGAGGTAATTAATTCTACAGTTCGGGGGCCAGTGGTAATTGGGGAAAATTGCCGCATTGAAAATTGCTTTATCGGCCCTTACAGCAGTATTGCCGATCGCGTGACGATGATTGATGCTGATATCGAACACAGTGTAATATTGCAAGGGGCGAAAATAGTTGGCATTCACCAGCGAATTGTTGACAGCGTGATCGGGCAGCGAGCTCAACTAACAAATGCGCCAGCTCGTCCAAAAGCTTTGCGGTTTCTGATTGGTGATGACAGTCAAATTGAGTTAGCTTAAATTGAGATATTGCCAATATCGGAAGCAATAATCCTGATTTAACAAGAGATGAATTTTCTTGTGGGGTGGGCATCCTGCCCGCCCTTGAATAGCCAAGATGCCTGTTCCACAATTAGTTACAATTATTCAAGCAGCCAAGATGCCTGTTCCATAGTAAGTTATCTAAAAGAGAGAAAAGTTTGCAGTACGAAGAAATACCAACTCAACAAATCATAGATAGATTGCGACAAACTTTGGAGCCGCGAATTGGTATTGCCGATCTGCCGCTGTTGGGAACTGAAAATAGTGCGCTCGCCAGAGATGAAGATGACGAAGACATCGCCCTTTTAAAGGCTGGTTTCGACATTTATAACATCCCCATTACCTCTTACCAAAGACGGCTGGGTTCCGCAGTAATTGCAGTTAGAAAAATAGTCCGAAAATTACTCAGACCCGTACTCGAACGACAAGTAATTTACAATTTCGCTAATACCCGCGTCGTTCAAACATTGAGCATTCAATTGCAAAAATTGCAAGAAAATCAACAAAGCCTAGAGAAAAAAATACAAGCCGAATTCAGCAGCGGATCTCCCGAAGTTACAGCACAGCTTGAGACTCAACAAAATGCGATCGCAGCTTTTCAGTCGGAAATAGAGCAAATTAAAGCAGTGCAGCAGCAACATACTGCTATTTTAGAGAAGATTACCGCTCAATTGCTCGATCGACAACAATAAAGCATCCAAGATGACCCAAAATAATTTTGTCACAAGGCCCCAGATTTATTCGCGAGAGCAATGCTTCAATCAAAAATCTAAAATTATTCAATTCCTCAATCTAAAATCCTAAATTCCAAATCGAAAAATCCTCAATCCTTCAATTTTTCAATCTAAAAATTTTCAATTCTTCAATCCTAAATCGAAAATCTAAAATTCTTCAATCCTTCAATTACTCAATCTAAAATCTAAAATCTAAAATCTAAAATCGAATGACTGCACTGCCCATATGCTCGTTAATTATAGTCAACTATAACGGTCTGCGCCACACGAAGGATTGCTTAAAATCTCTACAAAAACTTGCGTATCCCGAATCGCAACTCGATTTAATTGTAATTGATAATTGTTCTCAAGACGATTCCGTTAATTCGCTACACGAACTATTTCCGAAAGTACGGATTTTTGTCAACTCCGCCAACAACTTTGCCAAAGCCCTCAACCTCGGCATCAGCGAAGCAAAAGGGCAATATATCGGCTTTCTAAATAACGATGCTACCCTTGACAGTCACTGGTTAGAGATACTTGTCCAAATCCTAGAAACTAATAAGAAAGTAGGTGGGACTAGCGGCAAATTGCTGTTTAAAGACGGGCGGATTAACAGCGCTGGCATTCAGCAATTACCTAATTTTTATTGGCAAGATGTCGGCTTTGGCGAAAAAGATTCTGGACAGTACGATATAGAACGGGAAGTCGAAGGGCTTTGTTGGGCGGCGGTGCTTTTTCGGAGAGAATGTCTGGAAGATGTGGGGCCGATAGATGAAGATTTTGTGATGTATTTTGAGGATGTAGAGTTTGCCAAACGCTGTCACAAACGCGGTTGGAAAATGCTTTATACTCATGCCGCCATCGCCCATCACGAATATCGGGGTTCGAGTAAAGGAAGCAAACTTACCGAGTATTTCTGCAATCGCAATCGGTTTTTGTATTTGGCAAAACATGAACCGTTGCAATTAGTATCTTCAATTCATACTTCGGATTTTTTTACTCATAAGCAGTACGAGTTGCTGTTCGAGAGTATATTTGTAGCGATTAAAAAACTTCTAGATTATCAGAAACCAGAAATCATCGAAACTGTAATCCCGCAGTTGTCGGAAAAGTTGGCAGTGATTTACAGTCGCATGAAGGTCGATCGCATTTTATCTCGGTTACAGGTGGTTCGGGGCGATCGCAAAATGTCGATCGCCATTTACGATCACGGACTGCATTTTATTGGTGGCGGTCAAAAATACGTCGCTACTCTCGCCTCGCTTCTACAAAATGAATTTGACATTACTTTTATCGCTAACAAACCAGTTGCTGTTTCCGACTTAGAATCGTGGTACGGACTCAATCTTTCAGGATGCAAAATTAAAATTATGCCCTTGGCGTTTTACGAGAAACGCGGAATGCAGTGCATCGATTCTAGCATCATCGTGGAAGATATGGAAAATCCCTTTGATGAAATTGCCAGAGAAAGCAAAAACTACGATATTTTTATCAACGCAAACCAACTGGAAAAAGTTAAACCACTGTCGCCCATATCAGTATTTTTCTGCCACTTTCCCAATACCTTCCGCAACCGTCACTTTGCTGTCGATGATTACACTTTTATTATTGCCAACAGTCAATTTACTGTTAAATGGTTGGAGAAACGCTGGAACCGACAGCCAACTTTTTTGCTTTATCCGCCCGTGGAAATGGCAACAGTTAAAGTGCCGAAAGAAAACATAATTTTGGCTGTGGGACAGTTTGAAGCTGGGGGAACAAAAAAGCAAATTGAACTAATTAAAGCTTTCCGCAGTTTGCTAGCAGATTATCCCGAAGAACTTCAAGGATGGCGGCTAATTTTAGCCGGCAGCAGCATTCCGAAAAATCCTTATTTAAAGACTGTTCAGAATTTATTGAAGCAAGATTCAAGAGCGATCGAGTTAAAAGTGAATGCTGACTTCGATGAGGTAAAATCGCTTTATGCTAGAGCGAGCATATTTTGGCATGGCTGCGGTTTGGGTGAAGTCAATCCTCAAAGATTTGAACATTTCGGGATGGCGACTGTCGAAGCAATGCAAAATAGTTGTGCTCCGATTGTTTTCAACGGCGGCGGTCAACCGGAAATAGTCGAACATGGGCGATCGGGCTTTTTGTTCAATTCCGTGGAGGAACTTTGCCAGCATTCACATCAACTAATTGTTAATCCCGATTTGCTAGCAGAACTTCAAGCTGGTGCACAGCAGCGCAGTCAGAACTTTAGACTTGCACGTTTTGAGAAAAAAGTCAATAGTTTTTTTGAGATTATTCACCAAGAATATGCTACAATTCGGCTGCCAAATCCTGCGGATATAGCTCAAATGCTCGATCGAACTTAAAAGCTAATTAAATAGTCCACCAGGGCTTAAAACCCCTAACCAAAAGCTAAACTCCTCTTGCATAGGACTAATATCAAAGTCGATTTTATTACCGTTTTCTTCAGTCCGCGCAGGCGGACTTTGTATGTGTAGTTGCGACTTTCAGTCGCCGGATATCTAAAATCATGTCTAATTCACTGTTAATCAATTTGTCCTTTTTAACACCCGAACCAACGGGAATCGGAACTTATGCAGCTAATCTTTTCCCGCAACTGCAACAGCTAGAACCCACATTACTTGCTTCCCAGCAAATTGATAATTATACTTGCTATCAAATCCCAGAAACTCTGACTCCGGATCGAGGGCCGAAAGGACAAATTAACAGGCTGCTGTGGACTCAATTCAACTTGCCAAAAATTTACAAAAAATTGCAGTCAAGCCTGATATTTTCCCCACTTCCCGAAGCACCTTTGTATTCCGGCTGCCGCTACATCGTCACTGTTCACGATTTAATTCCTTTGCGGTTTCCCCAACGGTTTTCTCGATTAACAGCTTATTTTCGATACTACATACCGCAGGTTTTGCGACAAGCAGAACACATTATTTGCGATTCTCAAGCAACTGCGGCAGATGTTGCTAACTTTTTCCAAATTCAGCCTAAAAAGATGACCGCAATTCCCCTAGCTTGCGATAATATTAATTTTAGATATCTCAACTTGCCAACCAAAAATTATTTTCTTTATACTGGCAGACACGATCCTTATAAAAACATAGAAAGATTAATTGCGGCATTTGCGAGTTTGCCCGATCGCGCAAATTGCGAATTGTGGCTAGCTGGGCCTCCCAATGCCTACACGCCACAGTTGACAGCACAAGTTGAACAATTAGGTTTACAATCTTTGGTAAAGTTTCTCGGTTACGTTCCCTATTCTCAATTGCCCGTACTGATGAATCAGGCGATCGCCCTAGTTTTTCCTACACTTTGGGAAGGATTCGGCTTACCAATTTTAGAAGCAATGGCTTGCGGCACACCAGTCATCACATCCAACCTGTCATCGATGCCAGAAGTAGCCGGAGATGCCGCATTATTAGTCAATCCTTACAGCGTCGGAGAAATAGCCGAAGCCATGCAAACAGTAGCCACAGATTCAAAAGTGCGATCGAACTTAAAAAAAGCTAGTTTAGCCAGATCGTCTCAATTTAGCTGGCACAAAACCGGAACAGCAACCGCCAACATCTTACAGCAATATCTTTAAATCTTCCCTCTCTTTCTTTCCGCACCATCTGCGGTTAAACTCACATCTTACACCCTTGTCAGCAACAGGCAAGATGCCTGTTCCACAAAAGATAAACTTTCTTGTGGAACAGGCATCTTGCCTGTTCCTAAAGTCCTAATTGAAAATGGTGTAATATCTCAGATTAAATAAAAAAAATCCCACCCAAAAACCGCAATCTACATATTATCTCATGCCCAATCCCCAATCTAACCTGCTCATCAATCTCTCCTTCCTAATTTCCAAACCAACCGGCTTAGCCATCTACGCCAAAAACTTATTTCCCCACCTAAAATCCCTCAATCCAACATTACTAACAGCCGAAAAATTCCCCAATAACAACTGCTACCAAATCCCCCGAAACCTAACACCAGAACAAGGAATCAAAGGACACATCAACCGATTGCTGTGGACACAAACCCAACTCCCAAAAATTTACAAACAGCTAAAATCTAACCTGTTATTTTCCCCAATTCCCGAAGCTCCTCTATTTGCAGGTTGCCGCTATATAATTACGGTACATGACTTGATAGCGCTGCGATTTCCCCGCCGCTTCGATCCTCTGACACCTTACCACCGCTATTACATTCCCCAAGTGCTGCGGCAGGCTCAACACGTCATCTGCGACTCTGAATCAACTGCCAAAGATATTGCTAATTTTTGCAAGATTCCTACTAATTTAATTACGCCAATTTGCCCCGGATACGACACCAGTTTTTTCCGTTTTTTAGACTTGCCAACAAGCAATTATTTTCTTTATATCGGCCGCCACAACCCCTATAAAAACGTGCAGCGAGTTGTAGCAGCGTTTGCTGCTTTGCCTCATAATTCCGAATACGAATTGTGGATAGGAGGTTCGGAAGACAAACGCTATACGCCGCTGCTGAAGGCGCAGGTTCAAGAATTGGGATTGGTCGATCGAGTAAAATTTCTAGATTACCTCCCCGCGGCCGACTTGCCCAAAATCATCAACCGGGCGATCGCGCTGGTTTTCCCCAGTCTTTGGGAAGGATTCGGGCTCCCCGTGCTCGAAGCAATGGCCTGCGGCACTCCTGTCATCACCTCTAACCTGTCTTCAATGCCAGAAGTCGCGGGGGGTGCAGCAGTATTAGTCAATCCCTACAGCGTCGAGGAAATTGCCTCTGCTATGCAAGAGCTTGCAGTGGATGCCAAAGTTCGATCGCACTTGCGGGATCTCGGTTTAGCCAGAGCAAAACAATTTAGCTGGGAAAAAACAGGGCTGCAAACTGCTGCTATTCTCGATCGATATCTTTAACCAAGGAATAAGGAAGAGGGAAGAGGGAAGAAGAAAGAAGTCAGTAGGTAGATTAATGCCCCATGCCCCATCCCTCCGCTTCGCTCTGCCCAATTCCCAATTCCCACTCCTCCTGCCAGCCTAAGTTAGGGACTGTAGCCCCTTTTACTTATTGATACCCAACTGATCGCCACGCTTGTACTGCTGATAAGCAGCAAAAAACAGCCCCGACAGAGTAACAAAGATTAGACCCAGAACAATACCTGAAAGCAGCGGTTCTACCATGAGATCTCCTTAAAGTTAAGATTTAACAACCTATTTTTAATATTACCAGCAGTTACACAGATGAATTTTCCCAAAAAGGCCCTTCCGGAAGTATCAGACCTTGCTCTCCCCGCTGCGAACGATTAAGCTATGTTATGAGAAATAAATTTTCTTGTAGATACTATTTTTAATTGAACTCCTTTGAATAACCAATTTGCCAGGAATGAAATTAAAAACCCGATCGAGCGACTTGCCATATTTGCGGTAGCGGTGTTGCTTGCCATCATCTTGGCGACGATCGCAA
Organism: Microcoleus sp. BROC3; assembly: GCF_036702515.1. Taxonomy (NCBI): domain Bacteria; kingdom Bacillati; phylum Cyanobacteriota; class Cyanophyceae; order Oscillatoriales; family Microcoleaceae; genus Microcoleus; species Microcoleus sp. BROC3. Next base: position 106,002 of record NZ_JAUBTQ010000008.1, read on the forward strand.
TTCGTCAGTTTCAAGTCGCCGATCCTTACGTCAAAAGCGTACTGTCCCTCACGGGCAACCCGTTTCAGGGTTCCGCCATCTTTCAAATGAACTGTGCGGGGTGTCACATATCCGTTTCAGACAGTCAAGTCGGGCCCAACTTGCACGGAGTGTCCGAGCGCAAATCCGAATTCGATCTGATCCGCCAAGTCACCAGCGGGCAAACCCCACCAATGCCCCAGTTTCAGCCGAGTCCGCAAGAAATGGCCGACTTGCTGAAGTATCTCGAACAAATTTGACCAAAGAAGGGGAACGGAATTCGTTCCCCTTCTTTGGCAGAGCCTCGAAACCCGTGCTTCGAGGCTCTGCTTCTCGGTAGTCTCTCTCAGCAGGGACTACAGGCAACTGTAGGATCGGTTTTAACTGCCGAGTTTTATCTGCCGACTAAACCAGCAAGCTAAAACTCTGAGCCGATAACTGGCTCGGCAGCACGCCCGTCACTACAGCCAAAATCTGGTTGCTGCCCGCGATTCCGATCGCCGTGGAGCCATTAGTTTCGGTAAATGACAGTTGATTGAAGTCCAAGCCTCCCACCAAGACGATCTCATCAACTCCTTCCGTGAAGTTGATAATGGTGTCAATTCCCCCGCCCGCTGCCAAGACAAAGCCATTGCTGCTGCCGCCGATCAGAGTATCGCTGCCAATGCCGCCAAAGAGCAAGTCATCGCCGGGGCCACCAAAGAGCACATCATCGCCGCTGCCGCCAATTAAGGTATTGTTACCGTCGTTGCCGCAGAGAGTGTCATTGCCTCGATCGCCAATTAGCACGTCATCCCCAGCGCCTCCCAACATTACGTCATCGGCTTTGCCACCGTACAACAGGTCATTGCCTTGGTCGCCAGAGATCGAGTCGTTGCCAAGATTGCCATAAATCGTATCGTTAGCGAGATCGCCAAAAATCAGGTCAAAGCCTTTGCCGCCGAAGAGAGTATCGTTATCGATGCCTCCGTAGATAGTATCGTTGGCCGTATTGCCATTGATATAGTCGCCACCCTGTAAGCCAAAGATCAAATCGTTGCCGCCCAATCCGAAGATAGAGTCACTGCCGGCACTACCAACGATCGTCTCGTCGCCGTTAGGGCCGTCGATCGCATTACCCCCAGTCCGACCGGGGGGCAGATTGGGAGCGACAATCCTGGGGAAGTCCTGAGGGCAAACCAAATCTGTAGGTACAGGTGCAGGTGTCGGCGTCGGTACAGGTGCAGGCGTCGGTGTCGGTTCAGGCGTCGGTGCAGGCGTCGGTACAGGTGCAGGCGTCGGTGTCGGTGTCGGTTCAGGCGTCGGTGTCGGTTCAGGCGTCGGTGTCGGTGTCGGTTCAGGCGGTGTCGGCGTCGGTGTCGTTCCAGGCGGTGTCGGCGTCGGTTCAGGCGGTGTCGGCGTCGGAGTCGGTACAGGCGTCGGGAAGTTCCCGAAGTTGATGCCGCTGACAATAGCGCCCGAAGCCAGGGGGATGTCGGCGGGGTCGGCGGTGCTTTGGGTAAACCCAGTTTGGTTGACTTCCCGGACGCGGTAGGTTCCCGGCGTTAGGTTCGCGAACAGGTAATTGCCGGTGTTGTCTGTGGTAGTAGTAACAGGAGCAGGAGCAGTTCCAGCTACGACATTGGTTAACTGAATTTGGAAATTGGGTAAACCCGGTTCTCCAGCATCCTGAGTGCCATTGTTGTTGCTGTCTTGGAACTTCAGACCTCGGATCGCCCCCGGTTGGGGCAGGAAGTTGCCGAAGTCAATGCCCGTGATGTTATTTGGGGGATTAACCGTAACGGGGGCGGGGTTGGGGGTCGTCTGCGTCCAGCCGTTTTGCTGAACTTCCCTTACCTGGAAAGTACCTGCGGGTATGTCCTTAAGAGTGTAGTTGCCCGCAGCATCGGTGATGGTAGTGGGTTCGCCCTGCTGAAACAATCCATCCGGAGTGATACTGTCGAGGAATATTTGCCAGTTAGCTAGCCCCACTTCTCCGGCATCCTTAACGCCGTTGTTGTTGAGGTCATTGAATTTTTGACCGCTGATGGTGCTCGACTGGAAGTTGCCGAAGTTGATGTTAACGATGTCTTGACCGCTGGTGACAGTGATGTCGGCGGGGTTGGGGGTAGTTTGCGTCCAAGTAGGCTGCAAGACTTCCCGCACCTTATAGGTTCCGGCTGACAAATCGAGGAATTTGTAGTTGCCTGCGGCATCGGTGAGGGTGTTCGGTTCCCCGGTGTCGAGAGTGGCGTTATCGTTGGTATCGAGGAAGAATTGCCAGTTGGCAAGCCCTAGTTCCCCGGTATCTTGTACCCGGTTGTTGTTGATGTCATTGAACTTCAGACCACTAATCGAGTTGGGCTTGAAGTTGCCGAAATTGTTGTTTTGGGAGTCTGTGCCGCTGGTGACGGCGATCGTAAACGCGCCTGAAAGAGTAGGCGTGGCTGGGTTGACGGGAGGCGCAGTTTGCGTCCAGCCAGTTTGTGGCACTTCCCGCACTGTATAAGTGCCAGCTTTAAGGTCGTCGATCTCATACTGACCCGTAGCATCGGTGATTTCGCTTTCTTCATCAGGATCGAAGGTGCCGTTATTGTTGGCATCCACGTAGATTGTCCAGCCTCCTAGCGGTTGTTCTGCTGGCGCATCTTGGATGCCATTTTTGTTGAGGTCATTAAATTTGAGCCCCCTGATTTTGCCTAGCTGGAAGTTGCCGAAGTTTTGAGCTGTAATATTTGTGCCGCTGACCGGGTTAATTGTATAAAAAGCCGAACCGGCGGTTTGTGAGGAATCTGTCGGCACGTCTTCTCTCACAAAGTGACGACCGCTACCGACGTTGGCAAACGTATAAGTACCGGGAGGCGCAGGCGCTGTTCCGGTAACTTCTTTGGCGACTTCGGAGTCGCCGGTATCTAAAGTGCTGCTATTGTTAGTATCCTTGAACAAGCGAACGGTAGTACCGTTGAGGGGCGTGTCGTCAGCAGTGAAGCCGTTGCCGGTGAGGTCGGTGAATTTGGTGCCGCTGACAGTGATGTTTTGGAAAACGCCGAAGTTTTGAGCGGTGACAGCAGTACCGCTTTGGGCGCTAACGAGAATTGCGGCAGCGGGGAAAGAGATGCTGGAGTTGGCTGGAGGAGTGGCTTGTATCAGGTAATTGCCGGGGCCGATATCGGAGAATGTGTAATCTCCGGCTCCGGCAGTCGTTTGGGCCGTGCCGACAACAGTATCTGTGCCGACTTCCAGCGTGCCATTGCCGTTGGTGTCTTTGTATAAGTTGACGGTGACACCGTTTCGTGTAGTGTCGTCGAGAGTGAAGCCGTTCCCGGCAATATCGGTGTAGGTTTTGCCTGCGATCGATGTCAGTTTGAAGTTGCCAAAGTCTCGGCCCGTAGCAGCGTCAGCAACACCTGTGCTGTAGGGAGTTGCACCTGTAGCGGGGAGAGTTTGCTGCCAACCTGTTACTGCCACTTCCTTAATCGGGCTGTTAGTCTTGGTGTCGACGAGGGTGTATGTACCGCCTATGGCGACGGTAGCCTGCTTCTCAGTGGCGTCCGGCGCGTTGTTGTTGTTGTTGTCTACATAAATAACAAAGTTTTGCGCTGGAGTTGTGGCGGTGGCATCAGTCCCGTCTTTAGTGCCATTGCCGTTGCTGTCGTTAAATTTCTGACCCGTGACAGTGGGGCCGTATTCGTAAGCACCGATGTCAGCAGCGCCGTTGACCGTGCGTGCATAGGGCTGACCGAACTGAGTGCCGCGTTGGTCAGTAGTAAGAGCCGCACCAGTTATTGCGTTGAGGGCGGTGGCTGCGTTGCCAGTATTGATCGCGGGGCTGCCAATAAGTAAGGCGTGGGTTGAAACAACACCGCCATTATTTTGCAGGGGGCCAAGTAAGGCCGCACCGCCAATTAAGTTGTTGGCACCTGTTGATACGACGTTACCTGTAATGTCAGGATTAGCACCGCCAGTATTGCCTGAGATGATTGTGTTGTTGGCGTTGACAGTCCCAGCGTAGGAAACACCGCCGCTATTGGTGCTGGCAGTGTTGAGGGTAATGGTCGTATTAGCTAGGTTAGCTGTAGCACCTGTGTTGACAAAAATCGCGCCACCTAAGCCCTGACCGGCAGTACCGTTACCTCCAGCGGCACCACCTGTCGCTGTATTCGCGCTAAAGGTGCTGTTGCTCACATTTAAGATGCTGCCTGTATTGAGGAAAATAGCACCACCTAGACCCGATCCACCGCCACCGCCAGTAGTACCGCCGGCACCAGCACCGCCACCGCCACTAGCACCACCAGTGCTTCCAGCACCGCCGCCACCACCAAAGCCACCAGCACCACCAACACCAACAGTACCAGCGGTACCAGCAACAGTACCAGTACCACCAGCACCACCAAGGCCACCGGGGCCGCCACCGCCACCGACACCACCAGCACCACCAGTGCCACCAGCACCACCGTTACCACCGTTACCAGTGCCAGTCCCATTCTGACCAGCGCCACCAGTGCCACCAGCACCACCACCACCACCGAAGACTCCAGTACCGCCAGTACCACCAGCACTACCATTGCCTCCAGCGCCGTTGGTGGCTCCACCAGTACCACCAATGCCACCAGTACCACCAGTACCACCAGGGAAGCCAGTACCACCAGCAAGAGCAGTACCACCAATACCACCAGTGCCATCAGGAGTACCACCTGCGCCACCAGCCCCGGCCGCACCAGGGGTACCGCCTACGCTACCGGTGCTTAAGTCGCTGTTGCCACCTGCACCACCGTTCCCGGCTGCACCTGCACCACCTGTTGCTGTATTGCTAGCAAAGGTAACGCTGTCAATTTTGACAGTGCCCTTGTTGACAAAAAGTGCGCCTCCTAAGCCAGCGCCGCCACCACCACCAAGAGTTCCCGGTTTGCCAATTGCTACTCCATTTTGAAGTGTGAGGTTAGATAAGGTGACTGTAGCAGTGGTGTCCACGAAAAATAGTCGGCTATTACCACCGCCGTTGATGGTAATCCCAGTTGTAGCGCTGCCAACAAAGTTAACAGGGTTAGTAATTACAGGCAGAACTTGTCCGGGACTGAAGGTGATAGCAGCAGTGATGTTGATATCATCAGCATCCGGCAGGACATTAGCAAAAAGGATGGCGTTGTTGAGACTGGTAAAGTCGGTAGCGCTAAAGGTTGCTAACACGCCGCTATAAGCTTCCCTCGCCTCAGCAGAAAATGCCAATGGTGTTTCTATGTTGCCAGTAGTTACTTCGAGTTCCCAGTCTCCACCCAAGGCGGCACTCCCGGTCAAGTTGTCTGAAGCTGCAATATTTGCCCCCGTGAGCTGGCTCAGCCTTTGGACGAAAGCCACACCTGCTTCTGTGGCGGCGACGTTGCAACCGTAAAGCAGAATTTCGGGTTTAGCTGTAATTGGAGAGTTCGAGTTTGCTTCGGCTGCTGGCAAAGCAAACCATGTTTCTAAATAATTGCGGTAGCTTTCAATGTTGCTGAGATTGAGTTCTGTGCGCCCCAGTTGCAAGCTGGCTGCTGCGCCGTGAGATAAAATGTGGACGGCTGCAATGTTTTTCCGCTGTTTAAGTGTTTCGGCGATTTGCTCGATGCCGTCGCGATCGGCTTTCAGAATAACAATTTCTGTATCGGGATTCGCCGTTTCTGTTAAACTTTCGCAATCTGTAACTTGTGAATCTGCAAAAACTATCTGGTGTTTCGGTTCTTTATAAAGTTCCACGATCAAATTCTCCTGGTACACACACATCAAATTCATAGCACAAACCAACCGCAGCAGCGATCGATCTTTTTCCGGTGCGGAGGAGAGTCGATCGCCCCTAACTTTCACCTCAATCGAATATTGACAAAAATCTTTTTTTATGCTCCCTTCGCCTAACTGAGTTAGTTTGATTGTTGAGAAGTTTTAAAGGGAGGTATTGTTCCGGCTGTTACAAATAATGTTGGAGAAGACTGGCGCGCTGTTTTTTGATATTCCAGAGATGGAAAATATACCAGATTTTATAAAAATTGTCAATCAAATAAACGGATGGCGATCGATCTTTGTTAGTCAGGACTTACGCACAGAATCTACCTGTAGGGTGCAAAGAGCGCATCTTACCACTACAGATAGTGTAAAAAATGATTCCTTGCGAAAGTTCTATTAGTCAATAGTCCTCAGTCACCGTTATTAGCTCAGTCTTGTATTAGCTCAGTCTTGAACGCACGCTTCTCAAAAAAACCCCGTTTCTCCTTGTCACGTTCGAGGGTATATGACCAAGTTACGCCAAGAAACCGGGTTTTTGCGTCCCTGACTGTAGCTGTAAACTGATATTATTTGGTAGTGGTTAGCTGCTGAATGATATGTATGTGCGATCGAACAACCGCAATCAAATTGGTTTGTAGTGAGGAATGCAAGTCCTCATAAAACTCAGAGGACTAAAGTCCTAACTACAAACGTGATAACGGTTATTTGACAGGAATAGATATGACGGAGGAATGCTGACTCATGAGCAACATTCCTGGAGACTATTAGACTCAATAAACCGGGAATAGGAAATAAACTTCTGGAAAACGCAGAAGTTTATTTCCTATTCCCGGTTTCTGCGTCCTAGAGTGACTAATTACCAAGTTTCTTCATCGGGATTATTGGAATTGCTCCAGATTTCCACATCTAAATCATTGAGATAAATCAGAGCAGTTTCAATCTGTTTACTTGTACCGTTAAGTTCCAAATCAAACCAACCGTCATCTAAAGTTTTGACACCCAAAAACGCTGCATTAAAATTAACCGTCAAACCGTATTCAGAAATCAGGTGAGAAATGACTGGTTCCTGATGGTATTCTTTAGGAATACGAATCCGAATTCGGGTTTGAGTTTGTCTGGTGTCGCCATTCTCAGATTTGGGAATATCTGATTCTTGGGTTTTGTGAAAATCGCCTATACCCTCAAATTTAGATTCGCTAGTGTTGTGAGCTAACATTTGGGCCTCCTAATATTTACTGGTTTCAGGGAAGAGGTGTACACTGCATAATTACAGCCTTAATGACAAATGACAAATGACTGTTATTCAACTTCTTTAATGCTAGTTTTTCGTTCTAAAATCTCCTTAAGTACAAGGGTAATAACTCCTAAAAAACCTAGAATTACCGCCGCTGAAAATGCGGCTTGTGTCGCATACTGCTTGTAAGCATCCTCTACAAACAAAGGCAAAGTTTGCGTTTTTTTAGCAATATTTCCCGATACCACAGAGACGGCTCCAAATTCTCCCATTGCTCTAGCATTGGTCAAAATTACCCCGTAAAGCAATCCCCAGCGAATACTGGGAAGCGTGACATTCCAGAAAATTTGCCAGTCATTTGCTCCCAAAGTTTTCGCCGCTTCTTCTTGATCTGTTCCCACTTCTTCCAAAACAGGAATCACTTCGCGGGCCACAAAAGGCAAGGTAACAAAAGCAGTAGCCAGTACCATTCCAGGGAATGCAAAAATAACCTTGATATTGGCCGCCTCCAGCCACGGCCCGAACCATCCCACCCGACCGTAAAGCAGTACAATCATTAAACCTGCAACTACGGGAGATATGGCAAACGGCACGTCTAAAATGCTAATTAATAGCGTGCGCCCCCGAAATTTATTGCGGCCAATTACCCAGGCTGCACACAAACCGAAGACTGTATTTACAGGCACAACTATCAGAGAAATTATCAGGGTAAGTTGGGCTGCATGCAGAAAATCGGGCGAGGTTAAGTTAGAAATAAATGGCTCAAATCCTTTTCGGAAAGCTTGGTAAAAAACGTTGAGCATGGGGATGAATAAGACGAGAGCAAGATAGCCGCTCGCAATTCCGATTAAAGTTGGTTTTACCCAGGCTTTCTCCTGACTGCGACTAGAACCCGCAGGCGGAAATTTGTAATCAGCGGGTGAATTGATATTAGCCGTCATAGCGTCTTCTCCATGCTTGTAATAGATTAATTGCGAACAGCATTGCCAGGGAAATAGCTAACAGGATAGTGCCGATAACTGTTGCTCCTGCATAGTCGTACTGTTCCAATCTTTGAAAAATTAATACTGGCGCGATTAAATCTTTGAAAGGTATGTTAGAAGCTACAATTACAGTAGAGCCATACTCGCCAACCGCTCGCGAAAATCCGAGGGCAACTCCGGTTAAAATAGACGGAAATAACGGGGGTAAAACTACTCGCCAGAAAGTTTGAAATTGAGAAGCACCCAAGCACCAAGCTGCTTCTTCGATGTCTTTTTCCATTTCGTTTAAAACTGGCTGTACAGTCCGCACGATAAAGGGCAAGGAAATAAATATCATGGCTATTCCTACGCCCAAGCGAGTAAATGAGATCTTGATTCCCAAGGGTGCAAACAGCCCGCCGATCCAGCCGTTATCGCTGTAAACTGTGGCGAGTGTTAAACCGGCGACGGAGGTGGGCAGTGCAAAAGGTAAATCGACTGCTGCATCGACAACCCGTTTTAAGGGAAAGTCGTAGCGGACTAATACCCAGGCAATTAATGTGCCGAATACTCCGTTAATTAATGCCGCCATTAATGCGGTAAAGAAGGTGACATCGTAGGCGGAAAGGGCGATCGGACTTGTGGCAATTGCCCAAAATTCGGCGGGGTTTGCTGTGCTGGCTTTCAGCAGCATTGCTGCAACTGGGAGCAATAGCATTAAGCTGAGGTAGCCTAGGGTGATGCCCCAAGGTAATGTGATTTTGCCGATCGCCTTTTTGATATTTGCGATCGGAGACTCAGGGTTGCTGGTTGGAGATGATACAGCCATAAGTGAATAGTTTTGAGTTGTCAAGAATAGTGAATCTTTTAGAGCCCCGACAACTTCCGGGAAGTCGGGGCTCTGGGCATTCTGTTTTTTTACTGTTTAATTGAACCTTGGATTTTGTCAAAAACAGCTCCGTCATCGAAGAATTTCTGCTGAATATCTCCCCAACCTCCTAAGTCTTGAGCTGTAAATAGGGTTTTGATGGGGGCATATTTTTTGACAAATTCTGGTTCCGCCGCTACTGTCGCATCTACTGGGCGGAAGCCTACTTTGGCAAATTCTCGCTGAGCTTCTGGGGTGTAGAGAAACTTGACAAATGCTTCGGCGACTTCGCGAGTACCGTGTTTATCAACGTTTTTATCGACGATGGCAATCGGATTGTCGATCGAAACATTGACTTCGGGAATACTATAAGTCGGTTTTTCGCCTTTCTCACCTGCCAGAAGAATCTCGTTTTCGTAGTTAATTAAGGCGTCGCCTTGCCCTTGTTTGAAAAATACATCAGTGGCTTCGCGGGCATCTTTAGTCAGAATCGGGACGTTTTTGTAGACTTTAGTAGTCAAGTCTAATGCTTTGGTTTCGTCTCCTCCGGTTTTAACAACCGAGCCCCAAAGTGCGAGGAAATTCCAACGGGCAACGCCTGATGTTTTGGGATCGGCAGTAATCACTTTTACTCCGTCTTTGCTTAAATCTTCCCAGGTTGTGATGCCTTTGGGATTGCCTTCACGGGTAACTATTGCTCCTACCGATTTGCTGACTATGCCTTCGTTGGGAACTTCTTTTTCCCACCCAGGTTGAATTAGTCCGGCTTTTTCGATTTTTGCAGTGTCGAGGGCGAGGGCTAGGTGTACGATGTCTGCTTCTAAACCGTCAATTACGGCTCTCGTTTGGGAACCGGAACCGCCGTAGCTTTGGTTGAAGGTGACGGTTTGGCCTTTTTCTTTTTGCCACTGTTCTACGAATTTGGGAATTATCGCTTCGTGGGCGGCTTTGGTGACGGCGAAGGAAACGAGGGTTAATTCTACATTGTTGCCTTTGTTGGCTGCTGGGCTAGCACCGCCTGGAGTCGCTGCGGGGTTGTTGCTGATTCCCTGACCGCAGGATGCAACGGCCAGACTTAAACTTATTCCCACTAAAAATAGCGACACAAATCTTTTCAGCGCAGTAAATGATTGATTTGTGCTGGCTGGTGGCTGTTGCGGCCACTGAAGGTGTTGAGTTAGGCGTTGCCACGGACTCATTATATTTGTTCCTCTAGTAAAAGTACGGTTATTAGGTCGGAATACCGTAATTATGGTTGTGAAGTACGATTATAGACAAGAGCGAGTCAAATGGCAACAAAAAAAACGAATTGGGTGAACTCAGGGTCGATCGCATATCCTGAAGTCTTTTCCGTCGGTGCTTTAGATTCAGATTCGGGGTAAAATGTAAAGTGCATAAATAAATATTATTATTGAGTAAAGGTGTTAAGCTGGCGCGGCTGCACGATACGCCTTACGGAGACGCTGACCGATCGCCCAAATCTAAGATCCCCGCCCCAGGAGGTACGCCTGACTCGCGCGATCGCCCTTAAGTAAGAAAAAGTTTTAACTGGTATGTCCTTACCCCGCCCCGTCTCAGACACCCTGATTGAACTGTTGAAGCCTGTAGCCTCTGAATTGGGAGAAAGATTGGGCGCAAGCGCTGTCAACGAACGTTATGCAGAAATTGAACCCTCTGGTTCTTCAGCTTTGAACCAGCAAATCAAAAAAGACCCGCGCTGGATTAAAGCCCAAGTGAAATATTTGCAGCGGCAGCAGGCGAGAGAACAAGAATTAATCGCGATCGCGGGTACAGAAGAAGAATGGGTAAAGCAAGAACGCGCTAATAGAATTAAGGCAGAAGAAGTGAGAGATAAGCGGGCAATTAGCCGGCTTTGCCGCGAGTTAATGCGGGAGTTTCAATCAGAAGCAATTCGAGTTAAGCTGAGCGAAATTCAAACTATTTGGGACAGGGACAACTGGTTTTCTAATTTGAGCAGGCAGGAAACTGAACAAATTTTGCAGCAGCAGCAGCACCGATTGCTGCTGTTAGTTGCTCCCGCAAAAATTAGCCAAGATTGCCCGGATTCGTTTCGCCACAATCTGAATATCGAGCTGCCGGCTAAGTTGAGAGCTTTTTTAAACCAGCACTACCCCCAGCACGGAGATTTGTCTCCTGTTCAGTTTTACGGAGACTATTTCAAAAAAGCAATTTCTGATATTGATGTGGAGCGGTTGCAGACTGTTTTGTCTCCCGTACCGACAGCTATACTGTACAGCGATATCAGCGATTATGAAGTTAATTTTCATGTCGGTTTTTGGGGAATCATAAATCAGAGCGTTTCTCTAGTGGCGATGCAGCCTTGGAATTGGGAAGAGGTTTACCACCAGTTGGAGGCGGAGGGTAAAGATGAAAAGCTGAGCCTGCGGATTATTCGGCAAATCATTGTGACTATTCACAAGTTATTGGCGGCTTTTTTAGCTGATTTGTATTATTTAAATATCGATTTTACTCACGAACCTCAGCTATTGAAATTAGAGTCGGAATTTGCTCAGGAATGGTTTTCTAAAGATTGGGCCCTACCCTATATTGAAACTCTTAAAGAAATTCAGGATCAGCAGCGAATAGTCTATAAGGGAGAGATGCGGCGACTGGCGCTTCGAGAGGCGAAAGCTAGGGCGGAACGCAAGCGTTTGGAGGAGGCTGAACTCAAACGCAGACAGGCAGTTGAGGAAGCATCTAAGCGGGCGAAGGAATTAGCTCACAAATTAATAAATCTGAAATGGCGGTGCGTATACACGCTGCCGGGACATTCATCGTTTGTGAATTCTCTGGCGATTAGTCCTGACGGCAAAATTTTGGCTAGCGGCAGTTGGGATAAAACTATTAAGATTTGGAATTTAGAAACAGCCGAATTAATTGGCACTCTGACGGGACATACCGATCGCGTAAATTCGGTTGCTATTAGCTATGACGGAAAAATGTTGGTCAGCGGCAGTTCGGACGAAACAATTAAGTTTTGGAATTTGCACAACGGTGATTTGCTGTGTACTTTTCCGGGACATTCTATGGAGGTGAATTCGGTGGCGATTAACCCGAAACGCCAGGTAATTGCTAGCTGCGGCGGTGCTGATAATACGATTAAGCTGTGGAATTTGCGGAGTGGTGAGTTGCTGCGGACTTTGAGGGGTCATTCTGACAATGTGAATGCGGTGGTTTTTAGCCCGGATGGTAAAATATTGGCGAGTGGGAGTTCGGATGCAACGAGCAAGGTTTGGGATGTGGAAAGCGGGAAGTTGCTGCGGACTCTTTCGGGGTTGAATGTTGGGGTGAATTCTGTGGCGATCGCGCCGGACGGTCAGATTCTTGCTAGCGTCAGCAATGATTATACGATTAAGCTGCGGAACTTGCACACGGGCAGTTTGTTGCGGATTTTAAATACTAATTATGGGAAGGGAAAGGGTGTAACGAATTTAGGAACGAATGAGGCGCTGCATATTTTGCAGAATTATGTGAGTCGGGGCGATTCGGTTGCTATCAGTGGGGACGGTTTGACTTTGGTTAGTGGCTGCGATGATAATACGATTAATATTTGGAATTTGCAGACGGGGGAGTTGTTGAGCAGTCTTAAGGGACATTCGGGTACGGTGTACTCGGTGGCGATCGCACCTTCGGGCAATTTGCTCGCCAGCGGCAGTGCGGATCAGACAATTAAGATTTGGCGCTGCGATTAGTTAATTGGCAGTGGGCAGACAATTTCGGTTTCGCCCTTACGGGGAGCGGTTTTGGGCGAATTTGAAAAAAAAATGGCTGGGGGGGTTGCGCTAATGACTATAAGTTTGCTATATTAAGTTTCACTGCTGGTGTAACTCAGTTGGTAGAGTAGCTGATTTGTAATCAGCCTGTCGCAGGTTCAAATCCTGTCACCAGCTTTACTGATAAGACCAAGGCTTGATGAAACTTCGAGCCTTGGTCTTATTTTTAGGTATGAAGTGGGTCTAGAACCCCATACCCAACTAAGCTCTTAAAGCTCGGCTTTATGATATAATGTCCTATCTTAGTAGTGTATAAAAAGTGCGAAGTAAACCTAAGCTAGATAGGGATTTAGAGCTGGTTGGCTATTAGTAGGGTATATACCTGTTTTATGTGTTTACATCTACTAAATATTCATTCTTTTTACTGACCTAAGTCAAAGGTTGAATGCTTTTAGTAGAAAGAGCTAGGATAGACTACCACATATACCCTAGCTAAAAGGCTTAGTCTTGACCGCGTAACTGTTTAACAGTCCGTAAGCAGTCCTCTAAAGCCTCTAAGTGTTTAGAGATATCTGCATTGTTACTCAACCATCCAGGCTGCATTTTGTCTAGAGTTTTTTTTAAACTCTTAATGTCCTGCTGTAATAGTGCTTCAATTCCCAGGGTTCTGCTGTTATCCCCATCTTTAAGAATAGAGATAAGTTGAATTTTGATTCTATGTTCCCATCGGCTAACATGATCGGTATATAAAGTCCAAGGGGTTAATACTACTCCCTCTTGTGTTCTAAAACCTAAAGGAATATTTGAAAGCTTGTAAAGTTCGTCAATAAATGCTCCCCAGACTACTTGCGATCTATCTTGATTGTGTTTGACAGTGTGATAGATATTTGTCATCAATTCACCGGGATCTTTTTTGATGAAGCTAAATCCTGCTATGTTTATTTGTCCCCCCTTATTCCAGTGCTTCCAGTTGTTTACCATTTTGTCGAGTAAGTTAGCCGTATCATGACGATCGTAAGTCTCAAGAGTTAGTAGATTAACCAGCTTACCAAGATTGACCTCGGACTCAGAAGTGAAAGGAAGAGTAAACTTGTTAAATTGCTTGGCTATTTGTGGCAACCCCTTAGAATCTTTTGAGAATCCTAATAAATCCTTAAGCGCTACTCGATTAACTATTCTCTCCTCTTTCTCCTTTGTGAATAATTGACTGTTAGAGTCTACAAACTTTTGTACTATTTTTTCAAGTTGGCTTTTAGCTTCCCGCACTAATTGCCGATCGACACTCGTACACCTTAACAGACTGTAGAACTCACCATCTCCGACATATTGGATCGAGGTAGATACTTTAGTAGAAACCTTGCCCGCTATTCTGTCCTTTGATATCTGACTTGTAATATCTAAACGCTGTCTACTTTGTAACATTCCTTCATAGTAAATCTCAATGTAAATTCCTCTCTCTTGCTTGATAATTAACTCCACGTTTTTAAATTTAAAGATACTTAGTAGATAATCCCGGACTTCTTCAAAGCTAGGAAAATTAATAGGAAACTGTTTTCCCAAGCGAGCGGGAACCCTCTTAAGCCATTTCATAACCATAGATACCTCTGATTGCCATATAGCTCTTTCACTCCCCCAAATAAACGTGTATGTTAATTTTTTAGCCTCCAATTCTTGAATAAAGGAAACATCTGCTAACGTGTGACTCCTATAGTAGTTATCCGTATACAAGGAATTATGCTTAAACCCTGCTTTGTCTAAATATTTCCTGATTACTACAGTAGATTCTCGCAAACTCTCTGGATTTAACTTTTTCCCTTGTACTACCTGAATTAAGAGGTTTTCTAGCCTAGCAATAAGCTTTAAACTATTTACCTGGTTTTGATTTTTGAGTCTGTCAATTTCCCTATGCAGATAAGCAATAGCTTGATTCGGACTGAGATTACCTACTACATACCTCGCAAGGTCATACTCTGGCACTTTAACCGGAAGTCCTATTAACTTCCATTCCTTACCCGATGGTTCTAAGCAAGCTAATAAAGGAGTAGTACCAACTACCGACCTAAATATTACAGTTCCCTGTGCTACTTTTGCACCGTCCAACTTAATAGGCTTAGGTCTTTGCCGCTCTACCAATTCTTTTGGTCGTTTATATTCTTTTTCCCAATCAGCAAAACTTATTATTTCAATGATTTTAGAGCAAACTTCCTCGAAATCCTTATTAAGAGCTATCTCCTTATTCAACAAAACAACTACATAATAAAGGAGATATCTCAAAACCTCTTCACTAGCAGGAACGCACAAGTAATCAAGTAAATTTAAAAGAACTCTACTATTTTCATCAGATAATAACTCATTGTTTTGATACAGAGAGACTGCGAGATTTTTAACATATTTTCTGCTGATTTTTCTCTTAAACCACCTTAGCCACGCCTCGATATTAATGTTATATTCAGCAACTAACCTTTTACCCTCCTCTATTTGTTGACGAAGAAGCTGAGAAGATGAGATTTTTTGATATTGGATTATCGCTCGTTCAATAATCCCTTTAAATTTAATCTGGAACTTTTCTAAGCTTTGTTCTCTACTTTCTGAATCAGTGTCTTGGTTACTGGTATTGGTATTGTTTTTTGTTTTCCACTCACAACCTTTGCCTGTATCCTTGAAATGAGAAAAGTGAGAAACTCTCTCTGTACATCGCTTAAAAAAGATAAGTTCTCTACATTTACCACAAGTAAGACCTAGCTTTTTATAGGATTCATAGTTTAGCGTATCATCATCAGGTGTAAATTCTTTATCTAAAAAGATAGATATGGCAAAAGAAATAGATACTTCTGATTCGGTTCTCATAAAACTTAACCCCCTTGTTTTTGGTAATTGTTATTAAGCAAATAGAAATTTATAAAGGTTTAGTAATTATTCTTATAAAGTTATCCCAGCATTACCTATTAATTTAACAGGAATCCTCTGGCATATACTGTGACTTAAATCACCTAATGGTCTGAAACCCTAAAATTCTATAGCAATAGCTTTAGCTATTTATCAGTAGGTGATTTTATCCTGACAAGTGTAACTATGTAACTATGTAACAGTAGGGACACGGCAGTGCCGTGTCCCTATCTGATATGTGCTAGTTTTGTACCTTTGGGGCGGGCTCGCGTGCCCACCCCACAAGAGTTTCCCGAAAAATAGGTGCACAAGTTAAATGTGCGACAAATTACAAGGCTTAACCTAACGCAGTGCAGGCTTTTTTCAACCATTCAATTGTTGCTGCATCAAGTACGGGTTCCAGTTTCTCGACTACCGAAGCGTGATAATTATTCAACCATGCTAGTTGAGTCTTTGACAGTCGATCGACATTTATCAATTTGCGCTCAAACGGAATATACGTCAGCGATTCAAATCCGTACCAAACCGTAGCGTTTTTGGATGGCATTTCCCTGACAACATAGAGATTTTCGATGCGAATTCCGCCCCATCCCGGTTCGTAATATCCGGGTTCGATGCTCGTTACCATTCCGGCTTCTAGGGGATATTGTACCGATTTGCTGATGCCGTTTGGCCCTTCGTGACCGGCTAAAAACGCGCCGACTCCGTGCCCGGTGCCATGTCCGTAGTCTAGCTGTTCTTGCCATAATACCGCACGGGCGATCGCATCTAATTGCGCTCCCGTTGTTCCTTTGGGGAATTGCTGCATTGCACAGTTGATGTGCGCGATTAAAACTGTGGTGTAGTGTTCTATTTGTAGCGCCGTCGGTTCTCCGATACTTATTGTTCTCGTATCGTCGGTTGTACCTGCTAAATATTGCGCGCCTGAGTCAAGCAGCAGCAATTCTCCGGGTTTTAAGGTGACTTCTGGGCTGGGGGTTCCGTAATGTACGATCGAGCTATTGGCTCCCGCACCGGCGATCGTTCTAAAAGTTAAAGTCTGAAAATCTGTTTCTTCCTGGTAAAACCTTTCGATGCTTTCTTTGACATCAAACTCTGTCAAGAGCTTACCATTTTCTAGCTGTTCTGTCAACCACTTTAAAGTCAAAGTTTTCGCTCGACTTGCTTTGAAATTGGCTGATTTCATCTGCTCGATTTCAACCGGATTTTTTCGAGCTTTCATCCCTTCTACCGGATGTGTATCAAAAACTATTTCGATGTTGTAAAACTGCGCTTGTTGATGGTTTAATATTAACTGGTAGGTGCCTGCTGTGCTGTGTTTCGGGTCTAAAAGTACCCGAACTTTATGTGGCAAATTTACGCAAGTTTCTAATGTATGGGGATAGTCGGCGTAGGGAAGCAAAGTTACATCCGCCCGCAATTCTTGCTTGATTTCTAGCGAAATTCGTTCGGGATTTGTAAACAAAAACGCTGAATCTGTGGTGACAATGGCATAGGATATGAAAATGGGAATGTGGGGAATATCCGAGCCTCGGAGATTGAACAGCCACGCTATTTGATTCAGGTTGGTAATCGGAAGCACATCGATATTGGCTTTTTGCATCGCTTCCCTGACTCTGGCTAATTTTTCGGCGGTGGTTTCTCCTGTCAGGGATACAGGTAAGCTAAATATGGGCTCTGCATCAATCGCAGGTAAAGTCTCTGCTGTTTGCCAAGGAGTTTGCGATCGCACTTTGTCTGTCAAATTCTCCCGGATTGGTATGAGCTCAATCTCCGCAGTTGCAAATTTTTTCACCCAATTTTGATATTGCTCTGTCGCTACGGTAAATGGGTCAAAACCCAGGCGAATTTTCTTTGATTTTTGTGCCGATTCTACAGCCAATTTTTCTAAAGTTTCAATTAAGGTTAAATTTCCTTCTAAGCCGAGTTTCGATATTTGAATAATTCCCGTATCGACTTGCAATTCGGCTTGTTCGTAATAGCGGGAATCCACAAACAACCAAGCGGAATCTTTACCAACCAACAAATCGCCGGCGGAACCCGTAAAACCGCACATCCAAGCTCGCCGCTGCTTGGCTGCTGGAACTGATAAATTTAAGTGTTCGTCAACCGCTGGGATGTAATAGCAATTTAATTCATAATCTGCCATCAAATCGCGCAAGTCTGCCAGTTTTGCAGCGGAGGTATCTTGGATATTTGTATTTGCTTTTAAGTTAGTGGCAACCATGTTGAATCTTCCTATTTTACTTGTTTAAAATTGTCTTCAAACCTTTAACTAATCTCCTAATACCTGCGGTGGCGGTTGCTTTTTCCAAAGCACCGTAAGCAACCCGCAAATAGCAGCCGCTATCCATGCCGAAGGTTGTACCGGGAAGCACTGCTACGTGATATTCGCGAATTAATTTTTCTACTAATTCCATTGTATCGATTTCAGTATCAACTTTCAAGAAAAAGTAGAATGCTCCGCAGGCTGGGGAAATTGTACACAAGTTTTGGATGGTATTGAGTTCGTCTAATACGAGTTGTCGCACCGATGCGATCGCCCTTACATAATTATCGCAGTAACCTCTACCAACTTGCAAGGCTCCCAGGGCTGCATACTGAGAAATTACCGGCGGACAAATTAAGATTGTATCTTGAATCTTTCTCACTGAAACGAGCAAATGTTCTGGGATTACCATATACCCGATCCGCCAACTCGCAAAACCATAGGCTTTGGAGAGGCTAAATAGAGAAATTGTATGTTCGCTGCTGTTGGGAAAAGCGGCGGGCGAACAGTGTTTGACGCCGTTATAAGTAAAATATTCGTAAGCTTCATCGCTGATGTGATATATGTTGTGCTGACGGCAAATTTCGTTAACTTCCCGGAGCGCTTCGGCTGAATAAACAACGCCAGTTGGGTTGTTGGGTGAAACGGTGACGATGGCTCGCGTTTTGTCGGTAATTGCTTGTTTTATAGCATCGATATTAAGTTGATAGTTGGCGTCGGTTTCTACTATCACTGGTCGGCAATTTGCCATAATTGCCGCCATTTCGTGGTTGAAGTAATAAGGTGATTGGATAATCACTTCGTCTCCCGCCGAAGTGATAGCAAGAATGGCGTTGGTAAATCCCATGTTGCTGCCGGCGGTAACGACAATACAGTTTCTGCTGTTAATTTCAATGCCGTTATCGGTTTTGAGTTTGGCTGCAATTGCATCTTGTAATTGTGGAAGACCTTCGACGGCTTTGTATTTGTGATTGTCGGGATTTGCGAAGAATTCGGGTATTTTTTCAAATGATTCTTGTGGCGGATTGTAGTAAACTACGCCTTGTCCTAATGATATCGTTCCGGGATTTTGGCGGATCAGTTCGCCAACTACTGGAATTATTGGCGACTGTACCGATTGCATTCGAGTCGGGTGATTTTTCATATAAAATTTGTTGTTTACGGCGTTATCTGATAATTTATGCTACCGCAAAATCGTGCTAAAATGAAATATCAGCTCATAACGGGAGAAAGTTCCTATGTCAACGATGACTGTCAAAGATATTGAGCAAGTTCAAACGGCTTTTTCCGAAGCGGGTTTAGATTACCAAATTGAACTAGAAGACGGGAGACTTTCAATTATGGGCCCCTCTGACATCGTATCCAGTGAAATCAGCAGCCGTCTCATTGCCTTTCTTTTCGCTTGGGTAAATCCCCGCCGTCTCGGACGAGTTTTTGACTCGGCAGGCGGTTTCATCATGCCAGATACTAATGTCAAAGCACCCGATGTTTCTTTTGTTCGCGCCGCACGACTGCGCCAAAGTCCGCGTTATTTTGGACAGTTGGTTCCCGATTTGGTGGTAGAGATTAAGTCTCAAAGCGATCGCCTTCAGCCTATCGAAACCAAGGTTTTGAAGTTTGTTGAGCTCGGAGCGATTGTCGGAATTGCGATCGATCCTGATGCAGAAACAGTGAAGATTTATCGATCGGCTGGCGAACCACAAATTTTACAAAATGGCGATATCTTAACAGTACCAGAACTTTTCCCCGGTTGGGAATTGCCCGTTTCTGAATTGTGGCCTCCTATCTTTACAGAAGAAGAAACACAATTATAGAAAAACTACAATATATCGCAACAAGAAGAGACTTAAACTCTTTCAACTTCTATTCTAGAGCCTTGGGGGGACTTGTACACTTTAACTTGTGCAGGCAATCTTTCGCCCAATCCTCGAACGTGGGTAATCACTCCAATCAGCCTTTCTCGCTGCCGCAAAGATTCTAAAATTTGAGTAACGCTTTCGAGAGTTTCCGTATCTAAAGTCCCAAATCCTTCATCAAGAAATAAGCTGCCCAAGTGAGTTCCTTGAGACAGTTTTTCTGACAAAGCTAAAGCCATTGATAAGGAAGTGGCAAAGGTTTCGCCACCGGAAAGAGTACGGACTCGTCTAGCTTCGCCGCCGTTCCAATTATCTGCTACCCAGTATTCGCCGTCTTGGTTTATTAGTTTGTAGCGATTTTCGGTTAATTCTTGCAAAATTAAGGTGGCGCTTCCGACTAATTCTGCTTCTAAATGTTCTAAAATGTATGATTGAAATTCGTTGGATTTGAGGTTCTGCGCTAAGGTGTGATAAGTTTGCTCTTGTTCTGTGAAATTTGTGATTTGCTGTGACAGTCTTTCGGCTTGTTCGAGATTTTGGGCTGCTACTTGAATCCAAGCTAACAGTTCGGCGCGGTTGTTGTTGGCTTGTTTGAGGTTTTCTTGGGCGGTATGTTTTGCCGATCGCACTTGTGCTAAAGTATTCTCATCGGTAGTTCTGCCTGCGATCGCCTCGCTCAAATCTTTTGCCCGCGTCTCTAACTGAATTTTTGATTCGCGGTGAGAGCGAATAGCATTTTCCCATTCTGATTGTTCCTTAACTGTCACAACCGCTGCTAAAAATGTCTCTTCTGTGAAATCAGCCGCCGTTAATTTGGCTGACCAATCTAGGTTTAGCTGCTGTTTATGAGCCTGGGCTTGCCCAAAAGCCTCTCCAGCTTGTTGCTCTCTCTCTGCTGCTTGAATAACCGTATTTTGAGCATTTTGATAAGATTTTTCTGCAACTTTCAGCAGATTTGCCAAGTCTTGCTTGTCTTCTTCTAAGGCTTTTGCTAAATTAGGATAAGGTTGATATTCGGTAATTTGATAAAGCGCATTAACACAACTTTGCAACTGCTGCTGCCGGCGGTCTGATTCGGCGATCGCATCTTGATATTCTTGCTGTTTAGCTGCTTGAGTCGCCGCTGCAAAATTAAATCTTTGTTGAAAATTCTCATATTCCAATGATGCGAGTTGGAACTGCTGCTCGGTTTCGCGATATTGCCGATCGCTCTCTTTAAGTATTGCCAACTCCTGCTGCAACCGCAACACTTCCCACTGAGAAATTTCTATAACTAGAGTGATTTGGTGCTGCAATTCGGCAACTCTATTCGCGGTTAATTCCAAGATTTGAGTAATTTCCGACTCTTTTTGCAGGCAAGCGGAAACTGCACTTTTTCCCTCAGCCGCCAACCTTTGAGCCTCTTGAAAAACCTGATTTGCCGCCGCAAATTTCCGCTGCAAACCAGCGACATCGACAATATTAGAATTCGGCAAAGGAGGGAGCAGCTCACTGTCAGGATGCACCCCCCCGCACACCGGGCAAGTATCGCCAGAATTTAGGGACATTCTGACAACAGCAACACTCTCTAAACGCGCCGCTTCCGCATTAGCAGTTTCCGCCGCTTCTAACTCGCTACCGCACTCTTTTAGCCTGATTTCGGCTGCTTTTAAATTAGCGGCCACCTTCACATAATTCTGTTGAGCGCTTTCCCTATCTGCAATAGATTTATCCAACTGTTGCTGCTGAGTTTTCCCCTGCTTGGCAATTAGCTGAACTTCCATCAATAATGGTGCAATTTGCTGCAATTGCTCTAAACGCTTTCCTCCCGGCGCATACTGTTCGAGTTTTGCCGCTGCTTGAGTAACTCGAAAACCCGCACCTTGAATTTTAGTATTAGCAGCTTGCAGTTCTTTATCGGCTGCCATAAAAAAGCGGAGTTTTTCCTGTTGAATTTTTTGGGCTAGCGCAACTTCTTTTTCTAATTGAGTGCGCTGTTCTTCATATACTTTCGCAGCAGCTAGAGCATCTTCGCGCGCCTTAATTTGTGGTGATAATGCCTTTTCTTTGGCTTTTGCCTCGTCAAATTTATGCTGCTCTACTGCTAGCTCTGAACGAGCTTTAATTAACAGCTTTCGCGCTGCCATCGAGGCACGTTCGGCAGTTTCATGCTGGCTGCGAGCCGATCGCACTAAAGCCCAATCTCCTTGTAAATGATTGGCAGCTTGCGCTCTTTCTAAACGCTGTGCTAAAATTTTCATCTCAGCATAATTAGCATTTAATTGGGTCAGTTCTTGTTGCAGCTCTTGCCAGCGAGCGATTTGCGAAAATAGTTGTTCCTCTTCATCGAGATTCTTTTGAGCTTTCATAACGGCGCGATCGATCTCAGGCAACTGCTGCTCTAAAATCAAAAGTTGCGATCGTCTTTCCTCCACCTCATCCGCCGTCGGCGCACTCAAATCCGCTAGCTGCCTTTCCACCATTTCCCGTTCTTGTTTGAGCAACTTAGCCAGCTCATTTGTTTCCTTCCGCATCTGCTCAAAAATCTCAAATCCTGCTAGCTGCCGCAAAATTTCCCGGCGTTTTGATGTATCCCCTTTAATAAACTCATCAAACTTGCCTTGAGGCAGAACAATTGCTCGCGTAAAAGTATCAAAATCCATTCCTAAAATCTGTTCAATGGTATTTTGAACAGCAACAATACTCGTTCCCAAAGTTTCCCATTGACCATTTTGCCAGTTATCCAAAATTACCTTATTTTCGGGAGATTTCGGACGGAAACGCCACCTTCGCGTCACCCGATACTGTGCCGAACCCACAGCAAAACGCAACTGCACTTTTAAATTTTCGCTGCCTTGACTTGCTAAATCACTTACTTGTTTGCCGCTGCGAGTTGTCGTGCCAAAAAGAGCGTAGGTCATGGCATCTAGCAGTGAAGATTTGCCCGCACCTGTAGCACCAGTAATTGCAAACAAATCGAGTTGAGAAAAATCTAAACGCTGTTCGCGGTGGAAGCTGGTAAATCCTTCGAGAATAAGTTCGAGTGGACGCATACTGATTTTAGTTTTAGGATTTGGGGTTTTAGATTGTATTACTCTTTACCAGGCTCCGCCTGGTAATGCAGACCCGGAGGCTCTGCCTCCAATTTTTCTATTTGCCTGGTAACGCAGACCCGGAGGCTCTGCCTCCAATTTTCCTATTTAAGCGCGAGGCAGAGCCTCTGGATATTGGTTTACAGACGGAGGCTGGGAACCAGTTAAAGCGCGAGGCAGAGCCTCTGGATATTGGTTCCCAGACGGAGCCTGGGAACCAGTTTATTTGGGATTTTGGATTGTATCTTTTTACCCATTTAATTATTAACTGTTTCCTTAAACTTCTTGTACAAGTTTTGAAATTCCTCCAATACTGCCGGTTTCGGTGTCGTTCCCAAGCGGTTTTGATAATAGTTGCAAAACTCTGCTGCCGGATCGAAATTATTGGGATCGATATTAGTTATTTCGGTTGCTTCTAGCGCTGCATCTGGATAGCGCGGTTCAATTAACAGCGCTTGAGAACAGATTTGGCGCACTCGATCGGCAAGCCCGATTTGCGGACTGTCCAGTTCGACAATTACTTTCAAGAAACCCGGATGATACTGATGAGCTTCTAAAGTTTCATCAAGATTGTCGTTATGACATTTAAGCACTTTTAACGGCTTGTGGCAAGCCACAGGCTTAAATTCCACCTTTGCCTCACCTCCCGGCTCAACTTCTATCAAGCAAAATCCTTTTTCCTGTTCCGCTTCTCCAAAATCTAACTGAATCAAAGAACCGGAATAATAAGCGAGAGAAGTCTCAGAAATCCGCTGGTGAATGTGGATATGTCCGAGGGCAACATACTGAGCTTCCGGCGGCAGAGTTTGCGATGACAGGAGGTATTTTTCTCGCGTGTAATAAGCGGCTTCAGATTTTGCCAATCGAGCGCCGTCAATGCTCATGTGTCCCATGAGAAAATTGACAGTATTGTCTCTAAAATCCCTGGTTAAATCTTCGAGTAAATATGCTACTATTTCGCGGTAGTCTTTTCGGCGATCGGCATCGCCCGACTGCCAGAGAGAATTAGCATCTAACAGTTTTTGTTCGGAAGCAAAAGGCATCGCTCCCACACAAAGTTTACCGCTTTTTGTATTGAGAGTAATTGTGCCGCCGTCTGCGGAAAGCCTGGGTTTGCCTAAAGCGCGAACACCGGCGAGGGAAAGCAATTGCGCGATGCTGTCGATGCGGGATGCCGAATCGTGATTACCGGCGATCGCAATTGCGGGAATTCCTGCCGCTTGGAGTTCGCAGAAAAAGTTATAAGCAATGCGTTCGGCGTAAGCGGGAGGGTTGGGCACGTCGAAAATGTCACCGGCAACGAGCACAGCATCGACATCCAAGGCTTTTGCTTGCTTCAAAATCTGTTCGAGGGCGATCGCAATTTCAAAAGTGCGATCGATCCCTCGAAAACGTCGCCCTAAATGCCAGTCAGCAGTATGAATTATTCGCATAGTACGAGGAGTATTTTGTTTATTTTCATAGAAACCTGTAACTTTTCAATCTTCCTCATTTCCGTGAATTGCTGTTTCAATCTCATCAGGATATGCCTCAGCATAACTAAAAGCATTCACCAAATCTGCGGCACTCAGATCCGGATGACCTTCTAAAATTTGAGCATCGGTGGCATCTTGACGGCGATAACTTATTAACAGCCAAACAGGAATCCGCGTTTTTCGGATACAGGCTTCACCGCCCATGACACCGGGAGTCTTTTGAATTCCATACCAGAGGTATTTTATCACTTCTACTCACTCCAAAGGACGGTTAACTCGAATCAGTAAACTTCTCACTGTTTCTCGATTAGCAATAGCTTCATTAATGCGTAAAGCCAACAGATCCCTATTTGAGTCATCTTTACAAACAATGATACCAGCATGGTCGGGTTGTAATGTATGCAGCCTGATAAAATGACGGCGATTGAGCGTTAAAATAGCGCGGTCAATACTCACTGCAAAAGCTAACACTTCTTCATCAGGAATTTTTTGATTAGCATTTCCGGCTTCCTGTACGGTAAGGACATCGTGACCTAAAGTCCTCAACAATTCCACAACCCGCTTCGGAAATTGTTCATCTGCATAGCAACGCGCCACTTTTCAATCTTCCTCATTTTCGTGAATTGCTGTTTCAATCTCATCAGGATATGCCTCAGCATAAGCCCAAGCATTCGCCAAATCAGCGGCACGCAGAGTCGGATAGTCTTCTAGGAGTTCAGCTTCAGAAATACCTAAACGGCGAGCATTCACCAGCACCCAAACAGGAATTCGCGTTTCTCTGATGCAAGCATCGCCGCCGCACACGCCGGGAGTCTTTTGAATTCCCGACCAAAATTTTCTTAAACTTTGGGCTAGTAATTCTATAGCTTGAGCCTTCTCTTCGGGAGTTAAAGCCAAGAGCTGCGGTTGCAATTCTTTCAGTGTCATGTTCGCAGTTATTAAGTTCATAAATATTAACTTGTTTTGCCATACAGGTATTCTAGCACTGGCTCAATTAAAACATTCATTCCACAGGCTTCACCTCGTGAAACCGAGTATAATCAACCACCCGCCCTCCCGTCGCTGATTTCAAAAGAATATCTACAAACCGCATATTCCACATAATTTCAGACGCCACAAAAGAATGTCGCGCATGAATAGTTTGCGAAACTGTTTCGTCAATTCCTGTTAAAGTAATTACAATTTCTGCTTGTTGATCCATCAAGTCTTGGGCAGTAAGTTGGTACAAAGGACTGCTCTCCTCAATTGCGTGCATCACCGTCCAAGTTAAGGCAAAAACCGGAGAGTGACTCCGCATCAATTGCAAATCGTAAAAACGCCGCATAAATTCTCCTTCCGGTGTTACCTCGTCGCGGATCAAAGTAGCTCGCTGCTGCGCTTCTAAAATTTGGTTAAAACGCTGATTTGCAGTGCGGTACATCAGAGTCGGAACGCCGTTGAAAGGAGCGATCACAGCTACCCGGCTGAAGATAACTCTAGCTGTTGGTCGAGAAAATCTCGAAAAAGCCAGTCCCGTCACCATCGCCACTCCCCACAAACCAAAAAGCGCTTGGATCGCGACTATAGTATTAGCGTAATCCGTGCGCGGATACATAGAGCCGTAGCCGATCGTCGCCATTGTTTGCACGCTGAAATAAAAGGCATCTGGGAAAGAACCCGGCCGCGCGTTAGCAATGCAATCTCCTCCCGCCAAGTAAGCTAAGGCAAATAAAGAATTTGTGACTGTATAGGAGAGACAAATCAGGATGAAAAATCGCGGCCAAGAAAGAGTTAGCAGGCTGTGGTAGAGGTCGGCAAAATGCAGGCGAGGTACTCCCAACTTGACAATATTTAAGGGCAATTGTCCTTGGCGGCTGACTAAACGCGCCTGTTGCTGGCGGTTGCGGGGTATTTTCATTGCGATTTGTAACTCCTGCTGTTTCAATTTGTAACTATTGCTTTGAGCGGGAAAACTTATCCTTTAGACTGATGTCTGATTCCAAAAATACGGATAAAAGCGGAGTTTAGAAATGGTTGAGCTTAACTGGCATGACTATCTCGTTATGGTTTCTTTTGTGGCTTCTATTGCGGGTCTAGTCCTGCTGGGTGATAATCGCAACTCACCGCCAACGGACGATCGCACTTTGAGCGAAGAAATCCTAATCAAGATGAGCTTTACTTACTGGATAGTGTACTGCATCTCTTTTTTCGGGCTGAAACTTCACCTACCAGAAGATAGCTGGTTATTGCTCAGTTTGAAGCTGACTACTGTTCTTTCTTACTTGTTGACTGCTTCTAGCATACTCAGCCTGCCGCTGCAACGCATGGCTGTCCGACGAGTTGAAGATTAAAAAAAGTGTTTGTAGTGAGGACTTCAGTTCTTTCGATCGCGGTGAAGAAAAACTAAAGTC
Organism: Microcoleus sp. BROC3; assembly: GCF_036702515.1. NCBI lineage: Bacteria > Bacillati > Cyanobacteriota > Cyanophyceae > Oscillatoriales > Microcoleaceae > Microcoleus > Microcoleus sp. BROC3. The sequence goes on from NZ_JAUBTQ010000008.1 coordinate 132,501, forward strand.
CTGACTGCAAAGCTATTTGAGTAATATTACCGGGCCATAAGCTCACAGCTAGCTGTGAGCTTGTTTAATGGTTTATTATCTGAGGGATGCAGACTAACGCGCCCAAAATGGCTAGGGTCGATCGCACTGGCACTTGAAATTGCCATTCTCTTCCTGCTTTCCCTTGGCTGTGGCAATCTCATCGAGTATCCCTTGGCAAAGCCGGCGCGTTAGCCCATAGCATGAGGTGGAGTTGGTGAGTAGCCTACACTGTATGCGATACCATAGCGTGTAGGAATATGCCACGAACTTAGTTGCTTAGGATTTAAAACCTTTAGAGCTTTTCTTTTTCTCCTGCGGTTTAGACTTTGACTTATTAACTTCGCCTAAAGCTTCCTGAAATAAGTTGTGCAGGTGCACGGGAACGCTGGCAATTTCCGGGAGTTCAGGTTCTAAAGGTTTTTTAAACTCTTGCAGCAAGGCATCTAAATCGCGATCGAGCTGAAAGTCTGTACGTTGCAATACAGTTTGCAAAATTTGTTCTAATTTCGCTGGATTAACTTTAGCTAAACGTTGCCAAATCCAGGCATTAATTGCAGGATCTTCGAGATAGTTACGCACCAGCTTTTCGTAACCGGGAACGGTTGAAAAGTCTTCAGCAGATAGCAGTGCAGTAAATTGAGCGTAGGTAGACAAAAAGGTTTGTCCCCAGCGAGGATGAGAAAGTGCTGTCACCTGTTCGGCTTTCTTGAAGCGATCGGGCAATTCGACTTTCGGCATTACCATTTTTGAACTAGCATTGCTGTCGAGCATTACCTCAACTGCGTTAGCATCGGCACCTGCTGCCGCGATTGCTGCTGCTTTGACTTCTTCTCGATCGACTCCGGCATCTTCAACGATATCCGCCAGAGATTTACTTCCATCAACGCCGATATCCGCTAGGCGTTTTTTAGTGATAAATTCCTGAAATTCAGCCAACTGTTTATTCAGGTGATACCCCGATAGCGTCAATTCATCACTACCAAAAAATTCGGTAAAATCTTCATGGTACTTTTCTACTGACTGCCAAGCTTGCTCTAACAATTCCGGGGCATCGCTGTACAGGTTCTTGTTGTGATTTTGCTTGAAATTGCCGATCGCCACCGCCAACTTCGGCTTACCCAATTTCCCTTTCAAAATGGGAGAGCTCGAAAGTATCCACCAGTCATCGGTAAGGGGAGAAATCCGAGCCAGCAAGATTTCTCCTAACTTAAAGCGAGACATCTCTGCAAGAAAATTAGGACTGTTGGGCTTGACAACGTAGTGCTTAGCCGTCAGCCAGTTCATCAGTTCAAACCTGTCGGGGGAAAGTTGAGTGATTTCAAATAAGCCAGTGAAGCTTCTGTGCTGCCAACTTTCGAGCAAGCTACGATCGCTCTGGGTTAAATCCGGCTGACTTTCGACAAATAGGTCGATCGGCGTTTTCTCTCCGACTTTACCTTCGATGGTAAAACTGTCAATCACTTGATTTTGCTGAGCAATATCGTAGCGCTCGCCGGTCGATCGAGCTGCAGCATAAGCTTCCAAAGCTACCGCCAACTCTCCCTCAGCATCCAGCACAAAGTCAATTAAATTTTGCTTGAGTGTCCAAGCTCTTTCCAACATTTCATCCACAAGTAATACCAATTTTGAATGAGAGGATTTAGATTAACAATTATCGGACTTGAAGCCACCGACACTTTACGAGCCGGCTGCGATTGAAGAAAGCGCATCGCGAAAAATGACAGAAATATGCGATCGATGCCTCAGTCGTGAATAAGTTTAATTTTAAGGCTAATAGTCAAAAAAAAATGTTAATCTCAAACGGAAGCATCCCGATTTTGTAAAAAGCATTTTTTAGGAGTGCGATCGTCCCGCACAACCAAGCCTCTACGTCTCTAGCGAGTTATCACAGCGAACAGTCCTGTGAAATAAAAATCGTGCTGAAAAATGCGATTTCAAGGGATCATAAAAATACCCTCTCCGATGTAGAGAGGGGCTGAAAATCCCCAAAAACTTCGCTAAACTTGCGTTAAAAACTGTGCCATCTATCAACAACAGTCCAGAACGCAGCAGCCGGGTTTTTTTTGATCAAACACTTCTCTCCATTCCGGTACCCGGCTAAAAATAACCGGAACGCTTGAGTTTGTGTGTCTCCAAGACTGAGAAATACTTGGCGTAAGCCCTTAGCGGCCGTCTTTGTCAATGTCACCAGGAACAGCGCGTTCCACCCGATCCCAAGCGTCGCGCGTGGCGTGCTTAGCTTTTTCCCAAGTCACATTAGACTTACCGCGATTTGTTTCGTAGTCGCGCTGCAAATCCGGTTCGATCTCGTGGTATTTCTTACCAGTAGCGCCATAGCGGCTGTATCCCTCATAACCGGTGCGGTATGCAGGCTGATAGTCTTCGTAAGTCGCGCTCGTGTCCACGTAAGGACGAGAACTGTAGTTGCTTTGCCAGTAAGCATCTTCTACCGTGGGGTCGATCGCCTCGGCCACACCTTTGCCCACCAAACCGCCGCTAAACGAACCCACCACAGCGCCCACAACTGCTCCTACAGGCCCGCCGATGGCACCGCCGATCGCAGCACCTGCAGCACCCGCACCCGCCGCACCAATACCCGTTGCGACTGGATGAGCTCCCTTTTCCCCGGAAATCGGGTCGAGGTTAGCATCAGGTTCATGTACCGTTTTTTTGTCATCGCTCATGATATTTTTTTCCTTTTATCTAACTGTAACTCATATTAAATTTACCTTTTAAATTCATATCTATTCATCTGCCTTAAGGATGAAGCTGCTAGCTTAAAAAGGAGGGAAATGAGAAAATACTTCTCGACTCAAAAAGTAGTTTTACAAGCTACTCTCAAGCGATAAGGTGCGCCGAGGCGCACCCTAGATAATTATGTTCAAGTGAGTCCTGAGATCGGATCAATTGTCTACTCACGGAAGCTGTGTATTTACCAGCAACTTAAGTTAGATATAAATCTCTTGATTGATTAGTTGCCCGTGACCTTTTCGATCAAATCTTCAGCTTTTTGAACTATTCCTTCTTGCGGGTGCTCTCCCTTGTACTCCTTTAAGCTTTCGTCGTAAGCTTTCTCGACCTTTGCAGGATTTTGAGAGGTTTTGACTATTTCATCGTAAGCTGCTTGGGGATTGAGATCCTCGAAACTTTCTGCGGGGTCAGTAATTTTAGCTTCTGGCGGCGCCTGAGTTCTGTCTTGACCTGCGTAAGCAGCCTGACTGGGTACTACCGCTAGACTTAGCAGACCAATGAAAGCCAGCGTACAGACCAGCAAAATGCTTTGGCTCAATGTTTTTCCGAGAGCTTTTAAAACCCGCTTCATATCAAATTCTCCTCGTATTTTTCCGCAAAAATTATGGTGTTTGTCGCCCCTTCACTGCGATCGCACATTGACTACCTTGGTTCAAGCGCAATCTTTGTCGCAGCTACCGCATCTAGAGCGAGCCAAAAGGGATGTTTCCCGTCATGTCCCATATCTTAAGCGCCTGCTTGTTACTATTACTTCTACCAAAAGATAGATTAGTTAGACAAGCGGAACTCATCTCCTATGAGGGGCGAGGGCAATTCCTGCGAGGAACCCTATCTATGGGTTTTCCCATCAATTACGAAGCCCCTGACTCTTCTCTTTCGGCCCGTGTTTCGCGTCTTAGCAGTTCGGGCAAAAATTCCATTTTCCAACATTTTAAAGTCCTATAAATAACCTAAGTAACTACAAAACCACCTGCTCTATGTCTAGTTTTCTGTTCTGCATAGCGCGTTCAAATAGCTCAGTAGAAAGAGCTTGTTCGACAGACCAAATGCCAGGTTTTTCCAGTTTACCTTCTAACATTAATTGAGCGATGCTGCCAGTACCAATGCCAGTAGCGACGGCAGCATTGGGGTGTATCGCTGTCGAGCAAACTTTAGCGGGTTGACCGTTTTTGAGACCAGTCACTTGCGATCGCACTGCCACACCAACCCCACTAAAACTATTAGTAACACTGGTCATCCCATAACTGACGTAGGAGAGAAATTCAATCACGGAGTTATTTTTGAGCCAGCTAGCAGGCCAATACTTGGCAACAAACCAGGTAAGGTGATTGTAAAGGTCGGGAGACGTACCGAATTTAGTCACAACTGATTTGACGGGGAATGTTTCGGGCAAAGTGATTGCTTCCGGCATATCAAACCAGTAAACCCCTGTTTTGCCGTAGGGCGCGGGAAATTCAATTGTTTCGCGATCGCTGTAGGGTTTTACTTGGTGCCACTTGCGCTCTTCCCAAACCTCAAAAGGAGTTTGCAAGCCTAAAAAAGTAGTTCTCATGACGGTAACGCCAGCGCCGCCAGAACCTCCGACTACATAACTCAAATGGATGTGTTCTGCTTCATCTAATTGTTCCACATCTCGGCGCACCATGCTATTAGACACACCGGGGAAAATCCCCGTATTAATAATAGCCGTAATCCCAGCATTTTTAGCAGTTTCGCGCAATTCTAAAGCTCTGCGAGTAAAACTGCGGCTGTCGCTGACATCAGTATAATTAACACCTGCTTCTATGCAAGTTTTTAATACACTAGCGTCTCGGTAGTGAAAAGGCCCGGCACAGTGAACGACGAGGTTAGAGGATGAAACCGCTTGGTGCAGGGCTGCACTGTCTGCTAAATCTAAAGCTTGATATTGCACCCTATCCGGTGGCAATTCCGGCGTAATAGAGCCTTCAGGGTTGCGTCCGGTAATAGTAATTTCTGCATCGGTATGGGTAACAAGGTCTTGGGCAACGCTGCTGCCAATTCGTCCCCGCCCACCGACAATCAAAACTCGGTTTGCCATCGCTAAAAAAAGGGTAACGCCACTTCTCAGTTTCTCAACTTGGGGCCAGCGTTTTCATCCGCATAAAGTATGAATTTATGAGAATGCGAGATGGTGGGGGATCGGCGGCGATCGCCCTGATATGCCGATGGGGAAAGACTTCTACCAGCGACTTGCCTGTTCTGCTAAATTAGTGGTTTGGCTGCGACACTAAGTTCAAAAATGGCTTCAGCGTTAACTTGTTCTTCTAATATTGAGAATTTTATCGAGGGAATATACTATCTGATCCAAAAATATTTTAACAGATTCGATCAAACGCTAACTACCGCCACCGAGCGCGAAAGATCCACAGGATTTAGAAAGGGTATTGAGGGCGATCGCAAATCGTTTTCCCTTCACAGGGAATCAACCCGAAAAAATTCTCGCAGTCGCACACTGATAAATGAATACAAACAAACGCAGATAACGCTCCCATTCATCTGCGTTTATCTGCGTTCATCTGCAGTTCAAAAAATCTTACTTCTCATTACTCCGAAATACCGACTTACCCTTCGCTTTCAGAGTATTAGCCGCATCTGCGAAAGTCTGGGCGAAAGGCTGCTGCGAGTGCATGAAAACGCGAGCGGTATTGCGTCCCGGCATACCCGAAATCGAGCCGCCCGGATGGGTCCCAGCCCCCGTGAGGAACAAACCGTCGATCGGCGTTTTGTAATTAGCCAACTCCGGCAGAGGACGGAAAAAGATCATCTGATCCAGTGTCATGTCAACGTGGTAATAATTCCCCTTCAAAGCCCCCAAACGTTCTCCCAATTCCGCCGGACTTTCCACGCGGCGGCCGATAATTGACTTCTTGATATTCGGTGCATATTCTGCCAATTTGTCAATACAGCGATCGGCAACTTTGTTTTTCAGCTCATCCGTCCACCCCGTACCGTGCTGGCCGGTTCCTTCAGCATTTTCGATCATGTAAGGAGCAAAAAATTCAATCCAAGCTGTATGATGTCCGGGGGGAGCCATTGACGGGTCTCGTACCGTCGGAAACACTACATACATCGATGGGTCAGAGTCGGGGATTCTGCCGATTGAAGGGTCGCTGTGAGAAATTTCAACGTGTCTCACCGAGTCTGCAATTAAAACCGAACCCATTAAATACTCGTCCCGATGATTCCAGCGATCGAACTTGGGCATTTCATTGAGAGCTAAGTCTATTTTGAGAATAGTCTCGTTGTTGTTAACAATTTTGCGCTCCAATCTTTCCCGCAAATCCGGGTCGGCACTGTCAACATCGCTGGAATCCATTAAGTGCAGAAATAAGCGCTTAGCATCAATATTAGAAATGACACCTTTTGTAGCGCGGTATTCCGTGCCGCCGGCAACTCGAACTCCCACAGCGCGACCGTCATCAACTAATATTTTCTCGACGTGCTGGTCGGTAAGTACCACACCTGAATAACTTTTGACTAAATTGAGCAGCGCTTGCACTAATGCACCCGTCCCTCCGCGCGGTCTTGCCATGCCGGGATTGTGCCTCATTGCTAGCATAATTGCGCCTACAGCCAGGGTTTTTTGCGAAGGAGGCGCGCCGAGTTCTGCGGCTAATCTTGCTAGGGGTGCTTTGATAAATTCCTCGTCAAACCACTCGTTGAGAAGGTCTTCAGCGCTGGTGAGCATCGTGCGAATAAAGTCCAGCGTTTTGTCGGGGGAACCGATGACTGACAATAAATCTTTGATCTTTGCAATATCGTAGTTGCCCAGAATATCTATGATGGATTTTGGTGGCGCATTAAACATCGGAACCATTGCACCTAAAGCCCGCTGCCAAAAGTCTGTATATTCGGCATATTTTTTAGCATCGCGCTCGTTGTAGCGGGCAATTTCAGCACAAGTTTTTTCTACGGATTTGTGCGCTAAGAAATATTTGCCATCGGGATGCGGACAAAAGGCCACTGGATCGCAGAAAAGATATTCTAAACCGTATTTTTCCAGTTCTAATTCTTCTACAACTGGCCCTAAATGGATAAACTCGTGGTCGATCGCGCACAAATTGAATTTAAAATCGGGTAATTCGGGAATCGCAGCTTCGGTAGTGGCCGCACCGCCGGGAACCGAACGTTTTTCTAACAAGAGGACAGTATATCCAGCTTTGAGGAGATAAGAGGCGCAGACCAGTCCGTTGTGACCTGCTCCTATGATAATTACATCATACGTTTGCATAGATGAAGCTCTGGGGATAGGATATTTTGCTTATTTTACAAAAGTTAACAAGTTTGCCGTCTCTACCAATAGAAATAGATTCATTTTCAGTAACCAGTTTTAGCATTTTACAAAAGATGGAGCTTTTACCAAATGCTGCTGGGCGAGCGCCCTTATTTCCTCTTGAATTTACAGAGCTATGGCTCTTGTCAACTCGCGCCAAAATTATACTGCATTTAGCCGCGTTTATCTCCGTTCAATTAAAAACTTAAGCAAACTAAGGAAGAATAGGGAATAGGGAATAGGGAATAGAAAAAGTTTTGAGGTTGCTTCCTTCCTCGCAATGCTGCGATTGCCAGGAGTTAAGCCTTACTAAAATTACTTACTCAACACTCAAAACTACTAGCCAATTACTAATTGATAATTGGCAATTACCAATTACCAATTAGTACATTGAGAAATATTACTTCAGTTGCTGGAGCGCTACCTCAGCTTTTTGTGCGCCATCATTGTTGCCTTGCTGGCGGTAAGTGTCGAGGGCTTGTTGAAAAGCTTCAATTGCTTCGGATTTGCGATCGCGCGCTTTGAGTGCCGTACCCATATTGTAATAAGCTTCAGCCCGGTCTGGATCGAGCTCGATCACTCGCCGAAAAGTGGTAATCGCTCCTAAAAAATCTTGTTTTTCGAGTTGAATTTCCCCGATACCGGAGTGTGCTTCCACTAAATTCGGTCGCACCGCAACAGCCCGCTGATAAGCTACCAGCGCTCCGTCTAAGTCATTTTGAGCCTGGAGAAGTTCGCCAATTTCTAACTGCACTTCTGGATTCCGAGGCTCTAGTTTTGCTGCTTCTTCAAAAGCTACCAAACCTTCGGAAGTGTTGCCGCTCCGCAGCAAAGCAGTACCTAATTTTAACTGGACACCAGCTTGTTTGGGAGCGAGTTTGGCTGCTTGTTGGAGCACCGTAACTGCACTGGCAAAATTTCCCTGCTGGATCAATACTAAACCCATTGAAGAATAAGCTTGCCAACTTTTCGGATCGAGGGCGATCGCCTCTTGGTATGCTTTAAAAGCCCCGCTGTAATCTTTTTGCTGAAAGAGTACCACTCCCAGACCGATCCGGGCATTGACATTTTTGCGATCGAGCACTGCGGCGCGGCGGTAAGCTGTGGCTGCTGCGGGATAGTTTTGCAAATTCGCCATAGCATATCCTAAGGCGTATTGGAAGTCAGCATTGTTCGGTTCCAGACCGATCGCTTGTTGGTAAAATTCCACTGAGGCTTGATAGTTGCCTTGACGCGCTTCTAAATAGCCAATACCAGAAAAAATGCGCGGGTTTTCTGTATCTAAACGCGCCGCTTCCTGATAAATGGCGATCGCCTTACTGTAGTCCCCTAAATCAACAAACTCGCGCCCTTGTCGCAGCAGAGCATCTAAACTTGAATCATTTTTAGGTTGAACTTCTACTGATGTTTCTGCTGAGAACGCTATCTGCGGCGCTGCGACAGCGAATCCCGCTACCAAAAGTGTACTGAATACCAAGAGACTTTTTTTGTGCACGGCCATTTGTTTCAAAGAGTGTGTGGAATGAAAGGGCGAGTTGCTGTCAGCTTAGCAAGCTGACAACTTATGGTTTACCAGGAATCTTTGAGCGGCGAGATGTAGTAAATCTACAGAACAAGACCCACTCAAAATTTTCGCGACTGAGGCCAACTGATGATTGTAACAACAACTGATATCATCCAAGGAGCAGAAATTCAATCTTACCTGGGAATAGTAACTGCTGAGGTTGTCTACGGCACCAACGCCCTGCGAGATTTCTTCGCGGGCATTCGCGACATCATCGGCGGGCGCACCGGCAGTTACGAGGAAGTGTTTCTCAAAGGACAGCGAGATGCCCTCGCGGAACTGGAAAAACGGGCCCAGCGCCTGGGCGCGAATGCCGTAATCGGGGTGGAAGTTGACACCGGCACGATTAATGTAGACTCGAACGGGGCTTTGCTGCTGATTACTGCCGTTGGAACGGCTGTAAGATTGCGTTAAGCTGTATTTTCTGTATACGTCCGCATTTCCTGTATACATCCGGGAACTTTTCTAACGGGATAAAATAGTTCTCATTCATCAGTCATCAGTCATCAGTCATAAGCTAATAGCGGCTGGCTGAGGGCTGATGACTTTTTCGTTTCTTTCTTCAGACATAGATACTGGTTATTTCCCCAGGCAGATATAGTTTCTATCAATCTCAGCCACAATCAATGCTTAGGTGAAAGATTGTTAAAAATTAAAGCAACTCTAAGAGGAAAGAAAAACCTATGTCATACGTAAATAGACCTGTAGATAACGTTGTTAACGAACCCGTGGTTGTGAATTCAATGATGGAATACCACGATCGAGTACGTTGGGGCCCGATTTTTTCAGGTTTGGTAATTGCGATCGGCACACAACTGGTGTTAAGTGCATTGGGCGCTGCGATCGGGTTGAGCAACATTGCTAATTCAGGAGCTCCGCGCACTATTTCAGGGGACGTGGGTGCCGGCGTCGGAATTTGGTCAATTATCAGTTTGTTAATTAGCTTAGCAGTTGGCGGTTGGGTAACTGCTCGCGCTTGCGGTCCGATGAATCGCAACACAGCGCTTTTGAACGGAGCAATTTTGTGGGCAACTACCTTAACAATCGGCTCTTGGCTGTTAGCAAATGGCGTGGCCGGTACTTTTGGTGTCATCGCTGCGAATGCGGGAGAAGCGATTAATCAAGCGCAGCAGGGCGGGGTGGATTTGCCGAACCGAGCACCTAACGTATCTGCTCAGGATGCTCGCAATATTGCTGGTAATGCTGCGAAAGCTGGTTGGTCGTTTTTGTTCGGCTCGCTATTGGGTTTAGTTGCTTCGATGGTAGGAGCATCTGCAGGTGCACGCACTCCGCGCCATCACTCGTAAAAGTTTGGTCAGACAAGGAAAGTTCATATTCATTAAAGCACTTTTTTTAAGGTGCTTTTTTGTTGGTTTCTCGTTCCCAAGTTCTACCGGGGAACGCATTTCTTGAGGCTTTGCCTCGAGGTTTTTAAAGTTAGTCAGTTCTAACTGTTTAGCGACCACGGCGGGCGGGTGTGAGTTTGGACTCTTTGTCATGGTAGCGCTAGGTTAAGACAATTTATTAAAAAAATATTAAGAAAACTGAAGACTCTAATTTGATGACTCTATACTCCTAAGAGTAACTACGAAAACCTGATAGAAATACCGTAGTTAAAGAAAAAGTATCGGTGAATCAACAACAAGTTTGGCAAAATTCAGTGACTTCGATCGTTCAGTCTCTAAAATTTGCGATCGCAGCCAGTTCCCAATTGGTGCGATTTTCAGGGCAATTTCTCAAACAAGCCCAGCATCTAGGACGCTCATTCCAAGCGTACATCGTCTTGTTTTTACTAGGTGTAATTCTAACTGCGTCAATTGCTGCTTGCTCTGCAGCGAGTGGGGCCAATCAAAGCGAGGTCAAGCTCAACCTAGTTTCCTTCTCAGTGACGAAAGCGGCCCATGACCAAATCGTCCCTAAATTTATTGAAAAGTGGAAGAAAGAGCACAACCAAAACGTCATTTTTGAACGCAGTTATGGCGGGTCTTTAGCGCAAACCGACGATATCATTGCCGGCAAACAAGAAGCCGATGTGGTGCATCTTGCCCTCCCATTGGATGTGGTTCGCATCGAAGAAGCTGGTTTGATTAATTTTGGCTGGGAGGACAGAGTTCCTAGACGGGGAGTAGTGAGTCATTCTGTGGCGGCAATTGTCACCCGAGAAGGCAACCCCAAAGATATTCAAACTTGGGCAGATTTAGCCAAAGAAGATGTAAACGTGATTGCAGCAAATCCTCAAACATCGGGTATTGGCGTTTGGCAATTTTTAGGTCTGTGGGGGTCAGTAACCCAAGAAGGAGGCGAACCTCAACAAGCCCTTGATTTTGTGGGCAAAATCTATAAAAAGATTCCCACCCTAACCAAAGATGCCCGCGAAGCCAGCGACTTATTCTTCCAACAAGGTCAGGGAGATGCCTTAGTCACCTATGAAAATGAAGTGATTTTAGCTGGAACTGGAACGAACCTACCCAAAACCAGTTACTTTGTTCCTCCCCTCAATATCTCTATCGATAATCCCGTGGCAATAGTTGATAAAAACGTTGATAAGCATGGAACGAGAGAAGTGGCAGCAGCCTTTGTCGATTTTCTCTATTCAGACGAAGCTCAGCAAGAATTCGCCAAATTAGGCTACCGTTCGGTCAATCCCTTTATCGCTCAAGGCGGCCAGGTGCAATTTCCCCCAATTAAAACTTTGTTCAATGCTCAAGATTTAGGAGGGTGGTCCTTGATAAAAGAGCAGTTTTTTGCAAACGGTGCCATCTTTGACCAAATTAAGGGAAAGTTCTGAACCTAAACGCCTAATTCACTTTCATTTTTCCAAACTTACACTCAAATGCTATGAAATTTTTTCGTTGGTTTTACCTAATCCCTCTCATCGTCATGGGCAACCTGATGACGAGTTGTGGCAATTCAGGAGATAAGGAACAGCAAATCAGTATCGATGGTGGTGCTGTGGGCTTTAGCGTTTCCCTCGCCGTCGCCGAAGAATACCAAAAACTTTATCCCAATGCCCAAGTCAGCGTGGCTGCCAGCGGCACAGGGGGAGGGTTTAGCAAGTTTTGCGCCGGAAACCTTGATATTGCAGGGGCTTCTCGCACCATTAGAGAGGAAGAAATCAAAAAATGTGCCGACAAAGGAATCGAATTTATTGAACTGCCGATGGCTCTTGATGGTCTGGCGGTAGTGGTTAATAAGGAAAATAACTTTGCCAAATGTCTAACGATTAAAGAATTAGACACAATGTGGAATGCCAAATCTGAAGGCAAGATTACCAGTTGGAAGCAAATCAATCCCGACTTTCCCGACGAAAAACTGTTGCTGTTTGCCCCTCCTTCCGATACAGGAACCTTTGATTATTTCACCCAAGCCGTAACGGGTAAAAGGAAAAATAGCCGTACCGACTTTACCCCCAGCCGCAACCAAAATACCCTCGTGCAAGGGGTGATTGGCAATAAATCGGGAGTGGCTTATCTGGGAATTGCCTTCTTGCTCCAAAACCAAGACAAATTGAACGGGGTGGCGATTGAAAATGCGGATGGAAAATGTGTTAAACCAGTTCCCCTTGATAACGTTCTGAGAAATATCTATAGCCCCCTCTCTCGCCCCCTCTTTATCTACGTCAATAAAAAAGCCCTTGAAACCAATCCTTCCCTTGAAAGCTTCGTGAAATTCTATCTAGAAAATTCTTGGAAATGGGTAGATGGTGTGGGCTATGTGGCGTTACCCGATGAAGCTTATGTGAAAACTAAGCAAAAATTTGAGCGGCGTGAAACCGGAACGAAATTCAAAAAAGCCAAACCCGGTGAACCCATTACTAACTTTATTTAAGGAGGAAATCTCAAGCCCATGACCCTAACTCCTAGTTCCTTTGATGACTCCCTTTTCGCTGCGGACGACTCCTTGCTTAAGAAGGGTTCTGAAGATGTCCCAGAAAAGATTATTGCTGCGGTTTTATTTGCCTGCGCCTTCGTGTCCGTTGCCACAACCTTTGGTATTGTCTGGATCATTTTCCAAGAGACTTTGGGTTTTTTCCAAGAAGTGTCCTTAGCCCAGTTCTTTCTGGATACCCGATGGACTCCCCTGTTTGCCGAGGCCCATTTTGGCATCTGGCCGCTGCTGAACGGAACGTTCTTAACCTCTGCGATCGCTATGGCTGTGGCGGTTCCCTTGGGGTTGTCTTCAGCCATTTACCTGAGTGAATATGCCCAACCGAAAGTGGCAGCCGTGTTACGCCCTGCTGTGGAGTTATTGGGGGGAATTCCCACAGTAGTTTATGGTTACTTTGCTTTGCTTTTTGTCACTCCGGTTCTGCGGCATCTTTTCCCCTTAGAGATTTTTAATGCCCTCAGCGCTGGGTTAATGATGGGCATTATGATCACCCCCACCGTCGGTTCGATCAGCTTAGATGCCATTCAATCGGTTCCCCGTTCTCTGCGGGAAGGTTCCTATGCCTTGGGCATTACCAAACTAGAAACCATTTTTAAAGTGGTGCTTCCGTCAGCCTTGTCTGGGATTATGGCTTCGATTATTTTAGGCGTTTCCCGCGCAGTGGGAGAAACCATGACCGTTCTGATTGCGGCTGGATCGCAGCCTCGCATCACCGTCAATTTCATGGAATCCGTCGCCACCCTGACCGCTTTTATGGCGGAGATTTCGGGGGGAGATAGTCCCAGGGGTAGCCTCAGTTTTAAGACTTTGTATGCGGTGGGAGCAGTTCTGTTCCTGATTACATTGTCTCTCAATATGGCCAGCTTCTGGATTTCTAGTCGCTTTAAGGAAAAATACGACTGATTGCTATGGTTAAATCAACTTCAACAAACAATTCCGTCAAAACTGCCGAATTTACCGATAATTTAGAACGCCGAGAAGCGATCGGTAAAGTCTTTGAGTATCTATTCTTAATTGGGTTACTCATTGGTTTATTTGTCCTCGCCTTACTGGTTCTTAATATCCTTCATGATGGACTTGGCAGATTGCTAACACCGGGGTTTCTCACGGAAACGCCTTCCCGTTTTGCTGAACGCGGGGGTATCCGTCCAGCCATTATTGGGAGTTTCTTTCTGGGACTGATCGTCCTTCTGGTGGCGGTTCCCATTGGTGTAGGGGCTGCTTTGTACCTAGAGGAATATGCCCCTAAAAAGTGGTGGACTGCCGTGATTGAGATAAATATCGGGAATTTAGCGGGGATTCCTTCTATTGTCTATGGCTTACTGGGTTTAGGGGTCTTTAACTATTTACTAGGGTTTGGGCCTACCTTGATTTCGGGGGCATTAACCCTTGCCCTATTGTCTTTACCTGTGATTATCGTCACGGCGAGGGAGGCCATCCGCGCCGTTCCCGATTCCCTGAGAAATGCTTCCTATGGACTGGGAACTACCAAATGGCAAACCATTCAACACCATGTCTTACCCTATGCCATTCCGGGAATTCTTACGGGGGTGATTATTTCTGTCTCCCGCGCTATGGGGGATGCTGCTTCTTTGGTGGTCGTGGGTGCTGTCAGTTTCCTCACGTTTAATCCGGGTTTATTCCAAAGATTTATGGCGTTACCCATTCAAATTTTCAGCTATATCACTCGTCCTGAACCGGGGTTTGCCAGTGCAGCCGCAGCGACGATTATTGTGCTGATTATCTTGATTTTGGCGCTTAATGGCGTCGCTATCTATCTGCGCCAACGCTATTCCAGCCATTAATTAAGTTGAGTTGTCAAGATTAAGGAGACTATTTCAGATGACTGACAGTAATACCAAACTCAAAACGGACGATAGTGCGTTTGATGCAGAAGGCGTAAAGGTTTATTACAATGGCTTTTTAGCCCTTGTCGATGTCTATATCAAAATTCCCCGTCAAAAAATTGTGGCCTTTATCGGCCCTTCAGGCTGTGGCAAAAGTACCTTATTGCGTTGCTTCAATCGCATGAATGATTTAATCCCTGGTGCCAAGGTGGAAGGGAAACTCATTTACCGCAACCGTAATATTTACGATCCGCAAGTGAATCCCGTCAAATTGCGGCGACAGGTGGGAATGGTGTTTCAAAGGCCGAATCCGTTTCCCAAGAGCATTTATGAAAATATTGCCTATGCCCCCAGAACCAACGGATATCAAGGAAATCTGGATGAATTAGTGGAATCTTCCCTCAGACAAGCAGCTATCTGGAAAGAGGTTAAGGATAAGCTGAAAGAGAAAGGAACGGCGTTATCTGGGGGACAACAACAACGGCTTTGTATTGCCCGGGCGATCGCTATGAAGCCCGATGTTTTATTGATGGATGAACCTTGCTCTGCTCTCGACCCCATTTCTACGCGACAGGTCGAAGAACTGTGCTTAGAACTTAAGGAACGATACACAATTATTACGGTGACTCACAATATGCAGCAAGCGTCAAGAATCGCGGATTGGACGGCATTTTTCAATACAGAAACGGACGATGGAGGCAAACGACGCGGCAAATTGGTGGAGTTTGGTCCCACTGAACAAATTTTCGGTTCTCCCCAAACCAAAGAAGCCGAAGAGTACATTAGTGGACGCTTTGGTTAAACGCAAGTGTCAGATTTAGGTGTTACGCATTGTCAGCAATGATATTACCTTCTGGGCCAATACTCCGGACAGTTTTGGGAACGATACTACAAGCTTTACTGCTCTAAGTGGAGCCAGAGCCTCCGGATCTGCGTTACCAGGAAGAGCCTGGTAACGAGTATAATTCACGGAGGAATGTGCGCGGGGCGCACCCTCGAAATTAAGCGGTGAAGTATTTGGCGGCTGGGTGATAGGTGATGATTGCGGTTGTTGATTGTTCCGGATAAAGTTGTTCGCTTTCATCCATGTAGAGGTTGATGCGATCGCACTTTAACAATTCCAGTTGCTTGTACTGATCAGCCATATTCGGACAAGCGGGATAGCCGAAACTGTACCGCGAACCGCGATATCTTTGGGCTAGCATATCGCGAATGTTGTCCGGTTCCTCGCTACCAAAGCCCAATTCCCGGCGAATTCGCGCGTGAGTCCATTCTGCTATTGCCTCCGCTGTCTGAACCCCTAACCCGTGAAAGTAGAGATAGTCGGTATATTGATGGTTAGCAAACAGCTTTTGCGCGTACTCTGTAGCAATTTCTCCCACTGTTGCTACTTGCATCGGAAATACATCGATTTTACCCGATTCTTTTGGCGCAAAGAAGTCGGCAATGCACAGCCGGCGCGCCGATTTTTGGCGGGGAAATGTGAATGTTGCAGCGGGTGTCGATACATCTTGCCCGCCAGCCATGATTTCTGGCTGATACACATACAAAGAATTGCCTTCAGCTTGACAGGGAAAATACCCGTAAATTGCTTGTGGCTGCAGTAAATTTTCGGTGATAATTTTGTGTTTCCATTCCTCCAATTTCGGATAAACTGTCTCAGCTAAGAAAGCATCGTATTCTTCCCGCGATTGGTCTTTTGGCTTGCGGAACTGCCACTGACCGGCAACTAAAGCTTGCAAATCTAAGTGCCAGAAAATTTCCTCAAAGGGGATGTCTTCTCCCTGCAACAGTTTCGTGCCCCAGAAAGGAGGAGTCGGGCGATCGATATCTGCTGCCACTGCTTCGGATCGCCTGGTATCTATTACCACAGGAGTGTCTGCTTTCTTCGCATCTTCGACAGAAGTTTCGGGCGAAGTTTTAGCTTCTTTAACCGCCCCATTGTCATCCTCTATTTCGTCTAAAAATCCTTGCAAATCTTCCCATTTCCCAGCAGATTTTGCTGGCATGAGTTTGTCCATAAAGTGCAAGTCGGAAAACGCATCTTTGCCGTAAATAACTTTACCTTTGTAAGTATTTTGGCAGTCTTCATGCACAAACTTGGGAGTCAAAGCTGCGCCGCCCAAAATTACCGGAACGGTAATTCCTTTCTGGTTGAACACTTCCAGATTCTCTTTCATGAATGCGGTGGATTTTACCAGCAAGCCACTCATGGCGATACAGTCGGCTTTGTGCTTCTCGTAAGCTTCGATGATATTGTCAACCGACTGTTTAATTCCCAAGTTGATCACTCGGTAGCCGTTGTTTGACAAAATAATATCAACTAAGTTTTTGCCGATATCGTGAACGTCGCCTTTGACAGTAGCGATGATGAATGTGCCTTTGGCATTGTCCCCAGATTCGGACTTTTCCATGTGCGGTTCTAAATAGGCAACTGCCGCTTTCATGGTTTCTGCTGACTGCAAAACAAATGGCAGTTGCATTTGTCCCGAACCGAACAATTCTCCGACTACTTTCATGCCGTCTAGCAAGAAAGTATTGATAATGTGGAGGGGCGGATAGGTTTCTAATGCTTTGGCGAGTTGGATATCTAGTCCAATGCGTTCGCCGTCGATGATGTGCTGCTTCAGGCGTTCTTCTACCGGAAGGCTTGCGTCTTCTGTACGATCGCGCTTGGTAGTTTTGCCCGCAAACACCGTTGTCAGCTCGCCCAAGGGGTCGTAAACGCAAATTTCGCCGTCAAACTCCCGTTCGTCGTAAATGAGTTTACGGCAGATTTCTTGGTGTTTGGGGTCGATTTTGGCGAGGGGCAAAATCTTATTAGCGCTGACAATTGCCGAGTCCATCCCCGCTTGCATTGCTTCGTGCAAAAACATGGAATTCAAGACTTGCCGCGCCGCCGGATTCAAGCCGAAGGAAATGTTAGAAACTCCTAAAATTACGTGACAACCGGGCAATTCTTGGCGAATGCGGCGGATCGATTCGATGGTAGCTTTGCCGTTTTTTCTGTCTTCTTCAATCCCGGTAGAAATTGGCAAAGCTAGGGTGTCAAAAAAGATTTCTTCGGGAGGAATTCCGTAGGCGACTGCCGCGTTATAGGCGCGTTGGGCGATAGCAAATTTTTTGTCTGCGGTTCTCGCCATTCCATCTTCGTCAATTGTACCGATAACTATGCCCGCGCCGTATTTTTTCGCCAACTCCAAAACTTGATAAAAACGCGGTTCTCCGTCTTCGTAGTTAGTGGAATTCAGCAAACATTTGCCGCCCGCAACTTTTAAGCCGGCTTCCATCTTTTCCCATTCTGTGGAATCCAGCATTAAAGGGAGAGTTGCATTAGTCACAACGCGGGAGACTAATTCTTTCATGTCTCGCACGCCGTCGCGGCCGACATAATCCACGTTAACATCGAGAATGTGCGCGCCTTCTCGCACTTGTTCCCTAGCCATTGCTACTAAACCGTCCCAGTCTTCAGCGTTTAGCAAATCGCGGCATTTTTTGGAACCGCTGGCGTTGAGTCTTTCGCCGACAATTAAGAAGGAATTTTCTTGTTCGTAGGGTTGGGCGGTATAAATTGAAGCGGCGGAAGGTTCCCAAGTAAATTCGCGGATTTTGGGTTTAAGAGTTTTGCCAATTTCTGATAGTTCGCGGATGTGATCGTAGCGGGTGCCGCAGCAGCCGCCGATGACTTGCACGCCTAAGTCTTCGACAAAGCGCATCAAGGCCATCTTTAATTCTATTGGCGTGAGTTTGTAGTGCGCGTGTCCGCCGATGTTTTCGGGTAAACCAGCGTTGGGGACGCAGGAAACGACGAAGGGCGAATGTTCGGAAAGGTATTTGACGTGTTCGGCCATGCGATCGGGCCCGGTGGCGCAGTTCAGGCCTAAAATGTCGATCGGGTACGGCTGCAAAATGGCTAGGGCGGCGCTGATGTCGGAACCGACTAACATTGTGCCGGTGGCTTCCATTGTGACTGATACCATTAACGGAATTCGCGCACCTTTTTTCTTAAATACTTCTTCAATCGCATTTAATGCTGATTTAATTTGCAGCACATCTTGACAAGTTTCGACAATAAATAAGTCAACGCCGCCGTCATAAAGTCCTTCTGCTTGTTCGGCAAAAGCGGCGGTGAGAGTGTCAAAATCAATGTGTCCTAATGTTGGCAATTTGGTGCCTGGCCCGATCGATCCTGCGACAAATCGAGGTTTTTCTGGCGTGTCAAATTCGGCGGCGATACCCTTGGCGAGTTCGGCGGCAGTTTTGTTGAGATAATATGCTTTGTCTGCTAAATCGTATTCGGCGAGTACGATGGAAGCGCCGCCAAAGGTGTCTGTTTCGATGACATCGGCCCCTGCTTCGAGGAATCCCCGGTGCACGTTGGCGACGGCTTCCGGTTTCGTGTGGACGAGATATTCGTTGCAACCTTCGTATTCTTTGCCGCCAAAGTCTTCTGCGGTGAGGTTTTGGACTTGCAGGTTGGTTCCCATTGCGCCGTCGAAGACGATGACGGGGCGTGAGGGGTGGTGGAGGCGATCGAGGAATCTGCTATTCATAAGCGGCAAAAAAAGGCAGGTGCTATATATTTACAATTTTATCTATTGTGCAATATTGTCAACAATTGTGTGAATGTTGGGAACTAATGACTGAAGGATTTAATGCTGCTGACAATAGTTTGCTCGTACCTGTAATTTTACCGCTGGCCCTGGATAATTGTCAAAATTCTGTTGTGGGCGAGGCTGCAGGGGGAAAACGGGCGATCGGCTGCGAGGGGTTTTTCCGGTTAACTGTTGAGGAATTTTGCCAAAATGCGATCGCCACAATTAAACGAGTGATGTTTAAGGGCGATCGGATTCTATTACAGCAAGCCGGGGAAGATATCGCCGCGATAATTTTGGAAGCAGAGTTTCACAAGCTAGATTATCTGATGGCAGAACTCCAACCTTCACAATTCTTGCCTGAAGAAGAATCTTATTATGAAGATGAGAAGGGAATCCGCTGTATCTACCCGGACGAACTTTTAGAGGACTTTGATAATATCTTAGCAGATGTAAAGGAATTTGATGAATTATTTGGCTTGTTACCCACAGAAGAAATGGGAGAGGATGTTGATATTTTTATGCCTGTAGCTATCCTCATGTCGGCAAAGAGATTCTGGATACCGGAATACTTAATGGCTGACAAAAATTTGGTGGGTAAATGCTAGGATAATAGTATTTTACATTGTTGGCTCGCAAAAAGAAAAGAGAAAAATCAAAAGATGAGCGTAGCAATTGATATAATCAAAGAAAAGGCAAGGAGATAAAATTATGGTGGAAACAATTCAAGCTCAAAATATAATCCTCTATGACTTAGAAGCAAAGTTTGGTTTACAGCGGATAGACGACGAGCAATTTTTCCGGGAATGGCAAGATAATTTAGCGGAACTAACAGACTCGGAAAAGCAAGCACTAGATGAAGTAACAGCCGATTATATGCACTTGTCCAAGTATCCAATACTTGAGCCAGTTGTTAAATTGGTTGTGCTTGCTCCGCTGTTAAGACTAGCCGGTTTTTATCGCGCTCCTTTTTACTTGAGTGCGGAAAAAGAGGTGATAATTGAATCTGAAGATGAGGGAACAATTGTCAGAGGACGCCTTGATTTACTGGTTTTTACCCCAGATTTTTGGGTATTGGTAATTGAGGCAAAGAAGGCACAATACTCGCTAGAAGCCGGAATTCCGCAAGCTTTAGCATATATGCTGGGAAATCCTCATCCTGAAAAACCTGCTTTGGGATTTGTCACAAATGGGATTGATTTTATTTTCCTGAAAGTGACAAATCAAGGAATACCTAAGTATGCTGAGTCGTATTCTTTCACGCTGCGAAGCAAGGATGGGTTGTACACCGTCCTGAAGGTGTTAAAGCGCTTTGCTCAATTATTCAGGGAATAGGTTTTTGTGTTGCCAAAAGTAGGTAAGGGCGAGCGCTCTTATGGAGGAAAAGCGATTCTGTAACTAAAGCATTAAGATTTCTTTCTCATCCTTTTGTTGGAAGCTCTTTTAGGCAGTCGCTTAATTTCACTTTCCCCTCCTGGAAATTCTACTTCTTCTCTTATTTCTATATCTACACTTTTAACATCGCTTCCGGTCATTTCTTCCTCTTCATCACTTCCCTCAGACTCCCCTAGATTTTCTATTAACTGCACGTCCAACCCAGAATTTTGAACCTGCAATTGTGCGCTTTCTTGAATAATTTCAGTTTCTCCAATTCCCTGCTCAATTTCCGCCGCTGCTAAATTTCCCTCAGTAGCAGGAAAGTTATCAATTTCTTGACTAATTTTATTTTCTCTGATTTCCTTCTCTACTAGCTGCATAGATAACTGCTGCTTTTCCCTTGACAATTCCTCAACCTTAGTCGCAAGCATTCTAATCTGTTCGTTAAGAACGCGAATTTCTCGGTTTTGCTGCTGAATCATTTCTTCGGCATCAGCAATAGTTCGATTTCTATCTAATATCACCTCATTTCTAGTTTCTAATTCCAAAGCGCTCATTGCCGCTTTAATCACATTATAAAAATGTGGCTTAGATACATCAACTTGTTTAGCATTATGGCGACTTTTTCCCAAAAGTCCAATCTTTTCACCTTGCTTAACAGCCAAGACAAAACCTTGATGATTTTTAATTTTTAATTCTTTGACAAAATCAACTTGAACTAAACTGCAAATATATTTGTGACAGTCAAAATAAAATTCTGCTTTCATAAAAAAGCACCCCTTTCTGCTAGAGTCCCGCAGAATTATACCACGAACAGATTTTTTGCGGGAAATAAAAAGAAATAAATAATCGATAGCCCATTTTGGTCACAACTAAATTTCATCATCAACAAAATCTTCCGGCAACTCTACCACACCCGCAATCAACTTCCAACAACGGTAACCTCCCTCCCAATTATCGCGCCGCCAAGGCATACCCAAACTCACTGTTACCAAACAAGCTTTTTGCGGTCGATACCCCAATTTTAACCATTTGGGACATATTACTACTCATTCTGGAGAATGTCTTGGCTATTGCCATAAATTATAGTTTATGGTATACATAAAGGGATGACTAGCTATTGTCCGAAAAGAGATCATAACTACATATTATGGAAACAAAAAAAATATTAATTGCAACTAAGACATATCCATCAATTAGTACAAAATACCGAGAAACCGTATGCACAGCGGGAGTTATATTGGATGAGGAAGAAAAACCACTGAAGTGGGTTCGCATTTATCCTATTCGCTTCCGACAATTAGATTTCGATCGGCGCTATCCAAGATGGTCTATTATAAGTGCTAAAATTGAAAGAAATGATAAAGATTATAGAGTGGAGAGTTTTCGGATAGATGATGAATCAATAGAAGTTGTGAAAAAAATTGACACGAGTAATAACTGGAGTGAACGAAAAAAAATTGTTTTACCACTACAGTTCAGATCGATTCGGGATATACAAAATCAAGATAAGTCTCTAGGGATTATTAAACCACGAACTATTAAAAAGTATTTCTGTGAAGAAACCACACGTGAGTGGAGTCCAAAGCAGCAAGGAGTTATCGATCAGTTAGATTTGTTTGAGCCAACAATAGAACTTGAAAAAATCCCATATAAGTTTGGGTATAATTTTATTGATGAAGATGGCGACGAACATCGGTATAGTATTAGTGATTGGGAAATTAAAGAACTTTATAGGAAATGTAGAGATAAATCTCAGAGTTTAACCCCACTTGCCAAAGAGCATGATGCCCTCGAAAAAGTAAGGCAAAAACTAGAGGTTGAATTTTTAGGCAATAAGGATTTATACTTTATAGTAGGAAACTTAAAAAACTATAAAAAAAGTAATTTTATGATAATTGGCTTATTTTATCCGCCCATAGTTTCTCATTCTCAGCTTACCTTGTTCTAATTCTAAAATTACGATGGATAAACTTATTTGCACCAAAAATCAATCTTCTCAATCCCCCCTAATTTCTCTTAGCACGACGAGTGAAGAGGAAGTTGAAGATTTTTGTAAGAGATGTCATGAATCGGAACTACCTGAAAATGAATACATCTTTACTTTTGGTTATGGAAATCGCAAAAACTACGACTTATTTTTAGCATATCTGCAAAATTATGATATTAAATATGTCATTGATGTTAGGAAAAATCCTCGCGCTTGGACTCGCAGATGGTATGGGGATAAAATTGAAGAATTTTGCTTTTCACAAAACATTGAATACATTTCCAAAATCGATTTAGGAAATACATCTGGCACCCCAAAATGGATTCCGCCCAATCAAAAAAAAGCCAAAGCTGCTTTGCGTGAAGTTGCAGAAATCACTAAGCAAGGCACAGTTCTATTGTTATGTGCTGAAATGAATCCTGAGAAATGTCACCGGGTAAATGTTGCTGAGAAATTAGCCAAATTAGTTCGACTACCAGTTAAGCACTTGCCGTGACAATAAATAATTGCACTGATATTTACTTGGTAAGAGACATAACGCTTAAACACCAGAAGAGCTATCGGGTTTTTTTACCAAATTTTGAATCAAAATTTGCACGGCCAGCAGCATCAAACCCACAGCCGCCATAGCAAAAACACCAGTCCCCAAAGCAGCCATTCCTACTACCAAAGTTCGCACGGCTACCGAAATTTTAATCGCAGTAATATTGTCCGAATGAACTGGCTTACTTGCAAAACTTTGAGCGATCGACATAGTTAGCGCGTACAAAGGTACTGCAAAGCTGCCCGCCATCAGCGAACCAGTCAGGCACCGCAATACCGTCGGCGACTTGGGCGGCAAAGCATCCTCAGCAGAAGTTGGAGGTTGAGAACTAGAATTAGGATTAGTTAAATCAGCCATTGCGATTTTAGATTTTAGATTTTAGATTTTAGATTTTAGATTTCTGGTTAATTAACCAAAACTAAAAGCTCTGTTGGATGACATTTTATCAGTTCTTCGCTCTCAATAGACTCTGCGCAAAGTTAGATTCATCTTGACCATCACCTGTCAAACAGGTTTAACGGGCGATCGCGATCGCATCATCTTCGATTTACACCCTCGGAATCGGCGCTTTTACATCATTTTCCTCCGAAAAAATCCGAATCCCAGTATTGCTAAACTGTGCTACCCAAAAATCCAAATCGGGAGAAGCGATCGCACTTTTAACCCGTTCTAAAACTTGCTGAGCCTGCTCTGAAGACTCCGCCAGCGCAAACACCGTCGGCCCGGAACCCGACATCATCGTTCCCAAAGCCCCCGCCGACTCAAAAGCCTGCCGCAACTGCAACACCTGCGGGTACACGGGCAAAGCAACTTTTTCTAAATCGTTGTGCAGCAATTGACCAATTTTCGATCGATCTTTTTGGGCGATCGCCCCCACCATCGGGCCCGAATGCAGCCGTTCCCGGCGGCACTCCAAATCTTCCGCTGCACAATAGGAACTACTGAACTGCTGGCGATAAGTTTGATACGCCCATGCCGTAGAAATACTGAGATTGCGGTACTTCGCCAACACCACAGAAAAGCCCCCCAAATCAGGCAGCGGCGACAGTTTATCTCCGCGACCAGTTGCCAAAGCCGTACCTCCAGTAATGCAAAAAGGCACATCCGAACCCAAAGTTCCCCCCAACTCTTGCAACTCCGACTGAGTAAGTCCCAATTGCCACAGCAAATCCATCCCGACTAAAACCGCAGCAGCATTTGCCGAACCGCCGGCGAGCCCCGCCGCCACCGGAATCTGCTTGTGAATGGCAATCTCGACTCCGCCGTATTTCGCCAAAGCATCGGGGAATTGCTTCGCCAACAAATCCGCCGCCCGGTAGGCCAGGTTATTCTTATCAGGAGGGACTTGCGGGTGATCGCAGCGCACGCGAATCGTGTCCGTACCGATCGGGCGCAAGTCAATTCGATCGGCTAAATCTATACTTTGAAGTACCATCGCCAGTTCGTGATATCCGTCGGGGCGATCGCCTATGATTTCCAAATACAGATTGATTTTTGCTGAAGCTAGCAGAGAATATGAACGCATAGGTGATTAAGCCGCAGGTGAAAGAAACCCCTGGTTGAAATTAATTGACACCAGTCCGAGTCCATTTTCTCACAACTCAAAGGAAAAATTATGCAGGAAATGTGGAAAACTTTTTTTAGTTCCGGGCCATTTATTCCTCACGGTCACTGCTATCTCTGGCAGACCCCGTTAGTCTGGCTTCACCTTACCTCAGATTCGATCATTGCACTGGCGTATTTTTCCATCCCGATTACATTGGTTTATTTTATTTCCAAACGCGAAGATTTACCCTTTGATTGGATCTTTGCGATGTTTGGAGGCTTTATCGTCGCCTGCGGGATCACTCACATATTTGAAGTTTGGACGCTTTGGCATCCTACCTATTGGATTTCAGGAACAATGAAAGCAATTACTGCCATGATTTCATTTGCTACAGCCATACTTTTGGTAGACTTAATGCCTCAAGCCCTAGCACTTCCCAGTCCCGCCCAGTTAGAATCCGCCAACCGACTCCTAGAAGCGGAAATTGTCGAGCGCCAATTAGCCGAAGCTGCACTACAAAAAGCTAAAGAAGAATTAGAAATTCGAGTTGAGGAACGCACCGCAGAGTTAAAATGTCAAACTCAACAGCTCGAACAAGCATTGTCTGAATTGAAGCAGGCTCAATCCAACCTCATCCAGAGCGAAAAAATGTCATCTTTAGGGCAATTGGTCGCTGGGGTTGCTCATGAAATCAACAATCCGATTAACTTTATTTACGGCAATGTTACTCCCGCTCGCGAGTATGCCGATAGTTTGCTAGAAGTGGTCAATATCTATCAAGAGCAGTATCCCAATCCCCTACCCGCAGTTAAAGAAAAACTCAAGTCTGTAGATTTAGATTTTATCAAATCTGACCTGCGCCAAATATTAATTTCTATAAAAAAAGGTGCCGAGCGCATTCTCGGTATTGTCAAGTCGCTGCGAATTTTTTCTCGCCATGATGAAGCAGAAATGAAATTAGCCGACATTCACGAAGGAATTGACAGCACACTGATGATTTTGCAAAGCAGATTGAATGCTAATCCGGGTTTTGCGAGCATTCAAGTTATCAAAGAATATGGCAATTTACCCCAAATAGAGTGCTATCCCGGACAGCTAAATCAAGTATTTATGAATATCCTGGCTAATGCCATTGATGCTTTAGAAGAGGACAGCCACAGCACGTCGATTGCAACCAATGAAGCTAATCCCCGCCTGATCAAAATTTCTACTCAAATTCTAGAGAGTCAAGTGGTAGAAATCCGAATTAGCAACAACGGGTCAGAAATAACAGAATCCGTGAGGAACCAGTTATTTAATCCATTTTTTACCACTAAACCAGTAGGCAAAGGCATAGGATTGGGTTTATCGATCAGCTATCAAATTATCACAGCAAGACATAAAGGCGAATTGCAGTGTATTTCTGCACCGGGGAAAGGTGCGGAATTTATTATTAAAATTCCCATGAGCCTGCAATAAACACGTTAGATAGTTATGTTTGAGGAAATGCAAACAATAAAAACACAATTTGAATTTCGCCGATCCACAGAAGTTAGGCAACGGCTGCCATCAGCGCACCATTGCTCTCAAAGTCATTACAACTATTGCGCCGTCTCCGCTAACCCACTCAGCCTTGATGTCTCTTAAATCTGGTGACATCGTTCCACGATAAACCATTGGAATAAATCCATCCTCCTTCTCAGAATATATCTCTTCCATCACGAAATTTAAGCTGCGAATATTGATGAGCACTCGAATTTTAGACTCATAAACCTCTTGGGTTTTCTCATTCACAAATCTTTCGATTCCGTTCAGTTCAATATCGCTCTCATTCAATGCTTTTGAATCGGAAATAGAGACCACAACACTCCATGATTCTTGAGAATTTACCCATTGGTATGTCCCTGAATATTTAGTGGGTAAAGATTGCAGTACTGTCTCAACATTCCGTACTGTCTCAACATTCATTACTGCCTCAACATTTTTCTGACCAACAGGGGGCGTAATCGATAACAATGACACGAAAATTAGGATAGTAAGTCTCTTAAACATTCCTGACTCCCATTCAAATGACTGGACATAATATTATTACTCAAATTTACCCATTGCTCCACGCTTAAATCTTCAGCGCGAGATTGAGGATTTATCTGTAACTCTTCTAGCAATTGAACGAGTTTATCTAAATCCACAGCCCCTTTCAAATTGTTTCGCAGCATCTTGCGCTTGCTACCAAAACCCAACTTAACTAAATTTTCCAAATAGCGCGGATTAACCGCCGCAGTTTCTATCTGTCTGGGAAGCAGCCGCACCACGGCAGAATCGACTTTTGGCGGCGGAAAAAAGTCTTTAGAGGGTACATCGCAAATTAACTCGCATTCTGCTAAATACTGCACCCGCACCGACAAAGCGCCAAAAGCTGTCGAACCCGGTTTAGCGTAAAGCCTTTGGGCAACTTCTTTCTGCACTAACAGCACGATCGCATCGAAGGGTTTAGCAGCAGGAACAGATATCGTTCCCAGCAGTTTTTGCAGGATCGGGCCGGTAATATTATAAGGAATATTGGCAACAACTTTATTGGGATTTTGGAATTTTGGAAAAGCCGTTAGTTCAGCATCTAAGTCCATTTCCAGGATGTCGCCTTGCAGCAGTAAAAAATTGTCGGTTTTGCCGAGTTGTTTGGCTAGCTTGAGACACAAATCTCGATCGATCTCCACAGCAACAACAGACTCAGCCGCAGGCAGCAAACGCCGAGTCAAAATCCCCGTCCCCGGCCCAATTTCTAGGACGCGATCGCGGTTCAAAGAAGCCGCTTTCACAATCTTATCTAAGGCTTTCTCGCTTTTGAGCCAATGTTGAGCAAACTGTTTCCGGGGTCTGGTCGATCGCATTTTTTGAATTTTTGGAGAAATCTTAGCCTGTCATTTTATCACAGCTCTATATCTTTTCCTAACCTAGGGTCATGTTTATTTTTGTTAACAGGGGTTGAATTCACCAAAAAAATTGGGCACTATAATAAGGACAAACGATAAAAAATAAATTTATTTCTTCCCCATTACCAACAGCACAACACGGAAGGCACGGATACACGGATAGCTGTTTTTCCAAATAACCAATAACAAATAACCAAGAACCAATTACCAATTTCCCCAACAATGAAATTCCAACGAGTATTTGGTACATTACCCAAAACCACAGCCAGCGCCCCCGGCAGAGTAAACCTGCTGGGCGAACACACAGACTACAACGATGGATTTGTACTTCCAACAGCGATTCCCCAGCGCACCACAGTACAAATCGGCTTCAGCAGCGACGAGCGACACCATTTTTATTCAGCAGAATATGACGAACTCATAAATTATTCAGACGACGATACCATACCGCAAAAATTCGTCAGTTATATCTGTGGCTGCCTGAGACTTTTAGAAAAAGAAGGATACAAAATACCGCCAATAAATCTCTACATTACCTCGACTGTGCCGATCGGAGCCGGTTTGTCCAGCAGCGCCGCTTTAGAAATAGCAACCCTCAGAGGACTGCGCGCGCTGCTGAACCTGCCCATAGACGACGTGCGGCTAGCTCAAATCGGACAGCAAGTCGAAATCCGATATGCCGGCTTGAACTGCGGGATCATGGATCAAATGGCGTCGAGTTTAGCAGACACCAACACCATGCTATTGATCGACACCCGCAGCCTCGAATGCCGCCCGATACCTTTTCCCACAAACACAGAAATTTTAATAATTGACAGTGGCGAAAGCCACGAACTGGCAGCAGGAAGCGGCTACAACCAGCGACGCGCCGAGTGCGAGGAATCCGCGCGGATATTGGGAGTTAAAGCTCTGAGGGATATCGCCGACCCCCAAGCTGTCGAAGTATTGCCGGAACCCCTCAGAAGGCGAGCGCGGCACGTCGTTACCGAAAACAACCGCGTCCTCGAAGCGGTAAAATCTGTGCCAGCAAAACGTTTTGGCGAGTTAATGAATGCTTCCCATGCCAGCCAGCGCGACGACTACGAAGTTTCGGTGCCGGCAGTAGACACGCTGGCGGCCATCTTGCAGTCAATCCCCGGAGTCTTCGGCGCAAGGCTTACGGGCGGAGGTTTTGGCGGTGCTTGCGTAGCGCTGGCGGAGAGTGGGAAAGCCGGTGTTATCGCATCAGAGGCGATCGATCGCTACCAGCGCGCGGGTTATAACGGCCGCGTTTTGGTTCCAGAAGTTAAAGTTAATTCTTAATTCCAGAGCTATCTCCCGACAGGGAAGGCCACCGCACAGTCACGATAACTGAATCCTCCTCGGCCGACCAATAATGAGGCACTCCCGGCAGCCAGAGAGCATAATCTCCTTCGCGAGAAAGCAAGATTTCTTGCTCTGGAAATTGCAGGCGAAACCGCCCTTTTACCAGGATAGAAAGCGTCGTGGCTGCCGCATTTACCGCCCACTGAGTCCTACAATCTCCGGCGGGGTGAGTGCCCCATTTTACTTCTAAAACAGAAGTCGATCGCGGGTCATCTTCAGCCGTCATAAAGTGACCCGCAAACCAACCGCCCCGACTTGCACCTTCAGCGCCCGCATTTCCAAACACCACTTGAGATGACATCAGCTAATCAGGTAAACAACAAAGATGTTATATCTGACATCTTGCACCATTTTCAATAAGCTTTTTATGGGCGGGCAGGATGCCCACCCCACAAGAAATTCACTCTTTGTGGAACAGGCATCTTGCCTGTTCTTGAGAATAGTGCTGTTCGGTGAGTTAAATCGGGGGACACCATCTAACTTATTACTTGCGGCCCGAAGATTGACCTTCCGTAGTCGCTATTTCCCCAGCTTCCATCAACTGCTTAAAGCGACGTAAATCATTGGCAATTTGCTGTTCGGGAGCTTCGCCAAATAGTTTAGCAGCACCAGCACCAATTGCACCGCCCGGAGGGTTGTATTCGATCACAACTTTTACCTCTGTACCGCGTCCTGCAGATGCCGGTTGAAAGCGCACAAAGCCAGAATTGTCAACATCAGATCCTTCCACAGACGCCCAAGCAATTAAGCGATTTTCTTCTTCGCGGACAATCTCTGCATCCCATTCCACACTATTGCCCATCGGCGCGCTGGCAATCCAGTGAGAACGTGTTTCATCTATTACCGTAACGTGTTTGAGATGCTTCATAAACCGAGGTAAATTTTCAAAATTGCGCCATAAACGGTACAATTCATCAGCCGGTTTGTCGATCGTCACGGTCTTTTCAACTTTAATGCTTTGATTCGGATCGGCAGCAGACTGCAAACCCTCCACAACCCCCAGCCCGCGAGCCGCTAAACCACCGCCCGCAACCGCCAGCAAAGCACCTCTCAAAGAACGCTGCGACAAACCAAAAAGCACCAGCGCGCCGCCACCAATTAAAGATGCCCAGCGTTCGGTATCGCCGCTGCTACTTTGGTTTTGTTTGTCGGAATTTGTCATTGAAGTAGATTCCATTGGTTTAAACCTGGTAAATTAATAGCGAAAAATAGCAGCTACAGGTGCCTCCTCCGGCACTTTTTCTGGCGGCACTGCGTAAACAGTTCCGCCGTTGAGAATAGTTTGAATTGCTGCGGCATTCAACAAATCTTCGTCGCCCAATTCTGCCTCGGGGTGGATTTGCACCGCGTTCGTCTCGGGATTAAAAGTACCCCACTGCTGAACGCCAAGAGCAACAAACAGTCGATCGACCCGTCCAACATAAGCAGCCGAAACAGCTTCTTTCAAATCCGCAGAAATTTTATCGCTGCTTCTGCTCGGACTGGCTCTAGCAATTCCGCCGCTTCTTTCTTATCAAATCCGTACTCTACTATTTTGTCTTCAGCCTCTCTGATTAAATTTTTGAACCGAATCGGATTTTGTTGAGTTTCTGTTCCTTGAGCGACTGCCATATAAATAGAGACGCACAATCCAGCAGATTGTTGTACCAGCGCTTTGACTCCCTCTACAGATATTAAGTTCACCGCTGAAACTCCTTTTATAAAGGGTTTTGTAATAAAAACAACAGATTGTTTAAAATGTATCTTTCCTGGCGCTGCTCTTGCGTCTGCCTAAAGTAATGATCGCCTGCTGTATATCCTTTCATCCCCGGACTAAAACGGGGTTTCCAGCCGCTGTTCCAATCGAACTGCTTATGACCTAAGATAGACGGCGCTAACTCGGCCGCTAGTTTACCATAATTTAGTTTAGTCGGCTTCCACTACTGGTTATATCTGATGAAAACAAAAATGTTTCTGGGGTTGCTATGGGCAACATTTATTGCCTAGATATTGCTGCTAGCTCCTCTCGATCAGCCCGGAACGCTAACAGTTCTTGAAAAAATGCTCAAGTTGCAGCTAGAAGGAATTAACCCCTACCTTGTCACCATATTCGCTCTCATGGGAGTCTGGCCGATGATCTACGCTTGCCTCCTATTCATTGATGAGAGAACCCACAATATATCCGCGCTTGCCTGCTTTCATCGCTTCCAACGGCGCCGGTATCCTCGGCTTAATTCCCTACTTACTCCTCCGCCAGCCCCAGCCACAATTTTCCGGCCGCAAAGATATGTCGATCAAAATATCAGACTCCCGCTGGACAGGCATTGTACTTTTACTAACTACTATCTGGCTGTTAGCTTGGGCTTGCTTAAATGGAGATTGGGGAGATTTTGTCAAGCAGTGGCAGTCAATTCCTTTTGTGCATTTAATAACTTGGGATTGTTGCTTGATGGCTGTAATATTTCCCTCACTTTTGGGAGACGACATGGCACGCCGTGGACTTGCGGACGATCGCATTTTTTGGGCAGTCTCTCTAGTTCCGCTGTTAGGGCCGCTAGTTTATCTTTGTCTGCGCCCTCCTCTGCCAGAATCTTCAACAGAAATCGCCACTTTCCCACTAACAGCCATAAGTTGAAACATTGAAAAATTTGGTAGTGTTCAAGATTTAATGATATAGGAGTAAAGTTTATTTCCTCCTCGTCTGCTCATGCCTGCCTTTCTAACGAAAGCGTTAGGGGCCTTGGTGTAGTCTGTGCGTAGCGTGGAGAAAGATTTTAATTGTCCTGAAAATTTCGATCGCCACTTATGAGGTCACTCTATGGAGCCAAATGATACATCGGCGCGCTACGACCGAATTGCCCAATGGTGGCAAACTGAGCATCAAGATTCAACCTACGGGATTGCCCAATTAGAACGGGCGATCGAATTTACTTCTAAGCAGCACGCAGCACTTGATGTCGGGTGTGGAAGTAGCGGGCGTTTTATTAACAGTTTATCCAAGCATGGATTTCAGCCTGAAGGACTTGATATTTCTAGCGAAATGATCGATTTAGCCCAGCGGCTACATCCAGAAATCACGTTTTACCGGGAAGACATTTGTGATTGGCAGCCGCCGAAACTTTACAGCCTGATTGCAGCGTGGGATAGCACGTTTCATCTGCCAATAAACAAGCAAGCGCCTGTGATACAAAAGCTATGCGATGCGCTTGAACCCAATGGAGTGCTCCTGTTCACTTGTGGCGGCGGACATACAAGCAGCGAGGTTTCGGGAGCATTTCAAGGTCAAGACTTTGATTACAGCACTTTGGGTGTAGATACTTTCCTGCAAATTCTGGTTGAGCATCATTGCACCTGCCGCCATCTCGAATATGACCAGTATCCTGAAAATCATGTTTATATCATTGCCCAAAAGACCTAATCTATCATTCGCACCATTAAAGTGTGGGATGTCGCAACTGGTGGCTGTATTAGGACGTTGATGGGCGATCGGCTGTTTGAAGGCATGAATATTCGAGGGGCAACGGGATTGACGATCGCTCAAAAATCGACATTGAAAGCGTTAGGGGCGTTGGTGTAACGTGTGTCGAGATTAGGGCGATCAAGTATTATGCAGCTCATTATTGTATGGAATGACGCATTTTTTCGTATACTCATCATCAATGTGCAGCACTTGTGAGGGTGATTTGTGTGTCAACGCTTCAAGTCCAAGAAGCTTATTATTTTTATAGAACATATATTCTGGAATACAGCCGCGATAAAGCCGAAATTTATGGGCGATATGGTTTCTCCCTACAAGGAAGCGTAGGCTCAAAAGATTGGGAGGTATTTTCTGCCATTTTAGTGAACGATAGAGCCAGAAGCGGTAATGGAGCAGATTTGGTGAACTACGAAGTTAAATCTGCTGTCATTGGAGGCAGCTTTGAGTATCAATACCATAGGAATGGTGGGCTGAATAAACTAACCTGCGAGAGAGATGTAGATCACATTTTTGTTGCTAGAAGTTTAACTTACATGAATGTCGAGGTTTGGTTAGTCGACCGTACCAAGATGATTGCCACGTTTGAGAGATGGCTACCCGAACTTCTTCAAAATTATGAAACCGCAGAAAGGCAAAGGTTCCGACGCGCGGTAACTTATGGGTTTGTCAGGAGTCAAGGTATTCAGATTCTAAAAATTAGCGATGGAGAGCTAACGTATTTCCTTAAAGCGACTTAACTAGAGAATTCAAGATATTTTCGGCAACCCAGGCAATGACAGGCACACAAACAGCATCACCAAATCCAGTTAAAGCTTGATTGATTTGTGATGGAATGGGGTAATTCTCTGGAACGCCTTGTAGTCTTGCATATTCACGAGGTGTCATCAGGCGCATTCTGATAGTTCCTTGTCCAACTTTGACCAACATTTGCCGACTACTACCACCTCTGGCTGTTCTTAGGCAACCTGCCATACCATCTTTTCTAAGTTCTGCTCGTTGCTTTCCCGCGCGTACCCGCCTATACATCGTGCAGTAGGAGTAATATGGTAAGTCCTGCACTTCTTTTAGATAGTCTAGATTGACAGGTGACATCATATTTAAATGACGTTTCACTTCATTATCAACCCACCAACGATTATCATCATCTGATAGATTTTCTACAACACAACTCACATCAGTTTTTACTTTTTCAGGTAATGGTGGAACTTCTACAAAATTCCAACTTAGATCGTGATTAGCCGCAATTGCTTTTTTAAGTGCTTGAGTTTTAAGTGAAAAAGAACGTCTTGCAAAAATTGATAGGTTTTGATTTACATTGGGTGTATTATGCACTCCTATTACAAAAATTCGCAGTCTACTTTGAGGCAAAAAATGGGCTGCATTGATGGCATAAACATCACAGGCATAACCCAAACGGTTCAACTCCTGAATAGTGAGTCTGAAGTCTTGCCCACCATTTGAAGTAAGCCAACCAGCCACATTTTCTAGCATCACAAGGGGAGGCTTATTAGCCTGATTTTCAAGAATTTGAGTAAAGCCCCAAAAAGCGCTAGAGTCTTTACCACTAATACCCTTCAAGTTGCCTGCTAAGGATAAATCGATGCAGGGAAAGGAAGCCGTTGCAAGTAGTGTATTGGGAATGTCGGCATGGGAAACAGAAAAAATATCTTGAACCTTGTAATGCTGACTTGCATCTTTAAAGTTAGCAGAGTACATCTCAAATTTATCCTGTGCCCAATCATTCGCGAAAACAACTTTCCAGCCTACTTGCTCTAGCCCCAATCTTACTAAACCAATTCCTGCAAAATACTCTGCACACGTGAGATGTTTATGAGAGGTTTCAGTATCACCTACATTGGGTAAAACCTTGTGTTTTATCAGGGAAAGCGGCATAATTATTGAGTTATAGATGTATTGTATTGCATCAATTCATAGCTATTACTATGAAAGTTTAGCGTCATTTGCTCTGTTAGGTCAACTAAGTTTTATGAAGCCGTTGGCAGAGAAACTATATTACCTGAGAAATCGGTGTGGTTTAACACCAACAGATATAGACAATTTGTCTGGCTTCATAATACAGTGGTACCACAACTAGATAAAGAGAGGAAAGTTCCCAATCCTAAAATGATTCTGAACATAGCAGATACTTTCGATGTGACCAGTGATTATCTCATGCGTGATGAGCTAGACTTGGCGCAAGATAGTCGGTGAATCTGCAATTCCTCATTCACCCATAACCCAAATAGGATATATACCTCATGTCTACATTCAAATACAACCGTCTAGACAAGAATAATGCTGCGGTTCTGCTGGTAGATCACCAAACTGGACTGTTCTCGCTTGTGCGTGATATTGGTGCCGCCGACTTCAAAAATAATGTGCTGGCGCTGGCAAGTGCAGCCAAATTTTTCAACCTGCCTACAATTTTGACAACTAGCTTTGAGCAAGGCCCCAATGGAGTCATCATCCCTGAACTGAAGGAGAAGTTTCCAGATGCTCCCTTTATTCCGCGTCCCGGACAAATCAACGCTTGGGACAACGAGGACTTTGTTAAAGCAGTAGAAGCAACAGGCAAGAAGCAATTGATCGTGGCCGGAATTGTCACTGATGTATGTGTTACTTTTTGTGCGCTTTCGGCATTGGAGGCAGGTTATGAGGTTTTTGTGGTCACTGATGCCTCTGGAACCTTCGATGAAGCCTGTCGCTATGCAGCTTGGGATCGAATGTCTCGTGCTGGAGTTCAGTTGGTCAATTGGTTTAGCGTTGTGTGTGAATTGCACCGTGACTGGCGCAACGATATTGAAGGACTGGGTAGTCTCTTAGCAGAGTTTATTCCTGACTACAAAAACCTGATGACCAGCTATGCAGCAACGGCAAATGCTGGATCTCCCAGTAAGTAGTGAGAAAGCGCCTACTTTATTTAGCTCCTGTGTAACTGAGTTAATATTGTCATCGCTAGGTTATAAACCTTACGTGAAACGTAGCGGTGACAACTACTTCGTTGTAAGTCACGTAGAGGGTGTTTTTAATAGCTCTTGTCAATAATTGCAAATCTTTGTCTAAACCGAACTATTTCACAATTTGAGGCGAATTAAATGACTCATATTCTCCATCTTGATTCCAGTCCCCGTGGCGATCGCTCAGTCTCCCGCAGCCTTGCAAAAGAGTTCATCTCAAATTGGGAAGCTGCTCATCCAAGCGATACCGTAACCTACCGAGATATTGGACACCATCCGGTTCCCTTCGTAACAGAAGCCTGGATTGCCGGAGCATTTACACCACCCGATCGACACTCCCCTGAAAGTGCTGAAGCTATGCGGATTTCAGATGAGCTAGTCGATGAATTTTTGGCAGCCGATCGCTATGTCTTCAGCATCCCGATGTACAACTTCAGCATTCCTGCCAACTTCAAAGCCTACCTCGATCAAATTGTGCGTGTGGGTCGTACTTTCAGCGTTGAAGCCGATGGCAGTTACAAAGGATTGGTGCAAGGGAAAAAGATGTTGATTGTCACGGCACGGGGGGGTTCCTATCCCAAAGATACGCCTTACCATGCCTACGATCTCCAAGAACCCTATCTGCGACTCATTTTTGGGTTTATGGGCATCACTGATATTGAAGTCGTCCATGCCGAGAATCTCATGGGTGGAGACGAGGCTCGAACGCAGGCGATCGCCGATGCCCAAACTGCCTTACAAGCTGCTCGATCTCGCTAGTCATTTCCTCTCATCCCAAAACTGCGCGATCGCATTAGTTAATCTCCCTTCTGTTTCAAGACGTGCTGCCGAAAATTGCCCAGCAATTTGGTGTCTCTAGGGTCGTTGTTCTGAATAAAACTTTTCTCTCAGTTGATTATCTAAATTCTATGTTGGAAGAACCGTTGGCGAGCAATACCAGTGAAGAAAACTATCTAGTCACCGCTGTGATCTCTCATGTCGTGAAACCGGGGCGCGAGGAAGGTTATGAAGCCTGGTTTCATGGCATCGCCGCAGATGCACGAAAATTCAAGGGATATCTAGGTGTCAGCACTATTCGACCCCAGCATCACGCCCATCCTGAGTACGTGCTAATTCTCAAGTTCGATTGCTACGACAATCTCAAGACATGGCTAGAATCTGATGTTCGGCGAGAGTGGATTGAGCGATTGCAGCCATTGATTGAAATGCCAGAAGATATTCAAACCCTGACCGGATTGGAAACCTGGTTTACGCTGCCCAATAAATCGATGAAGGCTCCACCCCCTCGCTACAAAATGGCGTTAGTTACATGGTTGGGAGTGTTTTTTACCATTTCTATTCTCAATCGTTTGCTGGTACCGCTACTATCAGGGCTTCCTGCCTTGCTCACATCTCTGACGATCACAGGTCTCACTGTTATCCTGCTCACCTATTTGGTCATGCCCCGCTTAACACAATTATTTCGCAAATGGTTGTATCCCATTCCCTAACCCTAAAATGATATGAATTTGTGGCGATCGCTGCGGCGACGGGGACAATCGGTTTGGCTGGATAATTTTGAGCGAAGTTGGACTACCAACAGTAAGTTGTAGCACTACATTGATGACCAGGGACTACGAGGGGTGCTGTCAAACTTTCAAAACTTGCAAGCTGCAATTGAAGGGAAGAAATACGATCCCGACTTCAGTACACTAGCCAACCAAAATATCAAGTGTTCCGCTGGGGATAAATACGATTATTTAATCAGACGAGACCTACAATTAGCAGCCGATTTGCTGAAACAAACCCATTTTCAAACTCGCGGTCGAGATGGGTAGGTTCAAGTTTATATCCCGCCTCACGCGCTATTGCAGGCCCAAAGTGCGATCGCTGAAGCTCAGATCTTTTGGCGTTCAGTTGGCTGGTGTAATTTAATACCATTTCTCTAAAAATAGGCTACAATGACATGGAGAAGTTGAGGACTGTTTCAGGAAAGTAGATTACCAAGAAAGAATTGATTTAAGCGTTGGGGAGTTAAAAATAATTTTGTCGGAGCGCCGTGAACGATAACTCGCCCGACCAAAAATTCAGGCACTTTATTGAGAACTGCTATAGCATCAAAAAACTCAATCAAATCGGCAGATATAGAGTTTAAAAAAAGACTAAAAAAGTTACTTAAAGTCTCTTGGTGGTTGGAATCTCTGACTTCAAAGCCAGCTGGGGGGGGGACAACCCCGCCGCAACCCAGATAGAGTGAGGTGTTAACCGACTTGTGGTAAAAAAAGATAGGTCAGAAGAAGGTTCCCAACGACCTATCAAAAAATATGCTACTCCTATTTTATCAGACACATCTCCAACAACACTTAACTCGCGCTCAGTTTTTAATATTAGGCATCTTGCTCGAACTGCTGCAATCTCAAAGACAAGTAAAGTTAGAACGATTAGCATCTGTGTTTCCCTACCCGATTACTACCGAAAGTCGGCGTCGCAAATTACAAAGGTTCTTGAGTTTACCTCAATTAACGATCGATCGGATTTGGTATCCCATTATTACTTATTGGTTAACTACTTATTGCCAAGCGGGTCAGACTTTATCAATTGTTATCGATCGCACCCAATGGGGCTGTATCAACATACTCACGATCGCTCTGGTATGGGAGAAAAGAGCTATCCCTTTATCCTGGTCGCTGTTACCAAAACTAGGAAGCAGCAATGTAGCTGAGCAAAAGGATGCGATCGCAGAAATTTTACCAATATTGAAAGATTATCAAGTAGTAGTAATGGGAGACCGAGAATTTTGCTCGATCGAGCTAGCTAATTGGCTGAGAGAGAAGCATCTACATTTTTGTTTGAGGTTAAAATGCTCTCTCTGTATCTCAACCGAACCAGAGATTTGGGAACCGTTGAAAAAGGTCGGATTTGTTCCCGGAATTTCTATTTATTTCTCAGGAGTCAAAGTCCGAAAAACTCAACCTATCGAGGGATTTGATATTGCTTGTAAGTGGAATAGAAAATATCGAGGGGTGTCGGTTAAGGAGGGTTGGTTTATTCTGACAAACATAGGCTCGCTCAAGAAAGCGATCGCTGCCTATCAGAAGCGAATGGGAATTGAAGAAATGTTCCGCGATTATAAAAGTGGAGGCTATTATTTAGAGGGTACAGGCTTAAAGGGTCAAAGATTAATGACCCTACTTTTATTAATAGCACTGGGAGCATCTCAAATATGCAATGAGTATAAATACTGTTTATACCAATTTTATGTGAAGTTGCATATAATAGAGAGATAGCTTTTATGGTGCGTTTATGAGTCGTAGTTTAAAAATT